>JAUNQE010000099.1 GCA_030536365.1 Erysipelotrichaceae bacterium | reverse complement strand
CTTATCTCAATTACAGCTAAATACTTAAGTCCAACTTTAGGGGTGCACTACATTGAGGCAGTTCTTCTGGCGCCGACAGCCGTGAACCGGCAGGCGGTAAAGATCGAAGGAAAGGGCAATGAGGTAACTTTAAGCTACGCCCAGGGATTCCTGGGGAAGGCGGATCTCGGGATCTGCAGATACTTCTTTGAGCTCGGAGCCGGAAAAGAGAATTTTGTCTTTGTGAAGACCGAGGGGTAAAATATATTTAATACGGCAGGCGGGGTGAGGTTTAAGAGCCTGCAGACAGGGGGATATTATGCGCGATTTTCCATTTACCATGTTCGGGTTCATGCAGACGGTATTTCCGGTCTTTTTCATTATCATGTTCCTGCTGGTCATTTCTGTTTTTGTCACGATCTTCGTGAAGATGATCAAACAGAACCGCTATAATAACGCACAGCCCAAACTTACGGTCGAGGCGAAAGTCGTCTCCCGCCGCAGTGACCACTCCATGCGCCGCTCAAGCACCACCAGCTCCATGCACAGCACGACCTGGCACTATGTGACTTTTGAAGTTGAAAGCGGTGACCGTATGGAATTCTCCGTCACCGGTCAGGAATACGGTCTTCTGGCCGAAGGCGATACCGGGAAACTGACTTTCCAGGGTACAAGATATCTCGGATTTGACCGTTTCCGTTAATGGTCTTACGATCGCGGAACGTCATATTTTCAAAATGATCCATAACTAAAAGGCAGGCAGCGGGACCCGGATCCTGCAGGTCTGCTACCGGCAGCGGCAGTTCAGCGCTGCCGGTATTGATTTTTACTAAAAATACGGAATCCGGCGGAAAGGAGGAGAAGAGATGGACGAAAAAACAAGATCCGCTTTTTTTGATCAGCCCCATCCCTATGTTTCGCTCTTTATAAAGATGCTGACGATCTCCGCCTTTACCTTCGGCGGCGGCTTCGTCATCATCAGCATGATGCGCCGCACCTTTGCCCAGAAGCTGAAATGGCTGGACGACCAGGAAGTGCTCGATATGACCGCGATCGCACAGTCGGCACCCGGAGCGCTGGGGGTCAACAGCGCCATTATCTTCGGCTACCGTATCGCCGGGATCCCGGGAGTCGTGGTCTCTTTAACAGCGACGATCATCCCGCCGCTCGTCATCCTTTCCGTTCTGGCTTTCTTCTATAAACAGTTCATCGGCAACCCGGTCGCCCAGACGGTCATGCAGGTTCTGCGTGCCGGCGTCGCGGCCGTCATCGTCGATGTCGTCATCGACCTTGCCTCCAATGTGATCAAGTCGAAGGATGTGCTGAATCTTATCCTGATGATCGCTGCCTTTGTTGCCTTATCGGTCTTTAAGGTCTCTTCGCTGGCGATCATCCTGATCGCGCTTGTGATCGGCTTTCTGCCGTTAGGAGGGATGAAGGAATGATCTTTGTACAGTTATTTACGACTTTCTTCCTGATCGGCTTATTCTCCTTCGGCGGCGGTTATGCGGCGATGCCCTGGATCCTTTCACTCGTCGTTGAACAGCGTCACTGGCTGACCATGGCGGAATACGCGGATCTGACAGCGATCGCTGAGATGACGCCCGGTCCGATCGGCGTCAATGCCGCGACTTTCGTCGGTACCAGAATGGCCGGACTTCCCGGCGCGGTCGTCTGCACCCTGGGCTGTATCACGCCATCCCTGATCATCGTCCTGTTCCTGGCTTACCTCTACGGGAAGTACCGGGATCTGTCGATCATGAAAAACGTTCTGCATCGTCTGCGTCCAGTCGTTGTCGCTTTAGTTGCTTCGGCGGGTCTTACGATCTTCCGCCTGGCGCTCTTTGGGGAAAATGGCGGACTGGCGGACATCCGTTATGTGGAGCTTGGACTCTTCGCGCTGGCGCTGCTGGTCCTGCGCAAAACAAAGATCTCCTCGATCCTGGTACTGCTGGGCAGCGCGGCTTTAGGCACAGTGATCTATCTGATTGTGCTATAATCTGTTTTATAAGATTTAATTCGCTTTTATATGATTAAATAGAGATATGTGTGTTGGAAGGGGTAGGTAGCTATGAATAAACCTTACAAGATCTGCCTTGATATCGGAGGCACCAAGATCCTCGGCGTGATCTTCAATGAAAACGACGAGATCATCTACCGTTTAAAGAAGCGTACCAAAGGAAGCGGCGAAGGAACCGAGAACGTCGAACAGACGATCATCAACGTCGTTGCTGAAATGGTCAAGAAATCCGGCATCAGCCTGAAGCAGGTGCAGGGCATCGCTGCCGGCGCTCCGGGCGTCATCGACCAGGAAAACGGGATCATCCTGTTCTCTCCGAACCTGCCGTGGCGCGACTATGATATCCGCACCCCGCTGGAAAAGAAATTCAAAGTACCTTTCTATATCGGAAACGATGTCAACATCGGTATCCTCGGTGAATACAAACACGGCGCCGGACAGGGGTACACCAATGTCATCGGTTTCTTTGTCGGAACCGGCATGGGCGGCGGCCTGATCCTGGACGGCAAGCTTTATACCGGCTCCCATTTCAAGGGTGCCGAATACGGCCATATGATCCTCGACCCCGAGGGTCCGGTCTGCAACTGCGGTCAGAGAGGCTGTCTTGAAGCCTTCTCCAGCAAGCAGGGCATCACCAAATACATCCGCCGTCAGGCTTCCCGCGGCAGAGAAACGATGATGCTGGAACATCTGGAAGGCGGGACCTTCCGCAGCAAATACCTGAAACAGGCGCTGCGCAAGAAGGATCCGGTCTCTGTGGAAGCTGTCAACCGTGCCTGCCACTGGCTTGCGGTCGCGACAGGAAATATGATCAATACCTTCAGCCCCGATGTCGTCATCTACGGCGGCGGCGTCGTAGAGGCGACCGGCGAGACTTTCGTCAAGAAGATCCTGAAGGAAGTCGATAATTACTGTATGCCCTCGATCCGCTCGACTGTAGAGCTGAAGAGCGCTGCCCTGGGAGACGATTCGATCGTCTACGGCGCGCTGTCCCTGATCGAGGACGCTCAAAACCGGAAAGCAGCATAATAGTATGCTTTCAACAAAAGGAAGTTAACGGAAAGGGGAGACTTCCTTTTTTGAGCATGATTCTTGTAAAATAATTCACAAGTTATATAATTAGATTGTCATTAGGAGGCAATATTAAACATGGCAAACCGTTTTGTATTAAATGAAACTTCCTACCACGGCGCCGGCGCGATCAAGGAGATCG
>JAUNQE010000056.1:10364-10737 GCA_030536365.1 Erysipelotrichaceae bacterium | reverse complement strand
ACAGTACCGTCTGGAAAGAAAAACCCTACGGCGCCGACAATACGGTCGCCGTTCACATCCGTCATCTGCGCGAGAAACTGGAGATCGACCCGGCCGATCCGCGCTACATCAAGGTGATCTTCGGCCAGGGTTACAAGTTCGAGAAAGGTCGTGCAGCATGAAATCATTTTTCCGGACTGTTGTCGGCAAGACCATCCTGTTCCTGGTTGTAGTGTTATCACTGTGCGCTTTTGCCGCTTCCGCCTTCACTACGGCGGCGCTGGTCGCGGAGGAAGCGTATTCAAAAAGCGGGGAACAGTTCTACTATGACCTCTACGCTCACCCCCATCTGATCAATAGCGCCTGGAACGAAGTCTGGTCTTACGAAAACGGG
>JAUNQE010000056.1:0-10354 GCA_030536365.1 Erysipelotrichaceae bacterium | reverse complement strand
ACGCCCGGCCAGAGCACAGCCGAAGAAGGAAGTGTTCCGGAAACGATCGTCCTCGAGGACAAGGGAAATGTCGTCTTCCGTCTCTGTGACAGCGCAGGCAATGTCTTGGTTTCCTCAAAGAGCGCAACGGACGCGGACTGGCAGTATCATCTTTATTTCGCAGCCGTTACCGAAGGGGAAAATGCTTCCGAGGTCTTTTATACCGAGGATCCGGTCACAGAGGAGGACGGGACGAAAGTCTATACCTATGATGTCCGCTTCCTGGAGGGTTTCCCGGAGATGGACGATTACCGTTTATATCACGGGATCCTTTCCAAAGTGTATGAGCTGCGCTATCATGTGATCTTCTTCATTCCGCTTTTCAGCGCGCTCGCGATCTTTGCCTTTGTGATCCTGATGGCTTCCGCGGCACGCTCGCCGCTGGATGAGGAGCTGTACCCCGGTCCGCTGAACAGAATTCCTTTCGATGTGCTCGCGGCGATCGTCGCTGGCGGTGTCGGTCTGTTTGTCTATGCGATATGCTCGGCTGCCGCCGGAAGCGACGGCCAGGAGCTCATTGCCGCAGGCGTATCTGCGATCACGATACTGGTCGGAGGCCTCGGATTATGCATCAGCATGGCTGCCCGCATCAAGCAGAAAAACCTGATCACAGGATCCTTCTGTTACTGGCTGCTCATGTGGTTATGGAAGATCCTGAAAGCTGTTTGCCGTTTCCTGGTCCGTTTCGGAAAAGGTCTGCTGGACTTTGCCCGCAGCATCCCGCTGGTCTGGAAGACCTGCCTGCTGATCGCTGTCGTTCTTTTTGTTGAGCTGGTCGCTGCCGGTATGGGAGGCTATTACGGGTTTGCGGATCTTGCGGTCTTTGAGCACTTTATCTTTATCCCGGCGGTCCTCTATCTCGCGATCGTGCTGCGTCGTCTGCAGAAGGGCGGTGAGGCGCTCGCCAGCGGAGACATGAGCTATCATACGGATACCAAAGGTATGTTGTTTGACTTTAAAAAGCACGGCGAGAATCTCAATAATATCGCCGGCGGCATGAATATCGCGGTCAGCGAGAGACTGAAGAGCGAACGCATGAAGACGGAACTCATCACCAATGTCTCCCACGACATCAAGACCCCGCTGACTTCGATCATCAACTACGCGACATTGATCGGTCAGGAAAGGACCAAGAACGAAAAGATCCACGAATATTCCGAGGTCCTGGTCCGCCAGTCCGATAAGCTGAAACGGCTGATCGAGGATCTCGTGGAGGCTTCCAAGGCCTCGACCGGCAATCTTGAGGTCCATCCGGTACCAAGCGATGCTTCGATCTTCCTGGAGCAGGCTTCAGGCGAATATGAGGAAAAACTGCAGAAGGCGGAACTGACGCTGGTCACCAGCCGTCCCGAACAGCCGGTACGCATCATGGCTGACGGAAGAAGGATGTGGCGTATCTTCGATAATCTGATGAACAACATCTGCAAATACGCGCAGCCCGGCACCCGTGTCTATCTTTCCCTGGAGGAAGACAAGGAGAAGGGCAATGCCGTGATCACCTTTAAGAACACCTCAAGAGACGCGCTGAATATCTCGGAAGAGGAACTGATGGAGCGTTTCACCCGCGGTGACAGTTCCCGTAATACCGAAGGCAACGGCCTCGGCCTCTCGATCGCCCGCAGCATGGCGGAACTGCAGGGAGGCACCCTGAAGCTCGCGATCGACGGCGACCTGTTCAAGGCGATCCTGACCTTCCCTCTGATCTAGCTGAAAAGAGTATGCCTGGCATACTCTTTTTTTGTGCTTGAAACGACTTGTTTCCTTAAGCAAACCTTAATCCTTTTGCCCGTTTTTTCTTAATCGGGACCTTTTTTAGAATGAAAGTGTAAAAAGGAGAAAGCGTATGGAAGTGATAAAAATGATCAATTATCTGATCGGCCTGCTGTTCATGACTGTTTATGCCTATCAGTTTCTCTATATCCCGCTCTCGCTTTTCGGCCGGGAAAAGAAAAAGGACGCGGAGATCCGTGAACACGATTACGCGGTCCTGATCTGCGCCCGCAACGAGGAGGAAGTCATCGGCGATCTGCTTGACAGTATCGCTGCCCAGGATTATTCAAAGGAGCGTATCCACTGTTTCGTGATGGCAGATAACTGCACCGATGCCACTGCTGAAGTTGCCGCAAAGCACGGGGCGGTCGTCTTTGAACGCTTCAATAACCGCGAGGTCGGCAAGGGCTACGCCCTGAACGAGCTTCTGAAAAAGATCCCGGAAGACGTGAAAGAGAAGATCGAAGGCTATCTCGTCTTTGACGCCGACAATCTGCTGGCGAAGGATTACTTCACGCAGATGAATAAAAAGGTCTGCGAAGGCAACGAACTGATCACGAGCTACCGCAACTCCAAGAACTATTCCCATAACTGGATCTCCGCGGCTTATGCCCTTTGGTTTCTCAGGGAAAGCCGTTATCTGAATTATCCCCGCTATCTCTGCGCCGGCAGCGGCGCTGTCTCCGGCACCGGCTTCTACTTCAGCCGCGCGATCGCCGAGGAAAACGGCGGCTGGCCTTACCATCTTCTGACAGAGGATATCGAATTCTCCGCGGATCAGATCCTGAAGGGAAGAAAGATCGCCTTCTGCCGCGAGGCGGAACTCTACGATGAGCAGCCGGTCACTTTCACCCATTCCTATAAACAGCGTCTGCGCTGGGCCAAGGGCTATTTTCAGGTCTTCCAAAAATACGGAAGGGCACTGGTCACGGGAGCGCTTCAGGGCAGCTTCGCCTGCTACGATATGCTGAATACGATCATGCCGGCCTTCTTCCTTTCTGCGCTCTCGCTCGTGCTTAACGGCTTTTGTCTGCTCTGCAGTCTGCGCGATCCCGAAGCTCTGCTGACGGTCCTGCAGTCGGGCGGGGAGACACTGCGCAATGTCTATCTGATGTTCTGCGTCTTAGGCGCGATCACGACTTTCAGCGAATGGAAAAAGATCGTCTGTCCGCCGCTGAAAAAGATCCTCTACATCTTTACCTTCCCGTTGTTCATGATGACCTATCTGCCGATCGCTTTGTTGTCATTATTCACCTCTGTTTCCTGGGAACCCATCCCCCACACTTTCTCCAGAAAACGCCTTTACCGGGAGGCGAAGGGGAGATCCTGATGAACCGTTTAAAGAAGATCCTGGTTTTCCTGGCCAGACCCCGTTTCCTGCTCTGCTTCGGACTGGCCTGGATGCTGACGAACGGCTGGGCCTATCTCTTTGTGCTTCTGGGTCCGGCGCTGCATCTGCCGTTCCTGACGACAGTGGGCGGCGGCTATCTGGCGCTGCTCTGGCTTCCCTTTACCCCGGAGAAGCTGCTCACCGTCGCGATCGCGGTACGTCTGCTGAAACTCTTTTTCCCGGAAGACCGGGAGACACTGCGTCAGCTGCTTGATATCTCGGTCAAAGCCTGAAAACAAAAAACGCGCTATTGCGCGTTTTTGCTTAAGATCAGAAATCGAGACGTTCCAGCCATTTCTCCCGTTTAAGACGGATGAGGAAGAGAATGCCGCGGAAGCTCAGTTCGATCGCCATGGCGATCCAGGCTCCGGACAGACCATGGCTCTTGACGAGGAAGAAGGTCAGGGTCAGACGGACACCCCAGATGCTGATGAGATTGAAGATCCCGGGCACGATCGTATCCCCGGCTCCCCGCAGCGCTCCGGTCGCCACGATCGAAGCCGCGAAGAGCGGTTCGGCAAAGAGCTCGTAACGCAGGACCTGTGTTCCCAACAGCTGTACTTCCTTATCCGGGGTCAGGAAAGCGAAGACATAGGGACAGCCGAAATACATGATAAAGGCCGTGGTGCTCATGATCGTGATCCCGGTGAAGGTCGTCAGCCAGGCAAAGCTGCGGGCTATATCCCGGCGTTTGGCACCGACCGCCTGTCCGACAAGTGTTGTCGCGGCCGATTCGATACCGTAACCGGGCATGTAACATAAGGATTCCGCCGTGATCGCAAAGGAGTTGGCGGCGATCGCCACCGTTCCCAAAGGCGCGATGATGCGGGTCGAAAGGATCTGCGCGAGACACAAAGCAGACTGTTCCAATGCCATCGGGATACCGATGCGTACTGCCTTGAGCAGTGTTTCCTTACGCAGCTTCCAGGAAGCTTTGACACGCAGTGTTAAAAGCGGGGAAGCGACAGCTGTTGACCAGCTGATCAATAGCAGCGCGCAGAGGAAGGAAAGTCCCGTCCCCAGCGCCGCCCCGCGGACACCGAGTCCGGCGCCCCAGACACTGATCTCATTCCCGAAGAAAGTCACGGTCCGGGAAGGGAAGATCAGGAAGAAGTTGAATACCACGTCCAGCATGCACATCAGAGAGCTGATGATGCTCGGCGTCTTCATGTTGCCGGTGCACTGCAGCATGGACTGGTTGAGATAGTAGAACATGCGGATGAGCAGGAAGATCCCGTAGATCCGGAAATAATCGCTGGCGTCCGCGTGGATCGCGCTGTCTGCCTTTAAAAGCACAGGCAGATAGGCGCTGATCCAGATACAGAAAAGCGAAAGGACACCGACGATCAGGAAGGAGGCGATCAGCGACTGACGGTAGGTCGTGCGCACTTTCTCGGTATCCCCGGCACCGGTCGCATGGGCGACCTGGACCGAGAAGCCGGCTCCCGTCGCAAACAGCAGACCGCCGATCAGCCAGGTGCTTGAAGAGACAAGACCGATCGAAGCGGAAGCTCCCGCCCCGAGCTTGCCTACCATCGCGGCATCGATATACTGCATGATGATCTCCGAGATCTGTGCCAGGATGCCCGGCAGACTCAGCTGAAAAACGAGCCGGAAACGCTCTTTCAGATCGATCGTCTGTCCGCTGCGCAGCAACGTGGTAAGATCTCTTCTTTTTGACATATCTCCCATTATATAAAAAGTTCGTTTTGTTTCGATAAAAAGATTGTGCTGTTCTGCTGTTTTTTCACTTTCGGGAGGGGCGGAAGCCCAAAACCCTCTGCGAAAATGCTATAGTAAATGTATTCGGAATATGTCGGAGGTGTAGACGATGCAGGTATTTGAAGTCAGCGGCACCGCATATGAAATGGGGCGAGTGATCGGACACCGTTTTCGCAGAGTGCTGCAGCGCAGATGCGCCAAGGCAGAAGAAAAATGGATGAATGAGGAGATGCGCGCGAAGCTCACCGCGATCGCGGAAAAGCTCGAAAAGACCTTTCCCGAAGCGCTGCAGGAGATCCGCGGCAAGGCGGAGGGCGCAGGCGTTTCATTTTTCTCACTGCTGCTTCTGAATTCCCCGGAGCTGACCCGAAAGAGTGACGGGTGCACCACCGTGATCTTAAAAGACAGCGCCGGCAGAGTGTTCTTCTCCCACAATGAAGACGAAGACAATTTCTTTAAAAACAATACGATGCTGGTCCGTTTCAATTATCCGGATCACTGGGTCGTCGGGTATACCAACGCCGAGAAGGTGATCGGCTCCTGTTTCGGCTTCAACAGCTACGGACTTCTCTTCTCCAGCAATTTCCTTTTCCCCGATAAGACCGATCCAGGCGAGATATCACGCTATATCTATGAACGCTGGCTGACATCCGCTTCCGGGATCGCCGAGGTGCGCTCCCGCCTGCAAGAGATGAAGGTCGCTTCACCCTTCAGCTTCAACGTCGTCGATACCAGGACCGGGGAAGCCTTCAATTTCGAGAAGGACCTTGACCGGGTGTATGAGACGGAGATCACCGCCGCTTACGGACGTTCCAACCATTTCCTGGCAAAGGAAGGGGAAGTCAAGGCTTCACCCAATTCGCTCTTCCGGGCTGCGAAAGCGCAGGAAGGGATCAACGGACTCGATCCGCAGCAGGCCTCCGGCGAAAAGCTGCGCGAGATCCTCTGCTATCAGGGGGAAGACCGTATCCATTCGATCTTCCTGACTGCCTACAATGACCGCACGGTCGCCAACCTCTGTTATAACGGCGCCGACGGCAGCCTCGTGATCCGCGACTATCTGGATCATAACTGCGACTACAACCTCAGTTTCCCGGCACTGCTCGGATAATAAACAATAAGATACGATGAAAAGAATTCTGAAAATAATCACCAGCCGGATGTTCATCATGTTCCTGATCGCCGTGATCGAATTCTTCTGGCTATGGTCTCTCTTCGCGCGTTTCCGCGCCCAGGCCGCCTGGATCGACACAGTGATCACTGCTCTGAGCCTGATCGTCATCCTGGTCATCTTAAAGCGAAGCAAACATCTGTCCTCGGATATCATGTGGATCCTTCTGATCTCGGTCCTGCCGATCCCGGGAACGATCTTTTATCTGCTCGCCGGCGCGGACATCTTCAGCAGCCGCACCTATCACGCGATCAATACCGAGATGCTGTCGGCCGCGCGCTATTACAAACAGAAACCGAAAGTCCTCGAAAATGCCTGCGCGGAGGATCCTGCTTTAGCCGGACAGTTCCGCTATATCTCCGAAGGCGCCGGTTTCCCGGTCTACGATCATTCCGAAGTGGAATACTTCCCGCTGGGCGATCTCGGCTTCCCCCAGATCCTGGAGGAGCTGACCAAGGCGAAACAGTTCATCTTCTTAGAGTACTTCATCGTCGGCAACGGCTATGTCTGGAATTCGATCGTTTCGATCCTGGAGGAGAAGGTCAAGCAGGGCGTCGAGGTCCGCGTCCTTTATGACGATATGGGTTCGATGAACACGCTGCCTTTGAATTATGTGCGTGAGCTCGAGGCGAAGGGGATCAAGGCGATCGCCTTCAACCGCATCAGCCCGATCATCAATGTCATCATGAACCACCGCGATCACCGAAAGATCCTCGTCATCGACGGCCATACCGCCTTTTCCGGCGGCATCAACCTGGCTGATGAATACATCAACCGCAAGCGCCGTTTCGGTCACTGGAAGGACAATGTCATCAAGATCCGCGGCAACGCTGTCTGGAGCCTGACCGTCATGTTCCTGACGATCTGGAACGCGGTCCGTCATGAAGACGATGACTACACGGTCTTCCGCAACACCTTATCCACCCAGGGAAGCGGCTATGTCATTCCCTATTCCGATACGCCTCTTGATAATGAGAACGTCGGCGAACATATCTATCTGAATATCCTCGGTCAGGCAAGGGACTATGTCTATATCATGACCCCGTATCTGATCATCGATACCGAGATGCTGAGCGCGCTGACCCTGGCGGCCAAACGCGGGGTCAAGGTTAAGCTCGTGCTTCCGGGCATTCCCGACAAGCGTATCGCCAATGAGATCACCAAATCCTTCTACACCCAGCTGATGGATGAGGGGATCGAGATCTATGAATACACCCCGGGCTTCGTTCATTCCAAGATCTTCCTCTGTGACGATGTCCTGGCGACGGTCGGCACGATCAATCTTGACTACCGCAGCCTGTATCTGAATTTTGAGAACGGCGTCTGTCTCTACCGCTGTGACGCTTTAAAGGATATCCGCGCCGATTTCGAAAAGACCTTCGAAGTCTGCAAGAAGATCTCCTATGAGGACGCCGAAGTCGGCTATATCCGCGAGTTCCTGCGTTCCGCTCTGCGGGTCATCGCTCCGGAAATGTAAAAAAGCATTGTGCAATCGCTCAATAAACCAATAAAATGAAAATAAGGAAGGTTTATGAAAATGGAGAAAGAAATCATTGAAACAATGCCGAAACTCGGTTTCGGTCTGATGCGCCTCCCCCGTATCGATGAGAATACCATCGATGTCGAACAGACCAAGGTGATGGTCGACCGTTTCCTGGCTGCCGGAATGAAGTATTTTGATACTGCATTCGTTTATCCGGGATCGGAAGACGCGATCCGCGAAGCACTGGTCAAACGTTATCCGCGTGAGAGCTATTACCTCGCAACAAAACTCAACAGCCGTGTCGCCAGCACTGCCGAAGAAGCAAAAGCGCAGTTTGAGGAAAGCCTGCGCCGCACGGAGGCCGGTTATTTTGATTTCTACCTGCTGCACGCGATCGGCGAAGCAACACTGCCGAAATACGATGAGTTCAAGATCTGGGATTATGTCAAGGAACTTAAGGCGGAAGGAAAGATCAAACACTACGGTTTCTCTTTCCACCACACCCCGGAGATCCTCGAACAGCTTCTGAACGAACATCCGGATGTTGAATTCGTCCAGCTGCAGATCAACTATGCCGACTGGGAAAACCCGAACGTCAATTCTGGCAAGCTCTATGAGATCTGCCGCCGTCACAATAAACCGATCGTTGTCATGGAACCGGTCAAGGGCGGAACGCTCGCGAATCCGCCGCTCACTGTCCGCAAGATCCTTAACGAAGCGAATCCGGATGTCTCCCTGGCATCCTGGGCGATCCGCTATGTCGCTTCCAAGCCGGGCATCCTCGTTGTCTTAAGCGGTATGTCCAATGTTGAACAGATGGAAGACAACCTGTCCTTCATGAAAGACTTCAAACCGCTGAGTGAGGAAGAGGAAAAGACGATCGAACGCGCGCAGAAGGTCTTCCAGTCGACTGACCAGATCCCCTGTACTGCCTGCCATTACTGCACACCGGGCTGCCCGATGCAGATCAATATCCCGGAGATCTTTGAGGCGATGAACCAGAACCTCGTCTTCGGCGAACCGGAGACAGCGAAGGAGATGTACGCGGAAGTCATGAACGAAGGCAGCGGCCGCGCCGCTGACTGTATCGGCTGCCTGCAGTGCGAAGGCGCCTGCCCGCAGAAGATCGAGATCACTTTCTGGCTCCACCGGATCTCCGAATTCATGGGTGAGTAAGAATAACAGTCTGATAATAAAAAACGATCCCGCGGGATCGTTTTTTTTGTGTCAGTGTACCAGCACTGATCCACCGATGAATTCACGGATCAGTGAGTTGTTGGGAACGGCGCTGTCGTCCTCCATCGCCACGAATGCCTTCAGAAGGTTCAGCAGACGCTGGGCTTCGCCATAGGCCGGCGAATCGTCGCTGATCTGTTTCAGCAGCTTCGCCGCGTATTTCTTGTTGACGGCCGGTTCGTAGATACAGCAGGAATTGAAGTATTCGTCCGCCAGTTCGGTGTAGGGGAAGATGTTGACTTCTTCGCCGTCACGTACGGATTTCCAGTGCAGCAGGGTGTTTTCGGCGCTGTGGTCACGGAACTGATGGTCACGGATGATACGGCGCAGACAGCGCAGATCGGAATTCGGGATACGGTTGTAGATATCGATACGGACCTGGATCAAAGGACTGACATAGATCTTGAATTTCTCATTATCGTCGATGCCTTCGGTCAGTTTCGGATTCAGTCCGTGGATCCCCTCGATCACGATCGGCTGGCTGGAGTCGATCGTCGTGATCCGCTGTCCGAAGACCTTGCGGTGCAGTTTGAAATCAAAAGTCGGCAGGTCGACCTTTTTGCCTTGCAGAAGGTCATTCATATTGGACGTGAAGAGCTCTGTGTCAACGGCGCGGATGCTTTCCCAGTCCTTTTCTCCGTTCTCGAGCAGCGGGCTGTCCTCATCGTTGAAGAAATAGTCGTCTGTTCCGAGATACAGCGGACGCAGGCCGATGACTCTTAACTGGATGCACAGACGCTTGGCAAAACTCGTCTTTCCCGAGGAGGAAGGACCTGCGATCAGAATGATACGCTTGTTCTGGATCTTGATCGCCTGGGCGATCTCCGCGATCCTTTTTTCATGCAGAGCCTCCGACATCAGGATCAGATCCTCGCTGCCGCCGGCCTTGATCTTATCGTTGAGATCACAGGCATAATGGATGCCCATGATACGGTCCCAACGGGTCGCTTCCGAGAAGGCATTATAGATCAGCGGCTGTTCCTCGAACGGCGGGATCCTGCCCTGTTTGTGGGCGGAAGGATAGCGCAGGATGATCGCGTTCTTATAGCGGACGCATTCAAAGGACTGCAGATAACCTGTCGAGGGAACCATCGGCACATAGAAAGACTGCTCTTCCTCTTCAAGCTGACAGATATAAGCGGAATCAACTTCCTCAGAACTGAGAACGAGCTGCAGCTGTTCCTCATGTCCCTGTTTCTTCAGGAAGGCGATCAGTTCCTCACGTCCGACCTTGCGGCAGAGGACCGGCAGATCAAGCGCGACCAGCTCCTTCATGCGGGCGGTGATCTTCTCAAGATCCTCCTCAGAAACATTCACCTTGCGGACCTTGGTCAGAAAACCGCTGCTTAAAGTATTGGCGATACGCACCGGGATATCGGTCCCGAGAACGTCATGGACGGCCTTGATGTAAAGAAAACAGAGCGAGGTCTGATAGACCGTGGAAGCATAGGAATCCGAAAGACCGTAAAGCGTGATCTCATCCCCGTCCTCGCAGACGTCGCTCAGCGCCAGATTATGATTGCGGATACGGCAGGAATAGACA
>JAUNQE010000055.1 GCA_030536365.1 Erysipelotrichaceae bacterium | reverse complement strand
TTGAAGAGATCCGCGATAACATCGACGGTCTTCCAGGTAAAGCGGTCGCTGGCCATCAGGATCATGCGCAGCGGCGATTCGAATATCATCGACCGGGAAACGTCGTGCAGCTTTTTCCGGCGCAGATAGCGGTCGATATAATAATGAACTCTGCGTCCAAGACGTTTGGAACCAAGCTCGAAGACGATCGAATCACGGGTGAAGCGTTTGCGTTCCTCTTCCAGCAGAGGCGTCCTAAGCATCTTCGAATAGTCTGCGTCCGAAACTAAGACCATCCCCTCCTCTTCCTGCAGGTATTCCTTCTTCAGTGTGGAACAGGGATTTGTATAGCCTGCTATCCGGATATCGGAAGACAAGCGGATATCTTCGCTTGAGGCAGCAGCTTCGAAACGGTACAGTCCGTCCTCAAGCTCATAACGCTCCAGCAGCACATCATAATATTTGAGATCCTTGTGACTTATCCGCAGTGTGACTTCTTTTGTCTCTCCCGGCAGAAGTTCTACTGAAGCGAAAGCTTTCAGCTCCCGCAGCGGTCTTGCGATCCGGCTTTCCGGAAGCGAGACATAGATCTGCACGATCTCACGTCCCTCACGCGAACCACAGTTTTGGACCTTCAAAGACAGCAGGACAGCGTCTTTTTCTTTTTTCAGACGCAGATCCTGATAACGGAATTCGGTATAGCTCAGTCCGTGACCAAAGGGAAAACGGACAGGTTTGGCAAAAGAACTGTAGTAACGGTAGCCGCTGTAGATCCCCTCGCGGTATGTACAGGTAAAGATATCGTCACGGAAATAGCGGATACAGGGAACATCCTCTTCTTTCAGCGGAAAGCTTTCCGCCAGTTTTCCCGAAGGTGAGACTTCGCCATACAGGATACGTTCCAATGCTCCGCCACCGCGGCAGCCGCTGAGATAGGTCATAACGATCCCCTGCACCTTATCCGCCCAGGGCATCTCGACCGGAGCGCCGCACTGCAGAACGACCGTCACCTCATCGCTGACTTCACACAGTTTCTCGATCAGCCGGTTCTGACAGTTTGGCAGGCGCATATTCTCGCGGTCATAGCCTTCCGCTTCCTTCCCGTCCGGCAGACCGGCAAAGACGATGGTCTTCCGGCATTCTCTGGCGATCCGCAGAGCTTCCTCGTTGAGCAGCGGGTTTTCCTGATCGATCAGTAAATGATAACCCTGCGCATATACATACGGCAGTTCGTTTTCTTCGAGAGCATCAAGGAAACAGTCATGCTGCGGGCAGTTGACTTTGCTGGAACCGGTGCCCTGGAAACGGGGATGTTCCGCGAAAGCACCGATCACCGCGATCTTTTCGTTTTCCGAAAGCGGCAGCATGCCCTCATTCTTCAGTAAAACGATACTGCGCTCCGCCAGTTCCCCGGCAAAGGCAAAATGTGTCTTCTCATCATATTCAGCTGCTTTCTTATGGGAACACTTTTCGGCAAGCTCCAGCATCCTGCTGCTGCTTTCCTGCAGAGTCTCTTCCTTCAGTTCGCCTTTCTTCAGCGCTTCAAGAAGTGCGTTCGAGGTCCCGTGATCACCACCCGGCATCTCAAGATCGGTGCCGGCATGGATGGCTCTTGCCGGATCGCTCAGTGCGCCCCAGTCTGAAACAACGATCCCCTGATATCCCCATTTATCGCGTAACAGGTCTTTCAGAAGAGCGCTGTTTTCGGTGCAGTAGCTTCCGTTCAGACGGTTATAGGCCGCCATCACGGTCCAGGGCTGTGCCTTGCGGACCGTGCGTTCAAACTGACGCAGATAGATCTCCTGCAGTGTGCGCATATCGATCACGCTGTTCTCGACCATACGCGCTGTTTCCCGGGAGTTCCCGGCAAAGTGTTTTAAAGAAGCACCGATCCCTTTTTCCTGCAGACCTTCGATATACGCGGCAGCCAGATCCGAAGAAAGGATCGGGTCTTCGGAAAAGTATTCAAAATTGCGTCCGCACAACGGACTGCGTTTGTGGTTGACTCCCGGTCCCAGAAGGATATCGACTCCGTAGCGCTTGCACTCTTCTGCCAGCATGTTGCCGAGCTTTTTCATCAGCTCCGGATCAAAACTGCAGGCCAGGGCGCAGGCGCAGGGATAAGCGATCGCTTCGACCGATTCCGGAAAACCGAGCGCGTTACTCTTTTCGATGCGCAGGCCTGAGGGCCCGTCCGCCATACGCAGGCTCGGGATATCCTTTTCCGGAAGACCGCGGATATGCCATTTATCTTCGCCGACGAAAAGCTTCGCGCTTTCTTCGGCTGTCAGTTTTTTATTGGGCTTCATAGCTTTCCAGGATCTGTTTGATCCGGTAATAGACACGGTCTGTTTCCTTTTCGAAACGGGCGCGTTCCTCCTCGGAGAATTCCGCAAAGACATTGTTGCCGTAGTCTTTTAAGGCATCATCGATATCCTTGGAGAGTTCGGCAGCGGAGTCGTTGATCGAGGCAGTAACGCCGTTGAGATCGAACTTGGTGGTGATGAACTTATGCATTGCCAGCTTCTGCAGGGATAAGACGACCTGCGGCAGCGGGAATCCGGTAAAATCCGTCAGGTCTTTCTGGGTATTCGTCCGCCCT
Source organism: Erysipelotrichaceae bacterium (assembly GCA_030536365.1). Taxonomy (GTDB): domain Bacteria; phylum Bacillota_I; class Bacilli_A; order Erysipelotrichales; family Erysipelotrichaceae; genus RGIG5669. The sequence continues at coordinate 8,278 of JAUNQE010000055.1, read as the reverse complement.
GCCTCACGCAGCGCGTAGAACACCCGGATATCCTTCAGATCGAGGTTGTATTTTAAAGCGATCGTATTGAGATAATGATCGAACAGTTTGTTCATGTAATAGGTCGCCGCGATCGGATCCGGACGTCCGGTAACGTTTACCGTCGCCGTGACCTTCTCCTCACCGAGCTTCTTCGTTCCCGGCATATAAGGCACCGCGAAGTTATCGTTGGCCACCGCGATCAGGAAACGGGCGATATTGATGCGCTCTCCCGCGTATTCCTTCTCATCCAGGATGTTGCGGAAGAACTTGTCATAGTATTCATAGATGCTGGTCTTCATCTTGACGATCTTCGCCAGATCAAGGTTCTGCGCGACCAGCGATCCGTCTGTCTTCACGTAATAATAGACCGGGATCTGCAGCGGGAAGATCTTTTTGCAGTGCAGGATGTATTCCAGGTTGAAGACAAAATCCTCACAAAAGCTCAGGGATTTATCCATCTTCAGATCGTATTCGCGGATGATCGAGCGGCAGTAGAGCTTGTTCCAGATGACGCCGTAATAAAAGTCCGCCGGGGATTCCATCATCCACTGGGCATATTCCTCACGACTTAAGACCTTGGAATCGTAGATGCTTCCCTTGCGGGAAAGATTCTCACCGACGACCCGGTAGAAGTCCGCGACAACGAGGTCGACATTGTTTTCCTCCATGGCCCGGACCAGGGATTTGGTGGAATCGGCTGTGATCCAGTCATCGGCATCGAGGAACTGAATATATTCGCCCTGTGCCAGCTCAAGCGCCTTATTACGGGTATCCGAAACACCGGAATTCTCCTTATGGATCACGACGACACGCGGGTCTTTCGCCGCGTATTCATCCAGGATCTCCGGCGATCCGTCTTTGGAGCCGTCATCAACGGCGATCAGCTCCAGATCCTTGAATTCCTGATTCAGGATACTGTCAATACATCTGCGGAGCGCGTTCTGCGCATTATAAACAGGTACGATCACACTTACTTTCGGCACATTCTTCACCTCTATACATTTATCACCGGCTTAGGAAGCCGTTCTTTTTAACGCTACTATTAGGATACGCTTTTTCTATTGCTGTTGTTAAGATTTCTTTCTCCGCTTTCCAAATGAAAAGCCGGCATCCTGAGATACCGGCTCGTTCCTATTCAAATAACTGATGGTTCAGTACCGCAAAGGTGAAGAGACGTATGCCTTCATAGAGGCTGTCAAGACGGGCGTATTCACCGATATTGTGGGTAAGTCCGCCCATGACACCGCACTGGCAGACGATCTTGGTGCCGGCCGGCATATGCGCCGAATCGGACGCGCCGCCGACCTGGATCGGTCCGGTGACGTTGCTGCCGATGGTGTCGCTGATCGATTTCAGCACGGAATAGGCTTCATTGACCTGCGGCGTGTTCTCGAAGGGAGGCATCGCGTCGCACAGGATCAGCTCGGTCGTTGTATCCGGCACATGCTGCTGCGCGATCACCTCGTTCATCCTTCTCTCCGCTTCCGCCAGAGCATCCAGGGAACGCATGCGGACATCGACCATCGCTTCGCAGTAATCCGGGATGACATTGGTGACGGTACCGCCGCGGATGACATCCACGCTGACAGAGAAGTCACGGTCCTTTTCCTTCGGTGTGCACTGCTGCAGACCGATGATCTTGTATGCCATCTCCTCGATCGCGTTGCGTCCGGCGTCGAAGGCATGTCCCGGATGGGAGCCGATGCCGCGGGTGATGACTTTATACTCATAGTCCCCTTTTCTACCGACACAGACTTCACCGCTTTCGTAGCGGTTCTCCATGTTGAAGGCGACCAGGATATCTGTTGTGTATTCCTTGATCAGGCTGATCGCAGTTCCACCGATATGATTTACTTCCTCGTCGCCGACAAAGAAGAGTCTTACCGGGCATTCCGTGAAGCCCAGATGGATCAGTGTCTTAACGACATTGTAGGCGATCGCGATACCGCCCTTCATGTCGCAGCAGCCCGGACCATACACGATCCCGTCTTCGACGCGGAACGGATCCTTGCCGCGGGACAAAGCCGCGAAGACCGTATCATAATGACCGCTGAAGACGACCGGTTTTCCGGGTGCGTCCGGATTTAAGACCGCGGTGACGACCGGGGCGTTCTTTTCCCCGGCATCCAGCATATCCACCTTCAGACCCAGTTCCTCGAATTTTTCTTTAAGGAAACCGGCAGTCTGCAGAAGATATTCCTTTTCCCCGTGCTGACCTTCGTGATTGACAAGATCCTTCCAGAAGGCAAGCGCCTCATCGCGGTTTGCGTCGATGTATTCACGGATCTTATTGTCGAGTTCTTGTGTATACAGCATAAATGCTCCTTAGAATGGTCCGAAGCCGATCAGGACCGCGACGGTAACGGAAACAAGACCGATCGCGCACCAGATCAGACATAACGGTGTGACCCATTTGAGATAACGGTCAAACGGAACCTTGGAGACAGCGACTGCACCCATTAAGGAACCGAGTGTCGGAACGACCAGGTTGGTGAAACCGTCACCGTAATGGAAGCAGAGAACAGCGGTCTGACGGGTGATGCCCAGCATATCCGCTAAAGGAGCCATGATCGGCATCGTAGCAGCCGCCTGTCCGGAACCGGAAGGAATGAAGAAGTTTAGAACGAGCTGGAAGACATACATGCCCCAGGCTGCGACCATCTTCGGAAGATGTTCCAGGCTGCCGGCACAGTAATAGATGATCGTATCGATGATGCCGCCGTCCTGCAGAACGAGCAGGATCGCCTTGGCAACACCGACCATCAGCGCTGCGTAAGTCATGTCTTTCGCGCCTTTTACGAAGGATTTCGCGGTGCCGTTTGCGCCCAGGCCGCCGATAAGACCGGCCAGGATGCCCATGATCAGGAAGATCGTTGCGATCTCTTCCATGTACCAGCCGTACTGGAAGACACCGAAGACCATGAAGACCATCGTTGCGAAGAAAAGCAGAAGAACAGCGATATGACGTCCGGTAAGCTGGACTTCCTTATCCGGGACCTCATCTTCCTCAACGGTAACGCCGTACATGATGCTCTTGGTCGGATCTGCCTGGATCTTTTTCGCGTAGCGCAGGATGTAGACGCAGGTAACGACTAAGATCAGCGCATACCAGATAAGACGGAAACCGAGACCGGAGTAAAGCGGCAGACCCGCGATACCCTGGGCAACGCCGACGGTGAACGGATTGAGCAGACCGGTCGTGAATCCGACACGGGCACCGATCATACAGACAGCCAGAGCGACCATACGGTCAAGCTTGAACTGTTTGCACAACATGACGACCAGCGGTACGAATACGATGACTTCCTCGGCCATACCGATCGTCCCGCCGAAAACGGAGAAGACGAAGATGAAGAGGATCAGGATCAGATTCTGCTGTTTGCCGAAGCGCTTGACCATTGCGTGGATGCCGCCGGCCATCGCGCCGGTATCCTGAACGATCGTAAAGGCGCCGCCGAGAATGAAGATAAAGAAGATGATGTCGGAAGAGCTCTCCATACCGAAGACGAATTCCTTCATCACGTCAAAGAAACTCAGCGCACTGGCTTCCGGAAGAAACTGGAAGGTGCCCGGTACTTTGATCGTTTTGCCGGTGGCCGCGTCAACGGCTGTTTCGTAGGCGCCGGCCGGAATGATCAGCGCCAGAACAGCACAGATCAGGACCATGACCAGCAGCAGGACATAGGTGTGTGGTACTTGCAGTTTGAATCTCTTTTTCTCTGTCATAAATCAACCTCCGGGAATTTTTCCTCATGACATTGGATCAAGCAAGGCGGCCTGTAAAAAATCCGCCGGCTATGCCGACGGATCCTTCTTCCTATGACATAGCCCCTCTGCATTTTGCAGGAGTGTCACAGATCTTATTCCGTGACCCCACGAAGGAACACTGCCGTGTTCTTCCGTTCGGCGGTGATTGCCTTTCCCCTCTTTCGACGCATGCCTGCTCTGGAAGGTACTCATCTGCACCGCTACCTCTATTGATACGTAGTGAATATAGCACAACCGATAGTGTGCTTGTCAACGGGAAATATCTGTTTTTATATGCAGACTTTTCTGTTCTGTCACAGTTACCGGCTGTTCGTTGCCAAGAGAAACTTCCTGTTTCTCTTAAAGCACTTTGCTGAGGAAGAGTTTCGTTCTCTCCTCTTTCGGTTCCCGGAAGAATTCTTCCGGAGTATTCTCTTCCACGATCTTGCCTCCGTCCATGAAGACGATACGGGAAGCGACTTCTTTCGCGAAGTTCATTTCGTGGGTAACGATGACCATCGTCATATTCTCTTCCGCCAGACCGCGCATGACGTCCAGAACTTCCTTGACCATTTCCGGGTCGAGGGCGGAAGTCGGTTCGTCAAACAGCATGACTTCCGGTTTCATGCAGAGCGCGCGAACGATCGCGACTCTCTGTTTCTGTCCGCCGGAAAGCTTGTTGACATACTGGTCCGCCTTGTCTTTCAGGCCGACTCTTTCCAGAAGACGCAGACCTTCTTTTTTAGCATCCTCTTCCGATATTCCGAGAACTTCCGTCGGTCCCAGCGTCAGGTTCTGCATGACGGTGAGATGCGGGAAAAGATTGAAATGCTGGAAGACAAAACCCATCTTTGTGCGGATGCGGCACATCTGCTCCTCGTTATCCGCATTGATCAGCTCATCATCGAAATAGATCTTGCCCTGATCGATCACTTCAAGTCCGTTGATCGAACGCAGCAGCGTCGATTTACCGGAACCGGAAGGTCCGATCAGACAGACGATCTCATTCTTTTTGATCCGGATGCTGACATCATCCAGCGCGACAACGCCCGGGAATTTCTTGTATACGTGTTCGATATTAATCACTTTCCGCCAGCTTCCTTTCCAGTTGCCCCGTAAACTTCGAGATCGTCAGGGTCAGTACGAGGTAAATGAGAGCCGCTCCGATCATCGGGAAGAAATAGTTATAGTATCTTGCACCGAGGATATTGGAGGACTTCATCAGATCGACGACACCGATCGTCGATACAAGGCTCGAGTCCTTGATCAGGGTGATGAACTCACTTGTGAGAGGCGGGATGATCCGCTTGAAAGACTGCGGAAGAATGATCTTCTTCAGGATCTTGGAACGGGTCAGGCCGATCGACATGCCGGCTTCCCACTGTCCCTTATCGATCGCGTTGATCGAACTGCGGATCAGCTCACAGCTGTAGGCGCCCGAGTTGATACCGATCGCCAGGATACCCATTAACAGCGGGTTAACTTCAAGATATTTACCGGTGATCATCTGGTACAGCATCGGGATGCCGAGATAAAAGAAGGAAAGCTGCAGGAGCATCGGCGTTCCCCGGATGAATTCAACATAAACGTTGCCGAGAACACGCAGAGCCTTGGAGCGTGACATCTTGCAGACAGCACCCACGATGCCGAGAAGGATGCCCATCACCGTTGCGCAGACGGCAACGACGATCGAGATACGCATCCCTCGCAGCATGAAGAGGATGTTCTCAGGCGCGAATATTTTTACAATGGTCTCCCACATGTATTACAGTCCGTATTTGTCCAGGAGAGCCTTATAGGCGTCTGTCTTCATGAATTCTTCCAGTGCTTTGTTGAAAGCATCCGCAAGAACAGTGTTGCCGGTCTTGATGATGAAGGACATCTCTTCGTTGACGAGCGGAGTTTCGCACTTCTTCAGACCGAATTCCTTAACGTAGTTATCGCCGACTGCTTCATCGGAAACGACAGCGTCGAGCTGACCGGCAGCCAGTGACTGATACATAACAGTGTAGTCACCCGGATAGAGGACGTTTTCCTCACCGATGACTTCCGCGAGAGCTTCAGCACCGGTCGTACCTGTTCCGGCAGCGACCTTCTTGCCAACGAGGTCTTCCGGTCCGTTGATGCCTGTATCTTCTCTGGTTACGATGACCTGCTTGGATACGAGGTGCGGTGTTGCGAAGATGCAGTCTCTATCCGGAGAGTATGTGAAACCGGACATACCGACATCGATCTGGTTCGCCTGCAGAGCGGAGATGATCGTGGAGAAATCCATCTGCTTCAGTTCAACTGTGTAGCTTGTGCCATTCTGCTGGTTGAGGACTTCCATGACGCCGTTGAGCAGGTCAACTTCGAAACCTTCAACTTCGCCGGCTGCGTTCAGAGATTCGAACGGCGGATAGTCCGGGGAAGTACCGACGATGATCTTTCCGGATGTCAGAAGCGCTTCATCCAATGGATTTGCGGCTGGTGTTTCGTTATTGCTGCTGGAGGATCCGCAGGCTGCGAGGCCGAGGATAAGGCAGAGTGTCAGGCAGATTGTTAATAACTTTTTCATTTGTTTATCCTTTCTTCTTTATTAAAGAGAATGTTTCAAATTCATACATTTCTCTTTCCCCGAATTCTTTTACGGGGCAGATCTCTTTGTTCAGGATCTTCAGGAAGCCCTGATAGATCGACGGGAAGATGCTTCCCGGACGGTAAGGTTCGTTGTGCGATGTGACGAGCTGGTAATCACTGAATTCTTCGCTGAGCCGTTTCATCGTCGCAACGTAGTCCTCGAAGGTGTCTTCGAAGCAGTAGAGCGGAGCCGGATAGTACGTGTCCCCGGTGAAGAGCAGCTTCTCCTCCTCGTTCACCAGCATGATCGCGTCTTTCGCGTGTCCCGGTGTGTGGATGACGCGGAATCGTCGTCGTCCCAGGTCGAACACCTTTCCTTCGGAAAAGAGTTCGTAGCAGATCGGACGGAATTCATAGGTGTGGCTCCGGATCGGCGCGTTGTCCGCGAACTGATCGTCGGTGAACTGCGGCAGGACATAGCTGTCCGCGAGCGGTTCGCTCACTGCCTTGATCATGTCCGGATGATCGAAGACATACACTTTGTCGAACTGCCAGTTATCGCCGATATGGTCGAAATGATGGTGGGAGTTGACGACGATGTATTCCTTGTCCCAGAGCTCCTCAACGCATTTCTTCATATCCCCGACACCCAGTCCAGTGTCCCAGAGCAGCGCCTTTTCCTCATCCTTGATCAGATAGGAGATCACTTCCTGGAAATGATACGGTTCGTAGATGGCCAGGATGTCATGGCCTATATCATAGACCTTGAACCATGGTTGTGACTGTTTGACTTCTTTGAACTGCTTATACTGTTCTCTTACATTTTCCCAGTCCATTCTTTTCTCCTTTCTCCGATGAAATAAAAAATCGTCTCAAAAGAGACGATCTATTCGCGGTACCACTCTTCTTGCCTGCACATATGGCAGACCACCTCATCTGTAACGCCGATCTCCGCGTTCCGGAATACTGTTTTCCTCCGGAAATCTCCAAAGTGCGTTCGTATCCGCCTGTTTCATCCGCTTCCACTCTGCCGGACTCGCTTTCAAACGGTCTGGATACTACTATCCTTTTTCCCTGATTTGTATTGATTCTAACAGATTTTCACTAGATTTCAATACATTTTCTGAAAGTTTTTCAGCTTTTTTACCTGTTTGCACAACTTTTTGCACAGTAAGCCGCAAACAAAAAGCCGGCAATAGACACTGCCGGCTGATCTGTCAATTTCTCTCGATGACCGAAGTGACGTTGTAACCCGCCTTCTCAAGGCCTTCCTTGCAGTCGGTCTTAGAAGCGATCACGACGACTTCGATACCTCTGACCGTGTGGTAAACGGCCAGGTTGGAGATGCTGGCGCCCATATCCCGCATGCAGGCGGAAATGCTTGCCAGGACACCGATCTTGTCTTCGTCGACCAGGATGACATAGCGGGCACCCTTCTGATAGTACCCGAGCAGGTCGATGAAGGCTTCGAAGATATCGTTATGGGTGATGATGCCGATGACCTTCCCTTCCGGATCAACGACCGGCAGGCAGCCGACATTCTTCTTGCGCATCAGCACTGCCGCTTCTTCCAGCAATGCGTCCGGCGAGATCGTGACGACATCGCGGATCATGATCTCCTCTACGGACATTTTATGCAGAAGATAGTTCAGTTCGTAGATGGATAAGGAAGTGGTCTTGGTCGCTGTGCTTTCCTCGATCATTCCCGCGGAGACAAGTCCGAGCAGATGATGCTGGTCATCAACGACCGGCATACGGTGGAAATCGATCATCTTGTTCAGAGCATCGGAGATCTTGGTATCCGGACCGATGCATACCGGATCCTTCACCATTCTGTCTTTTACGTACATATTATCCTCCCAGATATGCTTTCTGCACTTCTTCGCTGCGCAGCAGCTCTTCCCCTGTCCCATCAAGGACGATGGAGCCGTTTTTCAGATTCAGGACACCG
>JAUNQE010000054.1 GCA_030536365.1 Erysipelotrichaceae bacterium | reverse complement strand
GGCGTTTATTCGTCGTTTTTCTGAACTCTGCGTGAAATCTGGTTTTATAAAATATAAAAAATCCGTTTTTGTGTTACTCTAACAGTAGTTTTACAAGGGGGTTTTCTTATGTCTATGCGAGGCGGACCCGGGGGATTTGGCCGAGGCTTCATGAGTGAGGAGGAGAAGGCCAAAACTCCAAAAGTTACAAAAGAACTGGTCTTCAGAGTCTTTTCCTATCTGAAGCCGTACTGGAAGCAGATGCTTCTCGTTCTGATTGCGATCATCGTATCTTCTTCCTTCAATCTGCTGCCGTCGATCCTGACCGGCAAGATCATCGATGAAGGCCTGATCGGCCGCAACATGGATGCGCTCGTCCGTTTCATCGTCCTCTCACTGGCAGTCACGCTCGGCGCCAATCTGATCGGTGTCCTGGAGAGCTATCTTAATTCCTGGATCGCCCAGCATATCACTTTCGATATGCGCAATCAGATGTACCGTCATCTGCAGAAGATGTCCCAGCGTTTCTTTACGACGAATAACCAGGGTGACATCATCACCCGTATGACTTCGGATATCTCCGGTGTGCAGTCGGTCATCACCGGCACCTTCACCAGCATCCTTTCCAACACGATCACGCTGATCGTGGCGGTCATCGCGATGTTCCAGAAAAACTGGGTGCTCGCGATCCTGGGTATCGTTATCGTTCCCTTATTCACGCTGCCGACCCGGGCAGCCGGCAAGACCAGATGGTCTTTGACCAGAGAAGCCCAGGCTGTGAACGATGAGGTCAACGGCATCTTGAACGAGACTTTATCCGTCAGCGGTCAGCTGCTGGTAAAACTCTTCGGAAGGGAAGACGACGAATACAACAAATACGAATCCGCCAATAAGCGCATGGTCGATCTCAACATCAAGGAATCGATGGCCGGCCGCTGGTTCCGGGTCGTGATCTCCACGATCTCCTCTGTCGGTCCGATGCTGCTGTATTTAGTCGGCGGTATCCTGATGATGAAATACGACAGCAATATCTCTGTCGGTGACATCACCGTTCTTGTCTCCTTATTAGGCAGGATGTACGGTCCCGTCAACTCGCTTCTGAATATCCAGGTCGACTGGCTGCGTTCAATGGCGATGTTCACGCGTATCTTTGAATACTTTGATATGCCGGTCGAGATCGAGAATGCTCCGGATGCGGTCACTCCAACAACATTTACCGGCGCAGTCGAATTCAAGGATGTCCATTTCTCCTATGACGAGAGCCGTGAGATCTTAAAAGGCATCAGCTTCGATCTGAAAGAGGGGAACAGTGTCGCGATCGTCGGACCTTCCGGTTCCGGTAAATCCACGATCGTCAACCTGATCCCGCGTCTCTATGACGTCGATTCCGGTGTCGTCACCTTTGAGGGGATCGATGTCCGCAAGATCGACCTGAAGTATCTGCGTGACAATATCGGCATGGTCTCCCAGGAAACCTATCTGTTCAACGGAACGATCCGTGAGAATCTGCTTTACGCCAAATCCGATGCTACCCAGGAAGAGATCGAAGAGGCCTGCAAGAAAGCGAATATCCATGACTTCATCATCGCCCAGGAGAAGGGCTATGACACCGAAGTCGGCAATCGCGGTCTGAAACTTTCCGGCGGCGAGAAACAGCGTATCTCGATCGCCCGGGTACTGCTGAAGGATCCGTCCTTGCTGATCTTCGACGAGGCGACCTCAGCGCTTGACTCGATCTCCGAAAGCAAGATCCAGGAAGCGATCGACCCGCTGATCGATTCGCGTACTTCCATCCTGATCGCTCATCGTCTCTCCACGATCCTGGCAGCTGATGAGATCATCGTTGTCGCAGACGGCAAGATCGTCGAAAGGGGAACACATGAGGAACTGGTCAATGCCGGTGGTGTTTATACTGAACTCTATGAGACCCAGTTCAAGGTCGGTCTTGAGAAAGCGAAACAATCTGAAGAGAAGGCAGCTTGACAGCTGCTTTTCTGATGGCCGGACTGGGAATGGTATACTGGAGGAAAGAAGAAAGGAATCCGTCATGATCGTAATCGCGCTTCTGTGGATCATCTTCAGTCCGCTTTTTCCAATGATCTATCTCTTTACCCGTTACTATGCAGCGGGTGCGAACAGACTTGTGATCAGTCTGGTCATGTTTGCTGTATGCACGCTGATCTGTTTTCTACGAGAATCGTGCGCATGGCTTTGAGAGGATGCGGTCCTTTGGCACGGTCTGGGGCGGATATGCCGGCATGATCGTTGCGGTGATCATGCTGATCCTGAGCTTCTTTCACTGAACAGCCAGACATATCTTCCGGAAAGGACAGTCGAACCCGCAAAAAACCGCAAAGAAAGCGGAATATCGGGTGCGAATGTTCTTTTATTCTGTTGTGTATTCTGCTATAATACAAAGGCACTTATGTGCATACACACACTGTGGATTCCTCATTCCGTGCCTTTTTAGGTTAATGAGGTTTGAAGCAGTGGAGGGGAAACGGAAAGAGAGGAATTAAAAAATGCAGTTAGTTTCCATGCGTAAACTTCTGGAAAACGGCGTCCATTTCGGTCATCAGACAAGACGTTGGGATCCGAAGTGCAAACCATTCATCTACACCGCTAAAAACGGTATCTACATCATCGATCTGAACAAGACCCAGGATGCTCTCGACGTAGCTTACGGCAAAATGAAAGAGATCGCTGAAAAGGGCGGTAAAGTCTTATTTGTCGGTACTAAGAAACAGGCTCAGCAGATCATCCTTGATGAAGCTCTGCGTTCCGGCAGCTTCTATATCAACCAGAGATGGTTAGGCGGCACGCTCACAAACTTCCGTACGATCCAGAAGCGTATCAAGCGCCTCATCGAGATCGAAGAGATGGAAGCAAATGAAACGATCAATGTTTACCCGAAGAAAGAGATCGCTCTGATCCGTAAGGAAGCAGCTCGTCTCGACAACTTCCTCGGCGGTATCAAGGAAATGAAGAAGCTTCCGGATGCCCTGGTCGTTGTTGATCCGAAGGAAGATCACAATGCTGTCGCAGAAGCTAAGAAGCTCGGTATCCCGGTCTTCGGTCTGACAGACACAAACTGCGATCCGGGTCTCGTTGATTACCCGATCCCGAGTAACGATGACGCTGTCAAATCCATCAAGCTGATCGTCTCCCTGCTCGCTGACGCGATTGTTGAGACAAAGGGCGGTATCCTCCAGGATGCTTACCAGGAAGGCGAAGATGTCGAAGACATCACCATGGATGACGTAATCATCAACGTTGAAAAGCATGCGGAAGAACAGGAAAAGCGCCGCAGACAGCGCTTAGAAGAACGCCGCGCCGCTCAGCAGGCTCAGAGATCCCGCTTCAATTCCGAAAGACGCAGCTTCGGCAGAAGAGAGAACGCAGCTGTCTCTCCGAACCAGACAATCCGCAAGGACCTGCCGGCTGAGCAGAAAGCAGAAGCTCCGGCAGAAGTAAAAGAGGAGGTCAAAGACTAATGCAGATCACCGCTAGTCTCGTAAAAGAATTACGTGAAATGACCGGCGCCGGCATGATGGACTGCAAGAACGCCTTAGTTGAATGCGACGGCGATAAGGAAAAAGCAGTTGACTGGCTCCGTCAGAAGGGCATTGCCAAATCCGCCAAGAAGGCCGGCCGCATCGCTGCGGAAGGTCTGAGCCGTGTTGTTACAGCCGGCAATAAGGCATGCATCGTTGAGATCAACTCCGAGACAGACTTCGTTGCCAAGAACGAACAGTTCCTCGAACTGCTCGACAAGACAGTAAACACCATCCTGAACAGTGATGTTGCTACAAACGAAGAAGCTCTGGCTTTAGCAGTTGGCGAAGGCACACTGAATGACCTGTTCATCAACGCAACAGCTACGATCGGTGAAAAGATCGTTCTCCGTCGTTTCGAAATCGTCAAGAAGGAAGATGAGGATGTCTTCGGTGCTTACATGCATATGGGCGGCAAGATCTCCGCACTGGCAGTTGTCAAGGGCGGTAACGAAGAAGTTGCCAACGATATCGCAATGCAGGTCGCTTCCATGAGCCCGTCTTACATCTCCATGAACGACATGCCGAAGGATGTTGTCGATCACGAAAAGTCCATCCAGACTGAGATCGTCAAAAACGATGAGAAGCTTGCCGGCAAGCCGGAAAAGGTTCTCGAAGGTATCATCGCAGGTCGTGTTTCCAAGTCCCTGCAGGAAATCTCCCTGGTTGACCAGATCTACTTCAGAGATCAGGGCAAGAAGGTCGGCAAGTTCCTGTCCGAGAACAATGCGGAAGTCAAGAAGTTCGTTCGTTACTTCGTTGGCGAAGGCATCGAAAAGAGACACGAAGACTTTGCAGAAGAAGTTGCAAAGCAGATGGGTAAGTAAAAGGACAATTTTATTGTCCTTTTTTATGGAGAAAACATATGTACAAAAGAATCATTCTCAAACTGAGCGGTGAAGCTCTCAGCGGTAAGGGCGGAAGCCTGGACCAGGAAAAACTGACGAGCCTGGCCAAACAGATCAAACAGATCCAGGAGATGGGCGTACAGGTCGGCGTCGTTACCGGCGGCGGCAACTTCGTCCGCGGCAGAATGCTGTCGAAACTCGGTATGGACCGCAACTCCTCGGATTTCATGGGCATGCTGGGTACTGTCATGAATGCCCTGGCGCTGCAGTCTGTACTGCGCAATGAAGGTGTCAAGGCCCTGGCGATGTCGGCGATCGGTGTCGACGGCGTCACCCGTTTTGAAAGAGATATCGCGATCGACAGACTCGAATCCGGTTACGTTCTGGTCTTCGGCGGCGGTATCGCCAACCCGTATTTTTCCACTGATTCCGGTGCTGCGCTGCGCGCCTGCCAGCTGCACGCGGATGTCATCCTGATCGCTAAAAACGGTGTTGACGGCGTTTATGATTCTGATCCGGCGCTCAACCCCAACGCGAAACGCTACTCCGAGCTTTCTTTTGATGATATACTAGATATGAATTTAGGTGTCATAGACGCCACTGCAGCCGGTCTTTGCCGTGAAAACAAGATCGATGCCTTGATATTCAATATGAACGAAGAGGGAAATCTGGTCAAAGCTGCGGAAGGCACAGTCTACGGTACCATTATCCATGGAGGAGAGTAACGTATGGATGCAGTTTTAAATGTATGGAAAGAGAAGATGGATAAGGCGATCGCCGATTTTGAGTCCGATCTCCATAAAGTCCGCACCGGCAGAGCCAACCCGAACATGCTCGACGGTATCAATGTGGATTACTACGGAACACCGACACCGGTAAACCAGATCGCATCGATCTCCGTTCAGGAAGGTACGATCCTGATCATCAAGCCTTATGACCACAACTCCTTAAAGGATATCGAAGTTGCTATCAACATGTCTTCACTTCATCTGCCGCCGCAGAACGACGGTACAGTCATCCGCCTTGCCGTTCCGAAACTGACAGAAGATACCCGTAAGGGCTACTGCAAGGACGTCGCCAAGAGAGGCGAGGAAGCAAAAGTCGCGATCCGCAACATCCGTCGTGACGCAAATGATTTCGTCAAGAAATCCGACGAGATCACTGACGAAGATTACGAAGAATCCTTATACGGTGAGATCGACGACCTGACAAAGAAGTACACCAAGAAGGTCGATGAGATCGCAGAGGCAAAACAAAAGGAAATCATGACGCTCTGATGGCTTCTGTAAAACATGTTGCCATCATCATGGATGGCAACGGACGTTACGCACAGAAGTTGGGCAAGGAACGCACCTTCGGTCATTATGAAGGCGTAAAGAACGTTCGCGATATCGCGATCCACGCCAGCGAGAAGGGCGTTGAATGCCTTACCGTCTATGCTTTTTCAACTGAGAACTGGAAGAGACCTGCTAAAGAGGTCTCTTATCTCATGTCTCTACCCAGGATCTTCTTCTCGTCTTATTTAAAACAGCTAATGGAGAAAAACATCCGTGTCACCATGATCGGCCGGATGGATAATATCCCTGAAGAAGCCCGTACCTATTTTGAGCGGGCGATCGCGGAAACTGCCGGCAATACCGGCATGATCCTGAACTTCGCGATGAATTACGGTTCGCGTGATGAGATCGTGGAAGCGGCCCGGCGCTATGCCGAGGACTTCCGCGACGGCAAGGCCGGCGAACTGGATGAAGCGCTGTTCTCTAAGTATCTGATGACTGCCGAACTGCCGGATGTCGATCTTCTGATCCGCACCAGCGGCGAGCAGCGTATCTCCAATTTCCTGCTTTACCAGATCGCTTATGCCGAACTGGTCTTTTCACCGCTGAACTGGCCGGAATTCGATGATGCGGAATTTGACCGCTGTCTCGACGAATTCTACAAACGCAACCGTCGTTTCGGAGGACTGAATGAGGAATAGAATTATCGGAGCCGTCTTGGTCGCGGCTGTCTGTCTGCCGCCGCTTATTATAGGCGGGACGCTGATGAAGGTCCTTCTGGCAGCGGTCGCTTTGATCGCCTCCTATGAGTTCACCAGCATCCGTCATAAGAGCTTCAATGTGCTGCTCTTTATCCTGCTGGCAGCTTTCATTTTTGTCATTCAGTTTTTCCCGCAGCGCAGCACCGGGATCATTCTTACTTTCCTGATCGTGCTGTTCCTTTCCGGGATCCTGTTTGAAGATGTGACGATGGATGATATCTCCTCCACCTTCATGATGGGGGTCATCCTCGCGTTCGCGATCCAGAGCGTTTTAAAGATCTACGGCGATTACGATTACACCAAGATCGCGACCAGCCGCAACTATCTCGTGCTCGCCTATATCGCGGTCGCTTCCTTTGGCTGTGATATCGCTGCCTTATTTACCGGCATGCTGTTCGGCAAACATCCTCTGATCCCGCGGGTCTCCCCGAAAAAGACCGTGGAAGGCGCGCTCGGAGGCTGGCTGATCGGTGCTCTGGCAGCGTATCTCTTCGGCTATTTCTTCCATATCTTCGATCCGAACAAGACGATGCTGCTCTTCTATTCGCTGACACTGCCGCTCGTCGCCCAGCTCGGTGACCTGTCTTTCAGCCTGATCAAACGGAATTACGGCGTCAAGGACTACGGTTCCCTGATCCCCGGACACGGCGGGATCCTTGACCGCATTGATTCACTTCTGTTCTGTCTGATCTTCTTCTCATCCACCGGGATGTTACTGTTATGAAAAGAAAAGTGATCCTCCTGGGAGCCAGCGGTTCGATCGGCTCCCAGACTCTTGAAATTATTGAAAAATACCCCGATGAGTTTGAGCTCATCGGTATTTCTGTCGGAAAGAATCTCAACCGCATGGTCGAGATCCTTATGGAATATCCGACGATCCGTTACGCTTACTCGATCGAGGAAGCGCCCGGCCTGATCCTGAAATATCCGGAGACCCGTTTCTTCCATGGCGAGAAGGGGCTTGAAGAGCTCGCTTCCGTCAAGGAGGCAGATCTCTTTGTCAACGCTCTGGTCGGCTTTACCGGCTTTATCCCGTCTTTACGCATCATTGAAAACGGGATCGACCTGGCTCTGGCAAATAAGGAAACACTGGTCGCCGGCGGCGAACTGATCAAAAAAGCGTTAAAGGATTCCCCATCCCATCTTTATCCGATCGATTCCGAGCACTCCGCGATCTGGCAGTGCCTGCACGGCAACGACCGCAGGGAAGTCAGCCGGCTGATCATTACCGCCAGCGGCGGTTCCTTCCGTGACCGCACCCGTGAGGAACTCAAGGATGTCACGGTCGAACAGGCCTTAAAACATCCTAACTGGTCCATGGGAGCCAAGATCACGATCGATTCGGCAACGATGGTCAACAAAGCCTTTGAGGTGATCGAAGCGCATTATCTCTTCGATATGCCTTACGATAAGATCGCCGTCCTGATCCATCCGGAAAGCATCGTGCATTCCATGGTCGAATACGCGGACCACGCGGTATTGGCCCAGCTGGGTCAGGCAGATATGCGTATCCCGATCCAGTTCGCGATGCGTTATCCCTCCCACGGCGGGGAAGTAGCGGAAGAACGTCTTGATCTCGCGCAGATCGGTTCATTGCACTTCCGTGAAGTCGATGAGAAGCGTTATCCGGTCATGAAGGCAGTCCGTCTTCTGGCTTCCTACGGCGGCAACCTGGGCGCGGTATTCAACGGCGCGAACGATGCCGCGGTCGAACTCTTCTTAAACAGAAAGATCACTTTCCTGCAGATCGAGGAAGCGATCTTCGGGGCGCTCGGCGCAATGTCCTTCGTCTCCAATCCGACGGTCGAGGATATCATAGCCGCCCATGCTTTCGGCCAGCAGTATGTGGCCGAGCATTTTGCAAAGTAAACTGAGAATGGTATATTGAACCTATGACACTTATCTTGTTTTTGTTACTGCTGTCGGTGATCGTCATCCTGCATGAGGGAGGTCATTTGATCGCAGCCAAGATCTTCAATGTCTACTGCAGCGAGTATTCGATCGGTATGGGTCCGGTGCTCTGGCAGACAAAGGGGAAGGAGACCGTCTATTCCGTCCGCGCTCTGCCGATCGGCGGTTTCGTGGCAATGGCCGGAGATACCGATAACGAGCTCGAGACCAAGGTCGATGACAGCGAGATCCCGCCGGAAAGAACGCTGACCGGGATCGCAAAATGGAAAAAGATCATCATCATGCTGGCGGGGATCGCGATGAACTTCCTGCTCGCCTGGGTGATCATTGCCCTGGTGCTCAATGCTGCCGGCGGCTATTCCCTGTCTCCGAAAGCGGAGATCGCCTCTGTTGTTGCCGGTTCCCCGGCAGAGAAGGCGGGACTGCAGGCAGGAGACCTGATCCTTGAGATCTCTTCCGAAAACGGAACTTCCGTCAAACCGAAACAGTTTGATGATCTGACAGCCTATATGATGACATATCAGGGCGAATACGCCCTGACCTATAAAGTGCAGCGCGGCGACCATGTCGTCGATCTGACTGTCTATCCCTCTTATGACAACGAGGAAGGACGCTATCTGATCGGTATCTACGCGCCGCCGGGAGAAGTCGTCAAGGTCAATCTTCTCAACTGCTGGTATTATTCACTCGATTACTGCCGTTTCATGATCTCGACGATGCTGATGAGTCTGGGACAGCTGTTCCGCGGTGTCGGACTGAACCAGCTCTCCGGACCGATCGGTATCTACCAGGCGACCGGGGAAGCTGCCTCGATGGGCGCCTCCTCCTATCTGCTGATGGTGGCTCTGATCTCACTGAATATCGGTCTGATCAACGCGTTGCCGCTGCCGATCCTGGATGGCGGACGTGTTCTCCTGACACTCGTCGAAGCAGTCATGGGCAGACCGCTCTCCAAGAAGATGGAGAACGCGCTGATGACGGCTTCTACGATTTTGGTCCTGATGCTGTTCGTCTTCGCGACTTCGCAGGATCTCATGCGTTTATTCAAATAAAGGGGTATATATGCTGGTCAAATATTTAATCGTTGCGCTGATCTCAATGGTGCCGCTGGTCGAGCTTAGAGGCGCGATCCCGTATGCGGCCTATCTGGGTCTGCCGCTTATCAATTCCTATATCATCGCCGTGATCGGCAATATGATCCCGGTCCCGTTCATCTATCTTTTTGCCCGCAAGGTCTTAGAGTGGGGAAAGGATAAGAAGTATATCGGCCCTTTCTTCCGTTTCTGTCTGGACAAAGGCGAAAAAGCCGGCGCGAAGCTGACGGAGAAAGCCGGACACGGTGTCTTTCTGGCGCTGCTGCTGTTTGTCGGTATCCCGCTCCCGGGAACAGGCGCCTGGACCGGTACGCTCGGCGCCTCGATGCTGGACCTCGGTCTCAAGAAGAGCAGTATCGCTGTCATGCTGGGTGTTCTGCTTGCCGGCATCATCATGCTGGCGGCTTCCACAGGTGTTTTAAAGATCATTGGATTATAAGGAGTGAATCATGAGAGTTTTAGTTACAGGCGGAACCGGATTTATCGGCAGTCACACAGTCGTTGAACTGATCAACGCCGGTCACGAAGCTGTGATCGTAGATAACCTTTACAATTCGGATATCCATGTCCTGGACCGGATCGAGAAGATCACCGGTGTCCGTCCGGAATTCTTCGAGACGGATATCCTGGACTTCGAAGGTCTTGAGAAAGTCTTCCAGGCCCACGAGTATGACGCGATCATCCACTTTGCCGGCTATAAGGCCGTCGGTGAGTCAGTCGCCAAGCCGCTCGTTTATTACGAAAACAACATCAGCGGCTCGCTGAATCTGTATCATCTGGCCGCCAAGTATAACGTCAAGCGTATCGTCTTCTCCTCGAGCGCGACCGTCTATGGAGACGATTTCGAAGCGCCTTTCAAGGAAGAATACGGTTACGGTACGACAACGAACCCGTACGGTACGACCAAGCTCTTCAATGAGCGTATCCTGACCGATCTCGCGTTCGCGGACAAGGAGCTCTCCGCCGTCCTCTTACGTTACTTCAATCCGATCGGCGCCCATAAGAGCGGTCTGATCGGTGAAGTTCCGAACGGCATCCCGAACAACCTGCTTCCCTATATCGCCAAAGTCGCCAACGGCCAGCTGCCGTATCTCTCCGTCTTCGGCGATGACTATGACACCGTCGACGGTACCGGCGTACGTGACTATATCCACGTCGTCGACCTGGCCCGTGCCCATGTCAAGGCTCTGGATTACGCGATGAACCATACCGGTGCGGAAGTCATCAACATCGGTACCGGCAAAGGTTATTCCGTCCTGCAGGTACTGCATGCCTATGAAAAGGCCTGCGGCAAGGAGATCCCCTATAAGATCGTTGCCCGCCGTCCCGGCGATATCGCGACCTGCTACGCAGATCCTTCCAAAGCCAAGAAACTGCTCGGCTTTGAGACGCAGTACGATATCGAAGAGATGTGTGAAGACGGTTACCGTTTCTCCAGTCAGAATCCTGACGGCATCAAATAAG
>JAUNQE010000053.1 GCA_030536365.1 Erysipelotrichaceae bacterium | reverse complement strand
TTGATCGTCTTCTTGGTATCCGAATACTTTTTCAGTTCGTTTCCTTTGGCAAAATAAAGGATATTCTCCTCCGGCTGTTTATTGCTCTTCTGAAACTCCATAAAACCATACAGCTGGACATCATTGTCAATGATCTGTGCGGCTTTGATATCATATTTCTTTAGAAAACCAAACAAATCCTTAAAAATCATAGATTATTCCTCAAGATTGTACATTTGCACGATATACATTTCCTATTATAAGGCGTTTTGCGTGCAAATGTACAATATACATTTGTATACATAAATCCGGCATCCCATTCCCTGTTTTGCGCCGCAAATCCGATTGGTCAAAAATACAATACTTTTTGCCGTTCTTCAAAGAGTTTCATTCAAGTACACATTGTTGGACCTTGACAAAAATCTTAATATTTAAGCATAAGACATATTCAATTTTTAGGAGGATTTCAATTTATGACAATTAGAGAAGAAGCAATTCAGGTCCTGATTGAAAAGGCGGTTAAAGTATTCGGCTGCAAGGCAGAAGACCTCAGCGAAAACACAAGCTTTAAGGAAGACCTCAATTGCAAATCCAGCAACATCGTTCAGTTCTCTGCAGCACTGGAAGATCATTTCGATATCGAAGTTCCTTACATGGAGCTGGCTCGCAGAAAGACATTCGGTGATGCTGGCGATCTGATGGAAGAATTATTCGCTTAATCATTTCAACTAATAGCGGCGCTGCCGCTATTTAAAACAAAAAAAACAATATAGGAGGAAAAACCAATGGATGTACTTGAAAGAGTATTCGCCAAAGCAAAGGAAGCTGACATTAAAGTCGCTTTCCCGGAAGCTACCGAAGAAAAGATTTTGCTCTGCGCAAGAGAAGTAACCGATAAGGGTTACGCAACCGTCTCCCTGGTCGGCGTTCCGGCTGATATCAAAGCCGCTGCCGCACAGTACAACGTTTCCCTCGATGGAATCAGCATCATCGATACAACCGATGAAGCAGCTATGGATGCTGCAGCTGAAAAATTCGCATCGATCCAGGATGTTATGTCCAAGAAAGGCATCCTGCGCCGTTGCAAGGCTGACCCGATGTATGCCGCTCTTATGTACCAGGCGATCGGCGATGTCGATGTCTGCTTCGCAGGCCTGACACACACGACTGGTGAAGTTATCCTCGCCGGTCAGATGGTCATCGGTCTTGCTGAAGGTATCAAGACTGTTTCTTCCGTCGGTATCTTCAATATCCCCGGATTCGAAGGCTCCGAAGGTCAGTTATTAGGTTTCGGTGACTCCGCTGTCTGTGTTGATCCGTCCAGCGAAGAGCTCGCTTCCATCGCTTGCAGCGCATGTGACACGATCGCAGCTCTGACAGGCTGGGAACCGCGTCTGGCTCTGCTTTCCTTCTCCACTGACGGAAGCATGGAACACGAAAAAGTTGACAAAGTCCGCGAAGCAAGACGTATCGCTAATGAAATGCGCCCGGATCTGAAGATCGATGGCGAATTCCAGTTAGACTCCGCGATCATCCCGTCTGTTGCTGCTAAGAAGGTCAAGAGAGAAAGTGCTGTTGCCGGTAAGGCAAACATCATCATCTGGCCGGATATCAACTGCGGTAACGTAGGTGTTAAGCTTGTTCAGTATATGGCTCATGCAGATGCATATGGTCCGATGCTCCAGGGCTTCAAGAAGATCGTCTGCGACTGCTCCAGAGGCGCACCGGTTTCCGAACTGGTCGGTAACGTCGCAATGTCTGTTGTCCGTGCACAGGCTCTGAAAGAGGCTAAATAAGCATGGGACTGAAGATCTTCACCGTTAACCCCGGTTCCACTTCCACCAAGATCGCTCTGTTTGACGGCGAGACAACTCTGTTCTCCAAGACCGTCGACCATGATGCAAACAAATTAAAAGAATTCGTCAAGATCACTGATCAGATCCCGTATCGTCGTGAGACCATCATGAACGAACTGGAAAAAGCCGGTGTCACACTCGACGATGTTGACGCATATGTCGGACGCGGCGGCGGTCTGCTCGCTGTTGAAGGCGGTGTCTACAAAGTCAACGATGTCCTGCTCGACCATGCAACCAGAGGTGCCAACGGTGTTACCCATCCGGCACAGCTCGGTTCCCTGATCGCGAACGAATTCGCCTCCAAATACGGCAAGCCGGTCTTTGTCGTCAATCCTCCGGATACAGACGAACTGATCGACGAAGCACGTATGACAGGTATCAAGGGTGTTTACCGTAATGTCCATCTTCATGCTCTGAACCTGAAGGAAACAGCGATCCGCCATGCGGAAAGCCAGGGCAAGAAGTATGAGGAACAGAACTATGTTGTCTGCCATTTAGGCGGCGGTCTGTCTGTCAGTGCACATCGTAAAGGCCAGATGATCGATGGTAACGATATCGTCGGTGGTGAAGGCCCGATGGCTCCGACACGCTGCGGCGCTGTCCCGGCAGCAGAAATGATCAAGCTGTGCTTCGCTGAAGGCGCTGATCAGAAAACTTTAAAGGGTCTCGTACAGAAGACCGGCGGATTCGTTTCCCACCTCGGCACCAGCGATGCACGTGAAGTCAAGGCAATGATCGCTGACGGCAATAAGGCTGCGGAAAGAGTCTGGAACGCTATGCTCTACCAGATCGTGAAATACATCGGCTCCATGGCTTGTGCACTTCACGGTGAAGTCGACGGTATCCTTTTAGGCGGCGGCATGGTCCACGATAAGGATCTTGTCAATGCGATCAAGGAAGGCTGCGAATGGATCGCTCCGGTCTATGCATATCCGGGCGAATTCGAAATGGAAGCTATGGCTGCCGGCGCTATCCGTGCCCTGACAGGAAAAGAAACTGTCAAAGAATATACCGGCGAACCGCGCTGGAAAGGTTTCGAGGATTAATTCCGACGAGTCATCCGTCAATATCCTGAAAAACAAATAATACAAAGCCTCCGAAGGGTCATCCGATCGGAGGCTTTCTTTTTGCGCAAAAGAAAGGTCCGCAGCTTGTGCGAACCAAAGTTCAGATTTTTATCAGCCTAGAAAAGGAACTGGAAGGCAGTGAACGTCGCGTAGATGCAAAGCAGCAGAATGCCCTGCCAGCGGTAAAGCTTCCCTTTCAGAACGGCCGGGACGCAGAGGATCGCCATGACCCCGAACATGACCGGAATATCGACCAGCAGCGAAGCGTTCATTCCCATCAGCAGTTTTTCAGAAGGAACCGCGAACGGAGAGATGCTGATCGCGATGCCGCTGACAAGTACGAGGTTGAACAGGTTCGCGCCGATGACGTTTCCCAGGGAAAGCGAGCCATGGCCTTTCAGAAGGCTTGTGACAGCTGTTACGAGTTCCGGAAGCGAAGTGCCCAGAGCTACCATCGTCAGACCGATGACCGAATCCGGTACACCAAGTGCAGCCGCGATGATCGTTCCGTTATTGACCAGAAGATTCGCGCCGACCGCGATGACCGCAGCACCGACAACAAGCAATAAGATCTCTTTCCAGAGCGGCTGTTCTTCCTGTTCTTCTTCAGCTGTTTCCTTATTCCCGTCTCCCTGCTGCATCTCGCGGACCGAAAGGAACATATAGACAAAGAACATCGCAAGAAGCAGGAAGCCGTTCCAGCGTTTGAACTCACCCTGTGTATAGGCAATGAAGGAATAGAAGAGCGCCGCCAGGAAGAAAGCGCCGGCCGGAAGATAAAGGGACTTCTTGTTGACAGGTCCCGGTTTTGCGGCGATCGTGATCGCGGCGATCAGACTGGTATTGCAGATGATCGAACCGATCGCATTACCGTAGGAGATGCCGCTGTTATGCTGAAGCGCAGCCTGTGCGGATACCATGACTTCCGGAAGCGTCGTGCCGATGGAGACGACTGTCGCGCCGATCAGGATCTCCGGGAGATGGAAACGTCTCGCGAGGCCGGCTGCTCCGTCAACGAACCAGTCGCCGCCTTTGATCAGAAGAACAAATCCCAGAAGGAATAATATAAAAGCTTTTGCCATGTCAAAACCTCTCAAAAAAAATACAACAGAGGTATTATACCGCTATTATGGATTTTTTACAAAACATCGGAAATGTCTAATTTCCGGAACTCTGTTTCATATGATCTGTCGACGTAAGCGACGCAGGAATACTCCGGAAACGAATAAGAGAGGTATTCCATTCCCTCTTCCGGTTCCAGCACGGAAAAAGTGCGGATATCCGTCGGAACATTGCGCTTGATATAGGATTCCTTGCGGGACCAGAGCTCGAAGAATTCCTTTTGTCTGTTTGCACAATGATCCAGATGATCCTTCTCATCTGCGGTGAAGAAATGACGGATGATGATCTCATGATCGCAGTGATAAAGCTCCACATCCACGCCAAGTGCTTTTTCGCTGATACCGAGCATCGCATAGTCTCCGGCATGGGAAATGGACAGATAAAAATGATGGTCAGAAAAGAAGGGCTTCCCCTCTTCTTCTCTGCAGATCTCGGCCAGTTCCGGGTGTTTTTCATGGATAAGCTTTTCCAGAAGTCCGACGCCTACAGAGAGGATCTTATCCTCTTCCAGACGATAGGAATCCGTTATTTTCCGGCGTTCTTCATCGATCTGCCGATAGGCATTTTCATACAGTTCCGGAGAACGCAATCCACGACAGTCGAGCAGGTAAATCTCGTTGTTCATTCGCCTAATTATATCATGTCTTTCCCAAACTTCTTTAGGTAGGCGTCCATTGTTGATGAGGGTTGAAAGAAACTAAAATATCATCAGGAGGAATGTGCTTATGAATCCATTCAATCAAACAAATCCGAAGACTCTCGGAAGAAGTGTTTCTATTATCGGCGTTGGCTGCACACCTTTTATGGAAACACTGAACAACCCCGAGACGAACGGGCTGACTGAAGGTGAACTGTTCGGCTACGCGGCTTTAAAAGCCATGGAAGATGCCGGCGTTTCCCCGAAGGATGTCCAATTCTACTACCACGGTTGTGCTAGTCCGCTGAATGGTTCCAACTACCTGACACCGAATATGCAGGTCGCTGAATGGTTCGGTATGCGCGGTAAGGCTTCCCTTCATCATTCTGAAGCCTGCTGTACCGGCTATCTCGCGGTCGACATTGCTGCTCAGGCGATCGCTTCCGGAAAGTATGATATCGTGCTGACCGGCGGCATCGATTTCGGTGACGCACTCGCAATCCAGGGCAAACCGGCTTATATCCGTGAACCCTTCAGCTTCGAGAAGTTCCAGATCTCCACTGCATGGCTTACTGACAATGCTTATACCCGCCACCTCCTGGCAAACGTCGGTCACGATAATACCGCCGACTGGTATAAGACAAAAGCAGGCCTGACAGATGATCAGATCGACAAGGCTCTCTGTCAGCTCGCGATCAACGCGCGTCACAATGCTTTGAATAACCCGCTGGCGATCGAGCACAAGCTCTACGAAGATGTTGCTAAGGAAGCTGGTTACGACGATGTCATGGAATACATGCAGTCCAACATGAACCCGAAAGTCGGAGCGATCCAGCGTATTTCCGGTCTTGAACACAAGTGTGACGGCGCTACCTGCGTCCTGCTCTGTGCGACAGATCTGGCCGAGAAATACACCAAGAACAAGCCGATCGAGATCCTCGGTGTCGGCAACTCCGCACTGGAAGCCAGCAACCCGCTGCTTGAAGTCTACGCAACAGAAGAAGCTACCCGTCAGGTATACCAGGAAACCGGTCTGACAGGCGATGATATCGATCTTCTCTATGTCAACGACTTCATCATCACTTCTCAGCTGCTCGCGTCTGAGATCACCGGTTATATTCCGGAGAACGAGGCATGGAAGTATGTTATGGATGGCCGCACGAACTTTGACGGTGACAAACCGATCAACCCGAACGGCGGACGTACAGCTTTCGGTCACGCACACGCAGCTTCCGGTCTGGCAGACTTCTACGATGCAGTCAAACAGATCCGTGGTGAAGCCGGCGACCACCAGGTCAAGAAGGAAGTCAAGAAAGTATTCCTCAGAGGCTATGGCGGAGCGCAGAATATCTGCAACGTTATCATCGGTGTTGATGACTAAGGAAGAGGTGCATCATGGGTGTTAAATTAGAAAGACTCGTCAAGAAGTACTACGAAACTCTTGAAGAAGGAAAAGTATTAGGTCGTAAGTGTCCGGTTTGCGGAAACGTTGAATGGCCGCCGGTCTATGCCTGCAACGCCTGCGGATCCACTGAGACTGAATGGTATGAAATGAGCGGCAAAGGCACACTTCAGTCCCTGATCATGCCGACCGTCATGAGCTTCAAACCGGCTTTGAAAGATCTTGAACCGTATGCTTACGGTGCTGTCAAGACAGAAGAAGGTCCGGAAAGAAACGCTATGGTCTTAGGCATCACAAGACAGAACGAAGCTTACATCCGCGAACACATGCCTTACCCGGTCCATATGCAGATCGTCCAGAGAGACGGCTTCAAGACTGCGATCTTCGCGATCGATCCTATCGAAGGCGAAGAAAAAGCTGCAGCTGCTGAAGAAAAAGGATCTGACACACTGAACCGCCTGATGAAGATCGTTGCCAAGACATACCGTAAAGATCTCGCGGATCTGAATCCGGATATGTCCTTCGAAGGCGATCTCAAAGCACCGTCCGTTGTATTTGTCGGACTGGTCGCTCAGCTCGAAGATGAATTTGACAAGCTTATCGGTATGACCGAAGCTGCTGCTGCCAAGACGATCAGAGGTCTGGCAGAACTTATCGACAACACAGAGGAATAAATCGAAAAAAATGAAAATGTACACATCTAATCCATTCACAGAGACTCATCCGAAACCGTTAAACAGATCCGTATCGATCATCGGTGTCGGTTGCACACCCTTCAGAGAAACAATTGAAGATCCGGAACTTGCCGGTGTTACCGAAGGCGAACTTTATGGCTACGCGGCTTTAAAAGCCATGGAAGATGCCGGCGTTTCCCCAAAAGATGTTCAGTTCTACTTCCACGGTCAGGCAAGCCCGTTAAACGGCTCCAACTACCTGACACCGAATATGCAGGTCGCTGAATGGTTCGGTATGAGAGGAAAGGCTTCTCTCCACCATTCCGAAGCCTGCTGCACCGGTTACATGGCTATCGATATCGCTGCTCAGGCGATCGCTTCCGGCAAATATGATATCGTCCTTACCGGTTGTGTTGAATTCGGCGACGGCGTTGCGATCCAGGGAAAACCGTCCTGCATCCGTAGAAAATTCAGCTTTGAAGATTTCAACAGATCTCTGGACTGGCTCTACAACAACGAATACACTCGTTACCTCTACGGTGATGTCATTCAGGACGCAAGTGCTGTCTGGTATCAGAACAAGGTCGGCATGACAGACGATCAGATCGATAAGGCCCTGTGTAAACTGGCGATCGACGCTCGTCACAACTCCCATAACAACCCGCTGGCGATCGACCGCGTACTTTACGAAGATCTCGCGAAAGAAGCCGGTTACGACGATGTTATGGAATACATGCAGTCCAACCGCAACCCGAAGACGGGCGGCATCCAGCGTGTATCCGGTCTTGAGCACAAGTGTGACGGCGCAGCCGCTGCTATCCTGTGCGCTACAGACCTCGTTGAAAAATACACGAACAAGAAGCCGATCCGCATCCTCGGTGTAGGTAACTCCACATTCGAAGCGAGCAATCCGTTCTACGAAGTCAATGCAACGATCGAAGCTACCCGTCAGGTCTATGAACAGACTGGCTTAAGCGGCAAGGACATCGACCTGCTTTACGCTAACGACTTCATCATCACCTCTCAGCTCGTTGCTGCCGACATCAGCGGCTACATCCCGGAGAACGAAGCCTGGAAGTATGTCCTTGACGGCAGAACAACATTCGACGGTGACAAACCGATCAACCCGAATGGCGGACGTACAGCTTTCGGTCACGCACACGCAGCTTCCGGTCTGGCAGACTTCTACGATGCAGTCAAACAGATCCGTGGTGAAGCCGGCGACCACCAGGTCAAGAAGGAAGTCAAGAAAGTATTCCTCAGAGGCTATGGCGGAGCGCAGAATATCTGCAACGTTATCATCGGTGTTGATGACTAAGGAAGAGGTGCATCATGGGTGTTAAATTAGAAAGACTCGTCAAGAAGTACTACGAAACTCTTGAAGAAGGAAAAGTATTAGGTCGTAAGTGTCCGGTTTGCGGAAACGTTGAATGGCCGCCGGTCTATGCCTGCAACGCCTGCGGATCCACTGAGACTGAATGGTATGAAATGAGCGGCAAAGGCACACTTCAGTCCCTGATCATGCCGACCGTCATGAGCTTCAAACCGGCTTTGAAAGATCTTGAACCGTATGCTTACGGTGCTGTCAAGACAGAAGAAGGTCCGGAAAGAAACGCTATGGTCTTAGGCATCACAAGACAGAACGAAGCTTACATCCGCGAACACATGCCTTACCCGGTCCATATGCAGATCGTCCAGAGAGACGGCTTCAAGACTGCGATCTTCGCGATCGATCCTATCGAAGGCGAAGAAAAAGCTGCAGCTGCTGAAGAAAAAGGATCTGACACACTGAACCGCCTGATGAAGATCGTTGCCAAGACATACCGTAAAGATCTCGCGGATCTGAATCCGGATATGTCCTTCGAAGGCGATCTCAAAGCACCGTCCGTTGTATTTGTCGGACTGGTCGCTCAGCTCGAAGATGAATTTGACAAGCTTATCGGTATGACCGAAGCTGCTGCTGCCAAGACGATCAGAGGTCTGGCAGAACTTATCGACAACACAGAGGAATAAATCGATTCTTCCGAAATATGTCTTTAATAAGAGGGCCTAAACGGCTCTCTTATTAATTGTGTTTTTGCACAAATAGTCTTCTTATTTATTAATATGGTTTGTCCGACGTTACATGGTTTTCGACCCTGCAAAAATCTACAATAATTTATAGAAAAACATCTTTTATGTATGTGTCTTTGGAAAGGAGAAACTACTACATGAAAAAGTTTACTACTTTACCGGGAATGCCTACGTATGATCCGAACAATAAGGAACTGTTCAAGACAGTAACCCGCGAGATCAACGGCAAGAAGGTCGATGTTATCTTCCGTAAAGGTAATCCTGGACTTTCCTACGAGAAGGTCAATGAGCTTCGCGCAGCAGGCCAGCAGGTCGGTGACTTCTCCATCTGCCCGGATCTGAATCCGCGTACTTATGTTGCAACTTCCGTAGCACCGCATGTCATCTGCCAGCAGGATATGGCTATGAAACTGCCGGATGGCGTCCGCCTCTACTTCGACCTCTATCGTCCGGCTAACACATCTGAACCGCTCCCGCTGATCGTCTGCTGGGGTCCGTTCGGTAAGAGACCGCACGAAGGTCAGGATGGCTGGAAGCTGATGGGCGTTCCGCCGCAAACTGTTTCCGAAATGGCGAAGTTCGAAGCTGCTGACCCGGGCTTCTGGTGCCGTCATGGTTACGCTGTCGCTAACGTTGACCCGCGTGGTATCGGTCATTCCGAAGGCGATGCAGTTCTGTGGGGCGAAGAAGATGGTAAAGATGGCGCAAACTTCATCGACTGGGCAGCTGAACAGGGCTGGTGTAACGGCCGTGTCACAATGTTCGGTAACTCCGGTGTATGTATGGTCGTATGGCGTATCGCTGCTCAGCAGCCGAAACACCTGACATGTATCGCTGCCTGGGAAGGCACAGGCGATATGTATCGTGAATCCCTGACCTACAACGGTATCCCGCGTCCGTTCTTCGAGAACTTCATCACATCCGGTTGTGCATGTGAGACATGGATCGAAGATAACTGTAACATGATCGTCCAGCATCCTTACTTCGATGAATACTGGCAGACAAAATACCCGGATTGGTCAAAGATCCGTGTTCCGGCATATGTATGTGCAGGTCTCTGCCACTTCCATCTGAGAGGCTCCTGTGAAGGTTTCCGTAAGATCCGTTCCCCGAAGAAATGGTTCCGTATGCACCGTGATATGGAATGGCCGGATACTTACAACCCGGAGAACATGCTCGACCTGCTCCGTTTCTGGGATCGTTACATGAAAGACGAGAGAAACGGCTGGGAATTCACACCGAAAGTCAGAGTCGATGTCATGGACGCTTACGATTACGACTACTACCGCAACCGTCCGGAAGACAACTTCCCGATCCCGCGTACAGTTTATAAGAAACTCTATCTGAATGCCGAAGACATGAAGATGAGCTACGAACCGTTCGAAAAGGAATCCGAAGTTGTTTACAACAACTACCTCGAATACAAGAATCTCGAAGAGAACTACGATATCACACCGGAAAGCGGCCTGATCAACTTCGATTACACCTTCACAGAAGATACAGAACTGATCGGTTACTTCAAGCTGCATCTGAATATCGAATGCCGTGGTTACGACAACATGGATATGTTCTTCCGTATCAAGAAGATGGGTGTTGACGGTCAGTACCTGCCGCTCGACTGCATGAAGTTCAACTTCGTCGGTGCTTGGGGCCAGGGCCGTGGCGCACGCCGTGAACTTGATCCGAAACTCTCCACAGACTACTGCCCGGTTCAGGCTCATCTGAAAGACGAACCGATGGAACAAGGTGTTGTTTACCCGGTCGACTACGAGATCCAGCCGACAGCACGTATCTGGCATAAGGGCGAAACCCTCCGTCTCCAGATCTCTGCTGACTTCCTGCTGAACGAATGGTACGAAGACTGCCGTATGGCATTCATTACTGACAATGGTGATAAGGGTACTGCTAAGCACGTTATCCACACCGGCGGCAAGTATGATTCCTACCTCCAGATCCCGACCATTCCGCCGAAATACACAGCAGGCGAATACGTCTACAAAGGTTAGTACATCCCCCTTTCTATCAAACTAACCTTATAGAATAGTAAAAAAAGGGCTGTTAAGAAACCTCTCTGCATAGTAAATACAGATAAGAGGACTTAACAGTC
>JAUNQE010000052.1:10135-10943 GCA_030536365.1 Erysipelotrichaceae bacterium | reverse complement strand
CTGTATGTGCCATCAAGCCATATGGTGAAGTCCTGATGACACCAAGAGACTTCAAGCACACCAAAGATGATCTGGACTCTTTAGTCAAACAACTCAGCCGGTTCAAGGAAGAGATCCACATCATCATGGAAGCCACAGGCAACTACCACCTGCCCATCTACCGGTATCTGAAATCAAAGGGTTATCACATAGTCATCATCAAATCCTTATCTTTATATAGTGTTACATAAGACGCCCCACCGATCAGAATAAATATCAACATCAGCCACGGGTTATCAAAAAATACGAACATAATAGTCATTACACGCTCTCCCAGAAGACCGTACGGTTCTTTTCTGTTCCAGGTCATACTTTGAATCCCGGCAGTGATACTGAACAATACTGTCAAGGTAATACCCATCCATGCAAAGATCGGTTTATGGTGAAAAACCTTTTCTTTAACCGGTAGGTAACAATAAATCAATCTCGTTGCTGTCCACCCTAAAGCAAATAAGACTAGACCAAGTATACAGTGCCGGAGCAGTAATCTCCTTGAAGCGTAGATATACCACCCATCATTACCATTGATTAAAGACAGCTTGAATCCAATTTCTTCCAGATAAAGAATCAAAAACAGATTTATGAAGAAGACTGCCAATATTGCTCCGAGCGCAATCCATGCACCGCGTTTCTTCTCAGCGGCCGCATTCCCATAGATCAACTGTGACGTATCCACGTCCAAAGCTTCCGCAATGCTCTTAAGCATATCTACATCCGGATTGGATTTTCCGTTTTCATAGTTGGAGATTGTCTGTCTGGTTGTAAAGAC
>JAUNQE010000052.1:0-10125 GCA_030536365.1 Erysipelotrichaceae bacterium | reverse complement strand
TCCTGGGACATCTTCTTTTCCAAGCGCATCTTCCTGATGTTTGTTCCGATTCTGTTCATAAACGTCGTCTCCTCTACGCTCATTATTTTGGGAAAGTCAAGAATTGTCACGCAAAGCAGACCTTTGCATATGTATTATCATTTCGTCGTGGATTCACCGTTTAATTCAAATTGTCAAAATACTGCTTGACAGATATTAGCAGGTTTATCTAATTACCGCAGTCCATTCGCTTCCCGAAATCAAATACTGAAATTCTGTCAGCTCCGGCGTGTTCATTACTCTCAGAAGATCATCAAAATCATCCACGGTTCTTATTGTAGAAAGGTCGTTGTACTTGATCCATTCCATTCGGCCTTCTTCGGATGATACAAGATCCCCTGACCATTGTGTGGTCTTAAACAGCAGGACAACATATCTTCCGTTCTCTATGGGAAATTGTTTTACTCCAACCAATCTCGGATCAATGATCGTCAGTCCGGTTTCTTCCTTCATCTCCCGAATCACCGCATCAACAAAAGATTCACCAGGTTCTACATGACCGCCCGGCAATGCATATCCACGCCAGTCTTTCTTCACTCTGTTTTGAAGCAGTATCTTATCGCCGTCTTCGATCAGGCATAACACTGTCAGTTCAACGTTCTCTGTCCTGCTCATAGGTTTATCCATCTGATTCCATTATACAAAAAACAGGACTGCTACAGTCCTGTTCTCTTTTACCTGGTGGAGCTTACGGGGGTCGAACCCGTGACCTCATGATTGCGAACCATGCGCTCTGCCAACTGAGCTAAAACCCCAGATCCAACAGACATGGGCTGTTGGATTTTTCTGTTAGTTAAGTGCGAGAGATACACCCGGGGACATCGTGGATGCCAGGGTGATGCTCTGTACGTAAGCACCCTTGACAGTTGTCGGACGAGCTTTCATAACAGCGTTGTACATTGCGTTGTAGTTCTCGACCAGAGCAGCTTCTGTGAAGGATTTCTTACCGATCAGAACGTTCAGGTTACCATCCTTATCGACACGGTAGGTAACTTTACCTTTCTTGATCTCAGTGATCGCTGCAGCAACGTTCGGTGTGACAGTACCTGTCTTCGGGTTCGGCATTAAGCCCTTCGGACCTAAGATCTTACCTAACTTACCGAGTTCACCCATCATATCCGGTGTAGCAACGATAACGTCGAAGTCGAACCAACCGCCCTTGATCTGTTCAAGGATCTCTTTGCCGCCGACATAGTCAGCACCGGCATTTTTTGCTTCTTCTTCCTTAGCGCCTTGAGTAACGACCAGGACTTTCTGGGAACGGCCTGTACCGTTCGGCAGAACGATCGCACCACGGATCAGCTGATCAGCGTGACGCGGGTCAACGTTCAGGTTGAAGCAAGCTTCGACAGTCTCGTCGAACTTTGCGGTGTTCATCTTCTTTAATAATGCGACTGCTTCTTCAACAGTGTATTCCTTGCCCTTTTCGATCATTTCAAGGGCTGCTTTATAATTCTTTCCGTGTTTCATTATAATTACCCCTCTACTACGATACCCATATTGCGTGCGGTACCTTCAATGATCTTCATTGCTGCTTCAACACTGTCAGCATTCAGGTCGGGCATCTTGTATTCAGCGATCTCCTTCAGCTGAGCAGATGTGATCTTGCCAACCTTGGTAGTGCGCGGATTGCCGGATGCTTTCTGGATGCCTGCTGCCTTCTTAAGTAATACGGCAGCCGGTGTTGTCTTTAAGACGAAATCAAAAGACTTGTCTTCGTAAGCGGTGATAACTACCGGAACGATGTCGCCAGCACGATCTCTTGTCTGATCGTTGAACTGCTGGCAGAACTGCGGCATGTTGATGCCTGCAGACGCGAGAGCCGGACCCGGACGAGCGCCGCCGGCCTGGAACTGTAACTTACAGATCTTTGCAACTTTCTTCTTAGCCATGTTTTCCTCCTTGGCAGTGGTTAAACGGAGCAGTTGCCCTCCTTCCACGTGCTGTACAATTATACAACAACAGAGATCCTTTGACAAGGATCTCTGTGTGTGTTTTTTAAGCTGTTATTGCGGGTTTTCCGCACTTTTGCAGATGCTTAGAGCGTCTGTGCCAGATCGATGTAATTGATGTCGGTCGGTGTCTCACGGCCAAACAGGATGATCAGGACGGTAGCGACCTGTGTCTGGTCATTCATTGCATCGACTGTGCCTTCCATACCGGCAAACGGACCGGAAAGGATCTTGACATGATCTCCGACCTTGAAGTCGACTTCGATCTTCTTGTCGGACTGACCGATACGGCGCAGGATGGAATCGATCTCGTTCTGGGCGACTGGGAAAGGCTTGGCGCCGCCGCCGGAAGAACCGATGAATCCGGTAACGCCCGGTGTGTTACGGACAACGTACCAGGCTTCGTCTGTCATGATCATTTCAACGAAAAGATAGCCCGGGAAGATGTTGCGGACAACTTCCTTGCTCTTCTCGTTCTTGACTTCGATCTGTGTTTCCTCGGCGACCACGATGCGGAACAGGTTGTCCTTCAGGTTCATGGTCTCGAGTCTCTTTTCGAGGTTGTCTTTTACGCGGTTCTCATGACCGGCGTAGGTATTGACAACATACCATTCTTTCTTCTGTTCACTCATTAGGCGATCGCTCCGACCATTCTCAGGATCAGCGAGATGACGAACTGACAAAGCAGGAAGAATACCGCGAAGCAGGCAGTAAAGATGACGACCTGGACGGAATTCGTCAGAAGGTCATCGCCCTTCGGCCAGCGGATCTTTTTGATCTCCTTGGTGATCCCACTTAAACTAAACCATTTCATATACAACTTCTCCTATTATTTCGTTTCCTTGTGTATTGTCATTTTGT
Source organism: Erysipelotrichaceae bacterium (assembly GCA_030536365.1). Taxonomy (GTDB): domain Bacteria; phylum Bacillota_I; class Bacilli_A; order Erysipelotrichales; family Erysipelotrichaceae; genus RGIG5669. The sequence goes on along the minus strand of JAUNQE010000052.1, from coordinate 7,273 downwards.
TGCAGTGCTTGCAGTACTTGCGCAGTTCCAGACGCTCGGTACTGACCTTCTTGTTTTTGTAAGTGGAATAGTTTCTGGATAAACATTCGCTGCAGGTAAGGATGACTCTGTTTTTCTCCGGCATGCTACTCCTCCTTTTAAAAAAGTTATTAGCTCATGTCTAATAACTGCACTTATATATTAGGGAAAAATCAAGCTCTAGTCAAGGAGTATTTTGCCCATCGAAGAGAGGATCGTCAAAGCGGCTAATTCACCCTTGGAAACGATATAATCGCCCATCGAAACGCGCAGATCCACGTCCTTTACGATCCGTTCATCGACCCCTTCAAAGTGCCCGCAGATCAGAAGCAGATCCTCCTTCTGCAGGAGGGCGTCGCGCATTTTGTCGCTGTAGCATCTGCCTCTGGGATCGGTCAGCACAACGAAGCTATTTTCTTTGCGGAGCGACTCCAAAGCATTCATCATCGGCTCGATCCGCAGGACCATCCCCGCCCCGCCGCCATAGGGGCTTTCGTCCACATGACGGAAAGAGCCTCCGGCAAAAGTCCGCAGATCGATGATCTCGGTATCTTTGAGCCGGAAGCCCGTAAAGAATTCAGGACAGACAGTCAGGATACGGATAGCCAAAGCCTTTCTCCGTTAACCCTGCTGACGGTCTTTCAGGACCTGATACAACATGACCCCTGCCGCGACCGAAGCGTTCAGTGAATCGATATGTCCGTTGTTCGGGATCGAAACGAGGTAATCGCATTCCTCTTTCACGAGACGGGAGATCCCTTCCCCTTCCGCGCCGATCACGAGCACGATATTGCGCTTGTAATCAACCGAGTCATAGGACTGCTTGGCTTCGCCGGCAGCGCCGACGATCCAGTAACCTTTTTCCTTCAGTTTCTTTAAAGCTGCGGTAAGATTGACGACTTCAGCGATCTTGACATATTCAAGTGCGCCGGAAGCGACCTTGGCGACCGTCGCGTTGACTTTCACGCTGTTGTGTTTCTTATAGATGATGCCGTCTGCGCCAACGACATCGACCGTACGCACGATCGTGCCCAGATTCTGCGGATCTTTCAGGGAATCGAGGGCAACGATCAGACCATTTTCCTCTTTTAATAATGCTTCCAGAGGATACAGTTCATAGGCTTCCGTTTCAGCGATCACGCCCTGGTGATTCTTGTGATCCGACATCTGGTCAAGCGTTTTGCGCTCGCAGATCTCAAAAGGAATGTGCTTTTTCTTGCACAGAGAGATATAGGATGAGTCTTTCAGCAGATAGGCTTTACGCACTCTGCCGCTGCGCAGCGCTTCATCAAAGGAATTGCGGCCGTAGACCATTTCATTCATTTTCTTCTCCTCCTTTCAGGATCTCGGTAAAGAGCTCTTCACAACGCTCCTTATCAAACAGATAGAGATATCCGCATAACGCTTCCAGTCCGGTCGCGATCTCGTAGCTCAGACGCGAGGCGTTTTTCGGGATATGGGTGATATGATTGCGTCCGTTGCGGAAGACCTCCATTTCCTGTTCTGTCAGGAAATCGTTCTTCTGCAGACGCTCAAAGACTCTCTTCTGGCCATCCGCGGATACATAGCGCTTGGTCAGCTTTTGCAGGACATTGCCCTGACGGTAGCCGCAGCGGATATAGTATTCCCGGATCTTCAGGCTGTAAATGGCATCGCCCACAAAGCTTAAAGAGACAGGGTTCAGATCCTTAGGGCCCATTACATCAGTCCCTTTTCGATCAGAACAGCACGCAGCTGGTCAGCTGTCGCGAAGTCTTTCTCCGCTTTCGCGGCTTCCCACTTGCGATAGACCTCACGGTCTTCTTCACTGAGTTCGACCTTCGGAAGGTGGATGCCGAGGATGCCGAGACATTTACCGAGCGTATTCATATAGGCAGCAAGCTGCGGAAGATCCTTTTCACGGACACGCAGCGCCTGGTTGATCTTCTTGACGAGTTCAAAGATGACCGCGTAGGCATTCGGAGTATTGAGATCGTTGTCCATCTCTTTCAGGAACTGTTCATAGCTTTCCTGGTCAAGAGCCTCACCGGCGTCCACACCGGCAAGTGCGAAGGTCAGGGAAGCCTTGCGGTAGGCATCCGCGACTTTCTGGAATTCCTTCTTGGAGCCTTCCAGGATCTCATCGGATACGTTCACATCGGCACGGTAATGTGTTTCCAGAAGGAACCAGCGCAGGACCTTCGGATCGAGATGTCTCAGGATCTCTTTCGCGGTGATGAAGTTGCCCAGGGATTTGGACATCTTGACACCGTTGACGTCGATCATGCCGGAATGCATCCAGTAATTGGCAAGCTCGGAACCATGGCAGGCCAACGACTGGGCGCGTTCGTTCTCATGGTGCGGGAAACGCAGGTCCTTTCCGCCGCCGTGGATATCGATCAGCGGTCCCAGTTCCTTATTGATCATGACGACACATTCGGTATGCCAGCCCGGGCGGCCGACGGAGAAACGGGTCTCCCAGCGGATGCCGGTCTCGGTCTTCTTCCATAAAGCGAAGTCGAGCGGAGATTCCTTCTTATCGTTTTCCTCGATACGGGCGCCGACCTGCAGATCATCGATGTTCTGGTTGGAAAGCGCGCCGTAGCTGGCAACGGAGGAAGTACGGAAATAAACATCTCCGTCTACGACGTACGCGGAACCGTTGTCGACGAGTTTTTCAATGAAAGCGATGATATCGTCCATCGTTTCGGTGACTCTCGGGGTGCGGTAGAGATCCTCTGCGTCAAGCGCGTGACGGATCTCGTTATAAGCGGCGATCATCTCATCGGTGAGTTCCTTCTCACTGATGTTGCGTTTCGCTGCCTCGCGGATGATCTTGTCATCAACATCGGTATAGTTGCTGACGTAATAGACCTCATAGCCTTCTGCCTCGAACAGACGGCGCAGTGTATCGAAAACCACGACCGGACGGACATTGCCGATATGGACATCGTTATAGACCGTCGGACCGCAGACATACATCTTGACTTTGCCCGGTTCATTCGGAACGAATTCTTCGATCTTTAACGTTTTGGTATTGTATAAACGCATAAAATCCTCCCATAGAAAAAGCAGCCCTAGAGGTGCCTTGCGGCACGGTTCCACTCTGCTCTTTGTCTTATATAGCCTTAACGCGGTAAACGTCGGTCCCTACTCTTTTTCAGGACCGCCCCGGCGGAAGCATTCTCCGGATCACTGCAGGTCTTTTCAGCATACAGACCCTCTCTGCAGCAGTTTCTGCCGGCTCTTCTCCGCTTGCGGTTTAATGTATTATACCATCATCTTCAGGAAGATAAAAACGGTAAATACTGGAAGCGACCTTGACCCAGGCGCCGAGACCGCGGGTGGTGATCAGATCCTCGCCGAGGACCTCTCCGTTTTTGATCGCTTCGATGAGTTTTTCATCGGTATATGTCTGTTGTTTACCGGATATCTCCCAGATCACAGGTTTACTGGCCATTTTCACCCTCCTCTCCTGAAGGCTCTGTCGTCGCCGTAGGCTCCGGTGTCGGTTCCGGGGTCGGTTCGGGCTCCGGCACTTTGCAGAACGTGTAGTTGATCTGCCGCTGTGAGAGCTCGCTCATGGTGATCAGTTCATAATCACTGATCCCGCTGACAGTCTCCACGACCGGCTCGCTGCCGCTGCAGATATTCTCGCTCTCACTTCCGGAAAGCTGATCCTCGCGCACTCCCAGACCACGCAGATATGCCAGGAAATTGTTGACTGTCTTCCCGGTCAGACCGTCCAGGGAGAACGGAACTTCCTTGACGTCTGCTGTCGGTGCAGGAGTCGGCTGGACCGGCTGCGGGGTGCTTTCTGTCTGATAGAGGAAATCAAGGCTCAGAACATCCGAGTCCTCATACTCCCCTTCTCCGAGAGCGGTGATATGCAGAAGATAGGTCTTGCCGTCTTCGAAATTGTTTTTTGAGATCACAAGATACGGTTCGTCCACGCGGGAACTGTATCCGATACCGACATCGATCGTAACAAGATACCCGGAAGCGTTGGCCACCGGATCAAAGGAGATGATCACGTATTCCTGGCCGATCTCCACCTTGACATTGCGGACCTGCGGCAGGGAGTTGTGCATCAGCGAGGAGTCATCGAACTGATGGTAAACATTGCGTCCGATACCGTAAAGGTTACCTTCCTCATCGACCGCGACGAGATAATCATTCCCGGCGGCGATCGCCGTGATATTGTTCCAGTCATTGACTTCGTTTTCCAATATATAATTGTCGATCACGATCTTGACGTTTCCTCCGACCGTCAGACCGGCAATGAAATCATTGCCGCAGGCGACAGCGGTGATGTCTTTCCACTGCAGCACAGCGTCAAAATCCTTACGGCGGGCAAAGTAGCCGACCGTACCGTTATCCTTTAAATAAACAAGGTTATCCTCGGAAGCACGGACATCCAGCAGGTTCCGCTGCTTGCGCAGCTGCGAGGAACCGACGAAATCGCCCGCGGTGAATACCATGCCGTCTTCCCTTACCAGGACAGAGCCCTGCGGAAGCGCAAAGATCCGCTTCATATTGCGGCGCTCTTCATAACTGCACTGACCGTATGTATTGTCTCCGGCGCAGAGGACATCCCCGTCGTTCCGCAGTCCGAGAACATGTCCGGAACCGGTAGCGACCGCAACGATATCCTCCCAGTCGGAAATATCATCCGCGACTTTTTCAAGAAGTCCGGCAGAGACCAGGGTACCGTCGTTCTTTAAGGCAACGGTAAAGGTAGCTCCTTCCGCGACCTTGATCAGACCGCTCTCCTCAAGATCGAGCTGGCCGTTGGAATTATCACCGCTGCCGATCAGTTTTCCGTCACTTGAAAGACGCGCAACTGTAGTCTCACTGACCGCTAGCGTCTCACGGGGAAGAACTTCCGGAAGCACATAGATCTTTTCCGGTTTCTCCGGCTTCAGCGCCAGGAAGAGAACGACCGCCAGAAGCAGAGCGCCGGCAAGCAGATAATTTCTGTAGCGCTTCACGAACATGCGCACCCGGTCCTTCAGCGGTACATCGGCGACCGCCCTGACGGCACGCAGCACAAGCTGGGTCTCATTGGAAAAGAGTTCCAGGACCGTGATCCGGTAGACTCTGGCGATCTTCTTCAAAAGCACATAAGAAGGAACGGCTGCGCCGTTTTCATAGGACATATACTCCATCAGATCGATCCCGAGTTTCTCGGCGATGCTTTTCTGTGAATAATGATAATGCTTTCTCAGCTCCAGAAGCTTCTCCGGCAGTTTGTTGTTCATAGCAGTACTATTCTAACAAATACACCCGATACTTTCAAAAAAGAGGCTCTATAAGCGGAAAGAGATCAGCAGAAAATGATATTGATGATATGGAAGATTTAGAAGATATTGACAATTTACGCTGATATTGTAAAATATAGCCAAAGGAGGTAACGCTATGTACACATGGATGCCGGGTAATGCCTATGCGATGCAGGCTACTCTGTATGAAAGCAATATCACACTGAACAATCCGGCTGCGGCAAAACTTAAGGATTTCCGCTGGTGCATGGTCGGTTTCGATGAACGAAACAAGAAGATGGCGATCAAGGGGATCTCCAAAGAAGACGCTGACCATAAGCTCGTTCCTCTTGAGAACCTGAATAAGATCTCACTGGGAAAAGGCTATGCCCGGATCTCCAATAAGAGCATTGTCGAATATGCGGGAAAAGTCGCCGGAACTTCCTGCGTCAACAGAAAGTTTCCAATCCAATATGACGATCGCGAACAAATGCTGATCGTCGACCTGAATACCGAGAAGGAGGTCAGTTTATGAATCCATTTGCATGGTTAGCAGCGAATCCGCTGTATATCTGGCTGGCGATCTTCGTAATCGCGTTTCTGTTTGAGATCGCTACACCTTCCGCGCTCGTATCCTTCTGGTTCGCAGTCGGCGCGTTAGCCGCAATGGCCGTCACCGCACTGAAACTCAACGAGACTGTACAGATCATCGTCTTTCTGCTCGTATCACTGATCTGCCTGTTCGCAGTTCGGCCGATCGCAGCGAAGATGCTGCGCGGCAATCAGATCGGCACCGGTGCTGAGCGCATCATCGGCAGACGTTTCCATCTGCTGAAGGAAGTCACGGATTACGCCAACGGCGAGATCAAAGTGAATGATGTGGTCTGGAAAGTCAAAGCCGCAGAAGAATTTATCGAAAAAGGAACTCTTGTAGAAGTTCTTGCAATCGACGGGGCTAAACTCATCGTCCGCCCCGTAAAGGAGGATTAAAACATGCCAACAGTTATCAGAACAATTATCTGGGTCATCCTGCTTCTTGCAGTCGTTGCTGTCGCACTGTCCTGCGTACGCATCGTACCGCAGCCGCAGGCTTATATCATCGAACGTTTCGGTGCCTATCACACCACCTGGAGGACCGGCTTCCACGCCAAAATGCCCTTCATCGACCGTATCGCCAACAAAGTCTCTTTAAAGGAGATCGTGCTCGACTTCGATCCGCAGTCTGTTATCACCAAGGATAACGTCACCATGCAGATCGATACCGTCGTTTACTGCCAGGTAACAGACCCGAAACTCTATACCTACGGTATCGAGACCCCGATGTCCGCTCTTGAGAATCTGACCGCGACCACCCTGCGTAACATCATCGGTGATCTCGAACTCGATGAAACACTGACCAGCCGTGACGTCGTCAATGCCAAGATGCGTTCGATCGTTGATGAAGCGACCGATCCGTGGGGCATCAAGGTCAACCGTGTCGAACTGAAGAACATCATGCCGCCGCGCGATATCCAGGAATCCATGGAGAAGCAGATGCGTGCTGAACGTGACCGCCGTGAGACCATCCTTCAGGCAGAAGGTGAAAAGAAAGCCGCTATCCTGCGTGCTGAAGGTGAAAAGGAATCCATGATCCTGCGCGCGAACGCCAAGAAGGAAGCCATGGTCGCTGAAGCGGAAGGTCAGGCGCAGGCGATGGAAAGAGTCTATACTGCCCAGGCCTACGGTATCAAAGCGATCAATGACGCGAATCCGGGCAAGGCATATATCACGATGGAAGGCTATAAAGCACTTGAAAAAGTCGCTGACGGCAAATCTACCAAACTCATCATCCCGAGCGAGATCCAGAATCTCTCCGCTACCCTCGCAGCTCTCGGCGAGGTCGTAAAACCTCAGGAGACAAACGTTAATGAAAAATAGTATCTTCAAGACCGCCATCATCATGGCGGTCTCTGCCGTCATTCTGTTCTGCATCATGCTGCCGGCGATCAACATCCATGATATTCATTTCTGGCTGT
>JAUNQE010000001.1 GCA_030536365.1 Erysipelotrichaceae bacterium | reverse complement strand
TAAAAGGCAGTCTGCGAAAGGCTGCCTTTTTGATCTCTCCGTCTGACATATAAAAGCAACCGCCGGAGCGGTTGCTTTATTGATTGGTTTCCGAATAATTAGATTAATTCGATTCTGGCAACTTCAGCGCTGTCACCACGACGCTGACCGAGCTTGGTGACGCGGGTATAGCCGCCCTTGCGATCTTTATACTTCGGAGCTACTTCTTCGAAGAGCACCTGTAAAGCAGTTTTGCCTTCCTTGTTCTTGGAATCGAACAGATAAGCGGCTGCTCTGCGTCTTGCGTTGAGATCATCCGCTTTTGCGATCGTGATCAATCCGTCAACAACCGAGCGAAGCTCCATGGCTTTCATTTCAGTCGTTTCAATCTTGCCGTTCAGAATGAGTGCTGTGGCCTGATTGCGGAGTAATGCTTTACGATGATCGGATGTACGTCCTAATTTACGATTCTGCATTTTCTTTCCTCCTTATTCAAACTGACGGAAGTTCAAGCCGAGATCATTCAGTTTTTCCTTGACTTCCTTCAACGATTTCTTTCCGAGATTGCGTACTCTGCTCATCTCTTCTTCTGTCTTCGATGTTAACTCTTCGACTGTGCTGATGCCCGCTCTCTTTAAGCAGTTATAGCTACGGACAGTCAGATCGAGATCTTCGATAGACATATTGATTGTCTTGGCATTCTTTTCATGGACATAATCCTTCATGACGGATTCTGTGCTGACGACTTCCTCGTCGAGGACAGTCAGCAGGGAGAAATGGTCAGCCAGGATCTTGGAAGCCATGCTGATGCCTTCTTCCGGTTTGATCGAACCGTTTGTCCAGACTTCGAGAGTCAGCTCATCGTATTTAGCGCTCTGGCCAACACGTGTAGCTTCGACTTCATAGTTCATTCTGACAACCGGTGTATAGATCGAGTCAGTGAAGATCGTGCCGATACCCTGCGAAGAGTTCTGATAAAGGCGCTTGTTTTCGTCTGCGGAGACATAGCCTCTGCCGTTCTTCGCCTTCATTTCGATATCGAGGACGCCGCCCTTGTCCAGGTGTGCGATCTCGAGTTCCGGGTTGAGTACTTCAACACCGGCCGGGCACATGATGTCACCTGCGGTAACGGTGCACGGGCCGTTCGCGTTGATACGTAAGCTGTAGGATTCTTCACCGCTGATCTTCAGGATCAGGTTTTTAATATTTAAGATGATTAATGTGACATCTTCCTTCACGCCCTTGATGGATGTGAATTCATGGAAAACGCCATCGATCTTCACAGAATAGACCGCACCACCCGGTAAGGATGACAGCATGACTCTGCGCAGAGCATTGCCAACTGTTGTACCGAAACCGCGTTCGAGCGGAGAAACGATAAACTTACCGTAGTTGTTTTGTTCCTCGAGCTGTTCGATTCTATATTTTGGGCGTTCAAATTTCTGCATTGTAGTCCTCCTTAGCCTCTAGGTTTCTTTGGTGGACGGCAGCCGTTATGCGGGATCGGCGTGACGTCGTTGATGGCTGTGATCTCAAGACCGGCAACCTGAAGAGCACGGATAGCTGCTTCTCTGCCCGGACCCGGACCCTTGACATTTACTTCGACAGTCTTCATGCCATGATCCATTGCGGTTTTACCAGCTGCTTCAGAAACCATCTGAGCGGCATAAGGTGTGGACTTACGGGAACCCTTGTAACCTAACGCACCTGCGGAGCTCCAGGAAATAACGTTTCCTGCTTCATCCGTGATGGATACGATCGTGTTGTTGAAGGTGGAATGGATATGAGCAACGCCTTTGAGAATATTCTTCTTTACACGCTTTTTACGTGCTACTTTAACTTTCGCTTTAGCCATGGTTTACCCTCCTATCCTTACTTCTTCTTGTTCGCAACGGTACGACGCGGTCCTTTGCGGGTTCTTGCATTTGTCTTTGTGCGCTGACCTCTTACCGGCAGGCCTTTACGATGGCGCATGCCACGGTAGCAGCCGATTTCCATCAGACGCTTGATGTTTAACTGAACTTCACGTTTGAGGTCACCCTCTAATTTATACTGATCCAGTGTTTTACGGATCGCGTTGACCTGATCATCGGTCAGATCCTTAACGCGGATGTCTTCGCTGATGTTGTTTTCAGCCAGAACTTTAGCCGCAGTTGTCGGACCAACACCATAGATATAGGTCAGTGCCACAACAACACGTTTATTATTTGGAATATCTACTCCTGCAATACGAGCCATTTTGTCTCCTCCCTATCCCTGTCTCTGTTTGTGTTTCGGGTTTTCGCAAATGACCATGACACGGCCTTTGCGCTTGATAACGCGACATTTGTCGCAGATCGGTTTGACGCTTGGTCTTACTTTCATCGTTTTTCCTCCTCGATTACTTGAAACGATAAGTGATTCGTCCACGTGTTAGATCGTAGGGTGAAAGCTCAACGGTCACATGGTCACCCGGTAAAATGCGAATGTAATGCATACGGATTTTACCGGAAACGTGGGCTAAAATTTCTGCGCCGTTTTCGAGTTTCACTTTAAATTGAGCATTCGGCAGAGCGTCGATGATCTCTCCGCCGATTTCGATGACATCCTGTTTTGCCAACTAATCTTCCTCCTCTTTTGTCAGAATCTCGCAGCCTTCCGCTGTGATATGAAGTTCATGTTCATAATGGGCGGCCCATGAGCCGTCACGGGATACGACCGTCCAGCCGTCACTCAGTGTGCGGCAATGCGGTTTTCCCATGAAGACCATAGGTTCAATACAGATACACATGTCTTTCCTGAGAAGTTCCATGGTATGCGGTCTTCCGACATTCGGGATCGCCGGGTCCTCGTGCATGTCGGTTCCGATCCCGTGTCCTGTGTATTCCGCAGGCAGGGAGAAACCGTGCGCTTCAACATAAGTCTGGATAGCATGAGAGATATCGCCGACTCTGTTGCCCGGTTTTACTTGCTCAATTCCTAAATACAGAGCTTCTTTCGTCACTTCCATCAGTTCGAGAACTTTCGGATCTGTGACTTCTCCGACTGTGAAGGTCCAGGCGCCATCGCCCTGATAGCCCTTATAGTCGGCGCCGACGTCAACCGTAACAATGTCCCCATTCTTGAGAATAATATCTTTGGAAGGGATCCCGTGTACCAGCATCTCGTTGACCGAGATACAGCTGGCACAGGGGAATCCCTCGTAACCCTTGAAGTTCGGTTTGCATCCGCGGGAGTAGATCATCTCTTCTGCGATACGGTCTACCTCGTAGGTGCTGACTCCGGGTTTAATATACTCTCCAATGTGATTCAGGACATAAGCGACAGTTGCGCCTGCCTTTTTCATTAATGTCACTTCGCGGGGAGAACGAAGACTAATCATTACATTCTCCTAATGCTTCAACGATATCGGCAAATACCTTCTCAACGCTCTGATCAGCATTGATGGTCTTTACGATACCCTTGTTTGCGTAGTAGCCGATTACATCCTTGGTCGATTCGTGATAGGCTTCCAGACGGACCCGTAAGCTCTCAACGGTATCGTCCTTTCTGGTTACCAACTGGCTGCCGCAGATATCACATACGCCTTCGACTTTCGGAGGCTTGTTCTGAATGTGATAGATCGCTTTGCAATTCGGGCATGTACGTCTGCCGGTGACGCGGCCGATCAGGATCTCTTCATCGAGTTCGAGATTCAGAACGCAGTCAACTTTCTTGCCCAGGGAAGCGAGGATCGAATCGAGATCCTCAGCCTGTGCCAGTGTACGCGGATAGCCGTCCATCAGGATGCCGTTTTCCATATCCTTCTGTGCGAAGCGCTCAAGGATGATATCATGGATAACTTCATCCGGGACGAGTTCGCCGCGTTCCATGTAGCCGTGGGCTTTTTTACCGACTTCTGTACCGTTTTTCACACTCTCCCGAAGCATATCGCCGGTGGAAACGTGAACGATGCCGTATTTCTCGATGAGTTTTTCGGACATCGTTCCCTTACCGGTTCCGGGAGCACCAATAATGAGTATATTCATTTATGCTTCCTCTATCTTCCTACAAAACTGTGATACTGCTTTGTTGTGAGCTGACCCTTTAATGTCTTGATCGTTTCAAGAGCGACACCGACAACGATGATGATACCGGTTCCGCCCAGAGCTGCGCTGACCGGGAGGCCGGTAGCCATGGAAACGATGTAAGGCAGGACAGCGATGAATGCGAGCAGCAGTGCGCCTAAGACGGTGATGCGGTTCAGTACTTTGCTGATGTATTCGACAGTTTCCTTACCGGGTCTGACACCGGGGATGTATGTGTTGTCCTTGCCGAGATTCTCTGCGATCTTCTCCGGATCAACGGTAACGTTGGTGTAGAAGAAGGTAAACAGGATGACGAGGACCGCATAGATCACCAGGACATACGGTTTGGAGAAATCGAAGAAATCGGACAGCCATGCATATGCAGACTGGTTGACCCAGGACGCAATGATCTGCGGACCCTGGATCAGGGCACCGGTGAAGATGACCGGAAGAACGGATGCGGAGTTGATTTTTAACGGTAAATGGTTAAGGTCACCCTTTGTCCGGTTGATCGTCTTGCCTGTGCTGTACTGAATCGGGATTCTTCTTTCGGAAGTGTCCATTACAATGACCAGGACGATGATCGCAATGTACATGATCAGATACGCGATGAAGGATGCCCATCCTTTCGCTCCCGCAGCGTCCGTGATCAGTGTCTGGTAAACAACACGGAAGTTTCTCGGGATATTTGCAACGATACCGGCAAAGATGATCATGGATACACCGTTGCCGACACCCTTGGAAGTGATCTGATCACCGATCCACAGCAGGAACATTGTACCGGCTGTGAAGATTACGGAGATATAAAGGTAGTTGATCGGGCTCGGATTATCAACAACTCCGTACTGGTTCGAAAGCAGCTGAACGATGAAGTAACCCTGTACCAGCGCCATAACGACAGCCAGGTAACGGGTGATTCGATCGATCTGTTCTCTGCCTTTCTTACCATTTTTTGTCATCTCAGCGAGAGGCGGAATGATATCCATACTCAGAAGCTGGATGATAATGCTGGCATTGATGTAGGGGCCGACGCCAAGAGAGAAGATCGACATCTGTTCGATGGCGCCACCTCCCAACAGGTTCATCATGTAGATCAGGCTGTTTGCCCCGAGTTTAATGACTGTATCATTGATGCCCGGAGCCGGAATAGCAGCTCCGAGACGGAAGATGAACATCATCAGCAGGGTAAACAGGATCCGTTTGCGGATGTCCCTGTTTTTGATAAAATCGGCGAAGATCGATACCATCTTACAGCACCTCTACTGTTCCGCCCGCCTTTTCGATTGCCTCTTTGGCAGAGGAAGAGATCTTGTGGCAAACGACGGAAACTTTCTTTTCCAGAGTGCCGTTGCCTAAAATCTTGATACCAGCTAACTCTTTCTTAACCAGACCGCTTTCTTTTAAGAGTTCCGGAGTAACAGTTACGCCGTCCTCGAAACGGTTGAGATCGGAAAGATTGACGATAGCATATTCTTTGCGGTTGATGTTAGTGAAACCGCGCTTCGGGATGCTCTTATAGATCGGAGTCTGGCCGCCTTCGAATCCCGGACCCTTACCGCCGCCGGAACGGGAAAGCTGACCTTTCTGACCCTTGCCTGCAGTCTTGCCGTTACCGGAACCCTGACCGCGGCCGATTCGTTTCACGTCTTTACGTGCGCCCGGATTAGCTTTTAATTCTTCTAATTTCATTGTCCGCACCTCCCTTAACGAATCTCTTCGACTTTCTTTTCACGCAGCTTGGCAACGCTGTTGACTGTCTTTAACTGTTTGACAGCTTCCATTGTAGCGCGGACTGCGTTGATCGGTGTACGGCTGCCCAGGCATTTGCCTAAGACGTCGGTAACACCAGCAAGTTCCATGACTGCACGGACTGTACCGCCGGCAACGACACCGGTACCTTCTGTTGCCGGGCGAAGGATGACTTCACCTGCACCATATGTGCCGATAACTGTATGCGGGATAGTACGGTTTCCGTTTACGAGCGGAACTCTTACAACATTCTTTCTTGCATCATCCAGAGCTTTACGGATAGCATCCGGTACTTCGTTTGCCTTTCCGAGGCCATAGCCTACTCTGCCCTTGCGGTCACCGATAACGACCAGTGCGGAGAAACGCATCTTACGTCCACCCTTAACAGTCTTGGAAACGCGGGAGATCTTAACGACTCTCTCTTCGAATTCCTTCTGTTCACGAGCGAAACGCGGGTTGTTACGGCGCGGACCACGGTTGCGGTTATCGCGACGGTTTCCGCGAGGTGCCTGTTCAGCAGCTTCCGGAGCGGCTGCAGCTTCCGGAGTTACAGTTTTTTCTTCAACTGCTTCAACTTTATTCTCGTCCATTGTTTCCTCCTAGAACTTCAAGCCGGCTTCTCTTGCCGCGTCAGCCAGAGCCTTGACTCTGCCGTGATAGATGTAACCGCCACGGTCAAATACGACGGTGTCGATGTTTGCTGCTAAAGCGCGTTCAGCAATCTTCTTGCCTACTTCTACTGCAGCGTTGATGTTGCTGCCGATCTCGAGGCCGAGCTCTTTGGAGGAGCATGCAACCAGCGTTTTTCCGGCAACATCATCGATGACCTGGCAGGCGATGTGCTTATTGGAACGGAAGACATTCAGGCGTGGGCAGGATGCTGTTCCACTGATCTTTTTACGGATACGTGCATGTCTTCTTTGTCTTTCTGCATTCTTAGAAATCTTTTTTAACATGTTTTACTCCTTTCCCACTATTTACCGGCAGTCTTGCCTTCCTTACGACGAACGATCTCATCAGCATAGCGAATACCCTTGCCCTTGTACGGTTCCGGCTTACGGAATGCGCGGATATTAGCTGCTACTTCACCGACTCTCTGCTTGTCGATGCCGGAGACCTTGATTGCAGTCGGCTTCGGGCATTCAACTTTGATACCGTCTTCGACTGTGTATTCGATCTGATGGGAGAAACCCAGACGCATAACAAGCTTATTACCCTGCATCTGAACGTTGTAACCAATACCTTCAACGATCAGATCCTTGGAGTAACCTTCAGTTACACCGACGATCATGTTGTTTAACAGAGCACGTGTTGTTCCGTGTAACTGTTTTGTGTGTTTTTCTTCATTGGCACGGACACACTGAATCGTGCCACCCTCATTCTTGATCTCGATCAGAGGGCTGAACTGACGCGTTAAGGTTCCCTTAGGACCTTTTACCGTCACCTCATTTCTGTCGGAGATGGTGAATTCAACTCCGGCAGGAATGGTAATCGTTTTATTACCGATACGTGACATTGATTTCTCCTTTTAATTACCAGACGTATGCGACTACTTCGCCGCCTAACTGTTTCTTACGAGCATCGCGGTCAGTCATAAGACCGTGAGATGTGGAAATGATAGCGATTCCCAGACCGTTTAATACACGCGGTACTGCATCAGCTTTTGCGTAAACGCGTAAGCCCGGCTTGGAGATACGCTTGATTCCGGAGATGACCTTCTGATTGTTTTCAGCATACTTTAATGTGATAACAATCTTCTTGTCCTTGGCTGTTTCGCCTTCTACGGAATAGTCAGAAATGTAATTCTCTTCCTTTAAGATACGTGCGATTTCGCACTTTACCTTGCTTGCTGGTACTTCAACTGTCGGAAGGTCAGCATGTAAGGCGTTGCGGACTCTTGTCAGCATATCCGCAATCGGATCTGTCATATTCATCATTTTTGCTTTCCTCCTTCTTCTTACCAGCTTGCCTTCTTAACACCCGGGATCTGGCCCTTGTAAGCCAGCTCACGGAAGCAGATACGGCAGAGC
Organism: Erysipelotrichaceae bacterium; assembly: GCA_030536365.1. Classification (GTDB taxonomy): domain Bacteria; phylum Bacillota_I; class Bacilli_A; order Erysipelotrichales; family Erysipelotrichaceae; genus RGIG5669. The sequence continues at coordinate 71,633 of JAUNQE010000001.1, read as the reverse complement.
TTATACTTTCTTAAAACGGAATGCGGACGGCCGCAGCGTTCACAGCGTGTGTATTCACGAGCGGAGAACTTCTGCGGACGATGTGCTTTGATCTTCATTGATGTCTTTGCCATAGTCTCTTAATCCTCCTTCTTACTGCTTAGCGAACGGCATGCCCATTTCCTTTAATAAGGCAAATGCTTCTTCGTTTGTGTTGGCGCTTGTAACGATAACGACATCCATACCTCTGACCTTGTTGACTTTGTCATACTGGATCTCCGGGAAGATGATCTGTTCTTTAACGCCTAATGTGTAGTTGCCTCTTCCGTCAAAAGCGGTTGTGGAAACACCACGGAAGTCACGTACACGCGGGAGAGCGATCGAAACCAGCTTATCGAAGAATTCATACATTCTTTCCTTACGGAGAGTGACCTTACAGCCGATCTCCATACCTTCACGCAGCTTGAAGTTCGCGACGGACTTCTTAGCCTTTGTGATGACCGGTTTCTGACCGGATAAAGCTGTTAACTCAGTGACTGCATCTTCCAGAGCTTTCGGGTTTGCGATAGCATCACCGACGCCGAGGTTGATAACGATCTTCTCGAGTCTCGGGCACTGCATCGGAGTTGTGTAATTGAACTGTTTGATCAGGTTTTCCTTGATCTCGGTGTTATATCTTTCCTGTAAGCGGTTCATTACTTCTTACCTCCCTTGATCTCAGCACCAGTCTTCTTGTAGATGCGGACCTTATTGCCTTTTTCAACTTTGAAACCGACTCTGGAAGCCTGCTTGGACTTGCTGTCGTATACCATGACGTTGCTGGCATCGATCGGCATTTCCTTGTTGACGATACCGCCATCCGGGTTTTCCTGGGTGGGCTTTAAAGCTTTCTTGGCGATGTTAACGCCTTCAACGATGACTTTGTTCTTTGACGGGAAGACAGCAGTTACTTCAGCAACTGTACCCTTATCATTACCTGCAATAACTTTTACTTTATCGCCTTTTTTGATTTTCATGGTTTGTCCTCCTTAAAGTACTTCCGGAGCCAGAGAGACGATCTTCATGAAGCCTTTATCACGAAGTTCTCTTGCAACAGGTCCGAAAATACGTGTTCCGACAGGTGTCAGATCTTCTTTGATGATGACAGCAGCGTTGTCATCAAAACGGATGTGGGAACCATTCGCACGGTTGATACCATACTTGGAACGTACGATAACAGCCTTAACGACCTGGCTCTTCTTAACGTTTCCGCCTGGAGCAGCTTCTTTAACTGCACAGACGACGATGTCGCCGATATTGGAGCTTTTTCTGTGAGATCCGCCTAAGCAGCGAATGACCAGTAATTCCTTAGCACCGGTATTATCTGCAACATTTAATCTTGTTTCATTGATAATCATGTTTTATACCTCCACTAAAGAATAACGGCTTTTTCAACAATCTCTACAAGGCGGAAGTGCTTCTGGGCACTTAAAGGTCTTGTCTCCATGATTACAACGATGTCGCCGACCTTGGCTTCATTGTTTTCATCATGTGCTTTGTAACGGTGAGAGACCTTTACTTTTTTCTTATAGAGAGGATGACTCTTTGAAGTACTTACTTCGACAACGATGGATTTGTCCATCTTATCGGATACGACTTTACCGCGTAATACGCGTCTGCTTGTTTCTCTTTCCATCGATTAGTCCTCCTTAGCTGTCATTTCTCTTTCTTTTAAGACAGTCTTGATACGTGCGATAGACTTCTTCAGTTCGCGCATGCGCATTGGGTTGTCAATGGAACCAGTCGCTCTTTCAAAACGAAGATCGAATAATTCCGCTTTCATTTCTTCAACCTTTTTCAGGAGTTCGGCATCAGATGTTGCACGGATTTCTCTTATATTCACAGCGACTCTCCTTTCTTGACAAATTTGCACTTAACCGGCAGCTTGTGGCTAGCGAGACGGAAAGCTTCACGAGCGACCTCTTCGCTGACGCCGGCGATTTCGAACATGACTCTGCCCTTCTGAACAACAGCAACCCATCCTTCAGGAGCACCTTTACCGGAACCCATACGGACTTCCAGAGGCTTCTTGGTGATTGCGTGATGCGGGAAGATCTTGATCCAGACTTTACCGGTTCTGCTCATGTAACGTGTCATGGCAACACGGGCAGCCTCGATCTGGTTGTTAGAGATGTACGCACCGCTCATAGCCTTCAGGCCGAATTCTCCGAATGCGACTTCTGTGCCGCCTTTGGAGAGGCCTTCATAGCTTAAACGATGAGGACGGCGATATTTAGTACGCTTTGGCATTAACATAATTATTCACCCTCCTTCTTTTCAGCTGCAGCCGGAGCAGCCTTCGGAGCTTCTGCCGGAGCAGCATCACGACGCGGACGACGGTTGAAACGACGGCCATTGTCGCGAGTGTTTTTCGGTTTTTCCGGTTCCTTAGCCATTTCGCCCGGTAAGACTTCACCACGGCAGATCCAGACTTTAACGCCCAGGATACCGTATGTTGTCATCGCTTCTGCTAATGCATAGTCGATATCGGAACGAAGTGTATGAAGCGGAACAACGCCTTCAGAGTAGCCTTCAGCACGGGCGATATCTGCACCGCCTAAACGACCGCTGACTTTGGTTTTGATACCCTTAGCGCCGCTGCGCATTGTCTGCTGGATCGTCTTCTTCTGAGCTGTACGGAAGGACTGACGTTCTTCAAGCATCTTAGCGATCTTGTTTGCAACCAGAGTTGCATCGAGATCCGGGTTGGCAACTTCGACAACGCTGATTTCAACCTGTTTTTCACCAGCGATCTTAGCGACCTTTTTCTTCAGATCATCCAGCTTAGCGCCGTCTGCACCGACGAACATGCCGGGACGAGCTGTACGGATGACGAGATTGAGACGGTTCTTACTGCGTTCGATCTCAACGCGGGAGACCATATATTCTTTGGTATTGCATTCCTTTTCGATCAGCTTACGGACTTTGATGTCTTCCTGAAGCAGATCGCCGTATTCTTTTTCAGCATACCAGCGGCTTTCCCAGTCGCGGATAACGCCTACTCTGAATCCTACCGGACTAACTTTCTGACCCATGGTTTCCCTCCTTATCTTTCTTCAACCACAACAGTGATGTGGCTGGTGCGTTTGTTGAGCGCAGATGCAGAACCTTTTGCGCGCGGAAGGAATCTCTTTAATGTAACTCCTTCGTTTGCATAGCATGCTTTAATGTAGAGCTTTTCTTCATCAAGCTGGAAGTTGTGTGTTGCGTTAGCAGCAGCGGACTTAACAACTTTGGTGATGATCTCTGCAGCACGGTTCGGTGTGAATTTCAGGATAGCTAATGCTTCCTTGACATCTTTGCCTCTGATCAGGTCCAGCACAAGGCGGGTTCTGCGAGGAGAGATGCGGACCGTTTTAGCGGTTGCTTTTACTTCCATGTTTTTTCCTCCTTATGCCTTCTTATCTGCTCCGTGACCGCCGAAACGACGTGTCGGAACGAATTCACCGAGCTTATGGCCGACCATATCCTCGGTTACATATACCGGTACATGCTCCTTGCCGTTGTAAACAGCGAAGGTGTGTTCAACGAAAGCCGGGAAAATAGTTGAACGACGTGACCAAGTCTTGATAACTTCTTTTTTATTGACCTTGTTGAGTTCTTCGACTTTCTTCATCAGATGTTCATCGACGAACGGGCCCTTCTTTAAACTACGACTCATCTTTCTTTCTCCTTCCCGTTACTTACCATTTCTTCTTCTGACGATTAATGCGTCGGAAGCATTCTTGGATTTACGTGTCTTAACACCCATAGCTTTCTTGCCCCAAGGTGTCATTGGTGATTTACGTCCAACCGGAGCGCGGCCTTCACCACCACCATGCGGGTGGTCGACCGGGTTCATGACAGAACCTCTGACTGTCGGACGGATGCCGAGCCATCTTGTACGGCCGGCTTTACCGAGGTTGATCAGGTTGTAGTCGCCATTGCCGACTGTACCGATGGAACCACGGCAGTTTGCGAGGACCTTACGGACTTCGCCGCTTGCCAGACGCAGTGTGACGTACTTGTCTTCGATACCGAGGATCTGAGCGCTGACGCCAGCAGCTCTAGCCAGCTGACCGCCCTTGCCCGGCTTCAGTTCAACGTTGTGAACGATTGTACCTTCAGGCATGTTGCGCAGTTCGCAGGCATTACCAATCTTGATATCGGTCTTCTCGCCGGAGACAACGGTCATACCGACTGTGAGTCCCTGAGGAGCGAGAATATAACGCTTTTCGCCATCGACATAGTTCAGAAGAGCGATGTTAGCGTTACGGTTCGGATCGTATTCGATAGAAGCGACCTTTGCCGGGATGTTATCTTTGTTACGTTTGAAATCAACGATACGATAGCGCTGTTTGTGACCGCCGCCATGATGACGGACAGTGATCTTACCAGCATTGTTACGACCGCCGGTCTTGGAGAACTTGACTGTTAAGCTTTTCTCAGGAGTGGATTTTGTGATCTCCTCGAAAGTTAAACCGGTCATGCCTCTTCTGCCCGGAGTCGTTGGCTTATACTTTTTAATCGCCATTGTTTTTCCTCCTAATGCAATTATCCGGAATTCGCATTTTCTTCCGATAGTTTTCCTTATCTATATATAAGGATTATTTGTCGCCGAGGATCGTGATGCTGGATCCTTCAGCTAATTTAATGTAGGCCTTCTTGAAGGCATGAGTCTTACCGGTGTAACGTCCGACTCTCTTTGTCTTGGACTTTGTGTTAACGATGTTAACGCTCTCGACCTTGACTTTGTAGATCTCTTCGATAGCCTGCTTTACATGGATCTTGTTCATGCTCTTTTCGACTTCGAAGACGACAGTGTTGTTTTCTTCCTGGATCTTTAAGCTCTTTTCGGTAACAACAGGCTTAATGATCAATTCTCTTGCGTTACTCATTAGGCCAGTACCTCCCCTAATTTCTTACCAGCTGCCTCTGTGACAACCAGCTTTGCGGCATTCATCAGATCGAAGATGTTTAAGCCTTCGACGGTTACCATCTCAACTTTCGGAAGGTTGCGGGATGCCAGATAAGCATTTTCGAAATCTTCTTCAGCGTCGATGACGAACAGGACTTTCTGATCGAAATTGAATGTATCGAGCAGCTTGACGAATTCCTTTGTCTTAGCATTTTCGAATGTCAATCCGTTCAGGACGGTGATGTTCTCTTCCTTGGCTTTCAGGCTTAATGCACTTCTTAATGCAAGTCTGCGAACCTTACGGTTGAGCTTGAATGTGTAGCTGCGCGGTGTCGGACCGAACGGGATGCCACCGTGTCTCCACTGAGTAGCTCTCGTAGAACCCTGACGAGCGCGGCCTGTACCCTTCTGACGGTACGGCTTCTTGCCGCCGCCGGAAACTTCGCTTCTGCTCTTGGTGTCATGAGTACCCTGACGCCAGGATGCCTGCTGTAACAGAACAGCATCGAAGATCGCCTGATTATTCGGTTCGATTCCGAATACACTGTCGGCTAATTCAACTTCTCCAACCTTTTTGGCTGCGAGATCAAAAACATCAAATTTTGCCATGAATTAAGCCTCCTTCTCTTCAGCCGGGGTTCTGTCGAGCAGTTCCTTGGCTGCAACGTGTTTAACAGGTTTAGCGGTTGTCTTGATCATGACCAGACCCTTCTTCGGACCCGGGACGTTACCCTTGACCAGAATGTAGTTCTGTTCAGCATCGACCTTAATGACTTCCAGGTTCTGGTTGGTGGTTGTGTATACACCATCGTGACCCGGCATCGGTGTGTTCTTTTCGATACGACCGTTGTTACGTCCGGTTGAAGCCATGGAGCCGATGTGGCGGATGTTCTTAGATCCACCGTGGGAGACCGGTCCGCGCTGCGCGTTATAGCGGGCGATCGTGCCGGTGTAGCCATGACCCTTGCTGACGCCTGTTACATCGACGATGTCACCAGCGGAAAAGAGATCAACTTTAACTTCCTGGCCAACTTCGAGATTCATCATTTCATCAGCTCTGATTTCTTTGATGAAACGTTTCGGACTGACACCTGCTTTTTTGATGTGGCCCAGGACCGGTTTGTTCAGACGGTTTTCTTTGATGTCTTCGAAACCGAGCTGGATCGCATCATAGCCATCAGTCTTTACTTCTTTTTTCTGCAGTACGACGTTCGGTTCGCATTCGATAACAGTAACCGGAATTAAGGCACCGTTGTTAGCGAACACCTGAGTCATACCGAGTTTTCTACCAAGTATTCCTTTCATGATGTCACCTTTCTACTCTTTAAAGTTTGATTTCGATATCAACGCCGCTCGGCAGTTCAAGACGAGTTAAGGCATCAACTGTCTTGGCGCTGGGGCCGATGATCTCGATGAGACGCTTGTGCGTACGAATTTCGAACTGTTCACGCGAATCTTTGTATTTGTGCGGTGAACGTAAGATGGTAACGATCTGCTTTTCTGTCGGGAGCGGGATCGGGCCGATGACTTTTTTAACGCCACCGTCTTCTGCAGCTCTGACGATCTTTTCAGTCGCAACATCAAGAGAACGATGTTCGTAAGCTTTTAATTTGATTCTTACGTTATTCTTTGCCATGAAATCTTCCTCCTTCATTTCATCTATCGAATCGCTTCGATAACTCACTCCATGTGAATTCCCCGGTTATCACGCAGTCACACAGGTATCGGCGTGCCGGCAACCTCCCATATCTTCGCGAGCGCTTGATTATTATATGCAAATCAATGTTTAATTTCAAGCATAAAATGCGAGAAAATGTGCTTTTTTAGCTACTTTTTTAAATGTCGTTAGAACAACGTACATCGGCGTTTCTTTTTTTATCCTGAAAAAGCATCTTTTTCTTCCCGAAAAACGAAAAACAGCGGGAAAACCCGCTGTTTTATTTCCCAAGAAATGTAATTTTGATCAGAAATTGATCAGTACAGCCGCCGCTTTCAGGAATCCGAAGCGGTTTGCCTTGCGGTCATCGGCGATAAGCGACAGATATGCCGCCAAAAAGTCGCTTTCCCTGCCCTTTACGAGCGGAACCCGCTCATGACGGTCGTCGCGGCAGTAAAGATGGATATATCCGTCCTCTTCAACGAGGATCTCCCGCAGCTCATTATTCTCTTTAAACAGCATCTCGCAGGCAAAATCCGGAGCCCAGAGGCCGGTCAGATGCTTCAGCTGATCTTCATTCAGGCAGAAGAGATCCGTTACATTCAGGACCGAGCGGATCAGATCACGGTCTTTCTTATTTTTGAGGACCAGATCGTTTGCCAGGGAGAAGGCGCGGAAAGCGTCCATCTTATAGGACCAGCTTAAGATCGCGGACAGTGCCCGGTAGTTATCCGACAGGATGCTGTAGGAATCGTAATGCAGGAGCGAGACATTCTCCAGGACCCGCAGACCGATCTCCCGGCTCTGCAGATTCAGGTCGGCGCCTCTGGTGAGGTACTGTTTCTCGGCATAGTTACCGTCCTCATCGAGCGCAGTAAAAGACACTGTCGTATCTTTATCCTTATCAACATACAGGAAACGGGTATCCACATTCTCTTTCTGCAGATAAGTGCGGATCAGCTTGCCGAAACGGTCGTTCCCGACCTTGCTTAAAAGAGCGCAGCTGCCGGTGCGTCTGGCGATCTTGACTGCCAGTTCCGCTTCACCGGCAAGGCGCTTTTTATATTCTTTGACCTCACTTAACGGGACACCCTTCTGCTGAGACAGAAAATCGACGGATGCTTCACCAATGCATAAAATATGCTTGCTGCTCATATATTAAGTATAGCGCAAAATGCCACTGATTGAGATTGCCTTTAACAGGAACCGCTCTTAAGATCGCAGGCGGGTCCTTCCATATAAACGATCGGATCTTTGCTGAGTCTCTCCACCTTTTCGAAAGTCACTTCGACCTTGGCGACCTGGCGCAGAGTCTCCAGCATGCTGCAGGCTTTTTCAGCGATCCGGACAACGGTCTTCAGATCCTCTTCCGATGCGTCGGAGACGATCTTCGCGTGGATCGCGAAATGTTCGAGGGTCGTCGGGATCACCGTACGCTTCTCGCCGCTGATCTCCAGCTCCGCCGCTTCGATCTCCACACCGAATTTCGGCGCGTTGGTCAGGACCGTGGAGTAGAAACAGGAGGCTGCTGCCGCGAAAGTAAAATCATACGGTTTTACTCCGTCGACACCGATGCGTATGTTCTGGTCACCGATACTGACCAGGCCGTTGGAACCATCTTCGAAACAAATCTTCATAAACCGAGGTCTCCTCTTCTTGCTTTTATGATAACCCAAAATCCCCTATAATTGGGGTATATGCGTATCATCGGAAACGACTGGGACGAGGTCCTGCAGTCAGAATTCACAGCCCCCTATTATCAGCAGCTCCGGGCTTTCCTCGATGAGGAATACCGCACCCGGACTGTCTTTCCGCCGGCAAAGTTTCTTTACAACGCTCTGCGCCGGACTTCCTACGCAGCGACCAAAGTCGTGATTCTCGGGCAGGATCCCTACCACGAAAAAGGACAGGCGATGGGTCTATCCTTCTCCGTCCCGAGAGGCGTGCCGGCGCCGCCTTCACTGATCAATATCTATAAGGAGCTCGCCTCTGACTGCGGATGCCAGATGCCGTCACACGGCGATCTGACTTACTGGGCGGATCAGGGCGTGCTGCTGCTCAATACGGTCCTTACTGTCCGCGAGGGTCAGGCATTCTCCCATGCGAAACACGGCTGGGAAACACTGACAGACCGCATCATCGGGGAACTGGATCATAAAGACGCGCCGCTCGTTTTTCTGCTCTGGGGCAGACCGGCAAGAGAAAAGAAAAAGCTGCTCAGCAATCCGAAGCATCTGATCCTGGAAAGCCCGCATCCCAGCCCGCTCTCCGCGCATTACGGATTCTTCGGCAATCACCATTTTTCAAAAACGAATCAGTATCTTACAGCCAACGGCCTGACTCCCATCGACTGGCAGATCCGTTAATACCATTTCCGAACAAACAAAAAAAGATCAGCGACATGGCGTGCCACATCACTGATCTTTTTTAGTCCGCAAATAATTTCGTTCCGGACAGGAGTTTGATCAGGAAGTAACCGATCACAACGGAGATCAGTTCGCCGACGGCAACTTCCGCACCAAAGATCAGCGTTCCCATGATCACGTTTTCCGGCATCAGCAGTACAGCGAGTTCTGCGCCGATGAAGAAGAAGTTCAGGACGACCGGAGCCAGGATCGAGATCAAAGGCAGTCCGGCGACCTTTTTATTGCGGAAATGCCATGTGATCATCGCTGCGATCAATGTCGCCGCGGTACCGATCACTGCATCCAGCAATCCAGTCGGATTGACTCCCATCATCGCTCCGATCAGGTTCGTCAGGAAGCATCCCAGGGTAACTCCGGCGATCGCCGGCTGGTAGATCAGCGGCAGAAGCGTAAGTGCTTCCGAGATCCTTACCTGGATATTTCCGAAAGAGAACGGGGCAAGAGCGAGCGACACGACAGTATAAACTGCCGCAATGAGAGCGACTCTGGTCAGAGTCTTAGTGTTCATAATTGTTTCCTCCTTATTTTGTTTTACGTCAGGTTGCTGCCACTGACGGTGGGAACTGCCCACAGATTAGTATTCTATACGAATCATCTTTCCGGGGCAATCCCAAACGCCCTGTCAGAAAGAAAGAGAGATCTCGCGATCTCTCTTTCCGGGTGGAAACGAATTCAATACAATTCGGTAAAACTACTCGTTTTCCGGTTTTTCGGTGAGGTCCAGCTTGCTCAGAAGCTGCAGGAGCTGCTTCTTTTCCTCTTCATCAAGAGCAGCAAAGATCTTCACGCAGCGCTGACGGTGCTCATCTTTCACCTCGTAGGCTCTCGCCTTCCCTTTTTCGGTAAGGACGATCAGGGTCGAACGCTTGTCTTCCGGATTGACGATACGTTCAACATAGCGGTCAGCCTCCAGTTTATCGATCAGCTCTGACAGAGAGGACGGATTCACATGGATCTGTTCCAGGATCTCTTTCTGGCTCATGCCCTTTTCATCGGCTTCCAGAATGATCCCGAGGATCCTTTCGCGCTGGAAGTGATGCGGACGATGCATCTTCATGCCTTCGGGATTTCCCTGCATGCCCTCTGCAAGCCCGCGGCAGCCTCTGCCGGGACCTTCGGGACGGAATCCTTCAGGGCGGTGCATCTTTCTCATCATATGGACTCCGCGGTGACGCGGGCGGACGGTCTGGACAAGTTTGTCGAATAAAAGTTCATCTAATGTCTTTTCCATTATTGTCTACCTCCTTTGAATCATTTATTTCGGTACCGAAGTTAATATACGAGATCCGTAACTACTTGTCAATATATTTCGGTACCAAATTATATTTTTTTCTTCGGAGATAAGAAAATGGCCGGAGGATCCGGCCATTTCATACATCGTTTTGAATTTTATAAAGTTTATTTACTTGTATTCTTCCATTGCTTTGCGGAGCATCGGGAAGCATACCGGTCCGTTCTGCATTGCTTTTTCGTTATACGCAATGATATCGAAGCTGTCGCCCAGACGTTCCTGTGTCTGCTGACGGATCTCCATGAATGCAGCGAGACCGTAGCCGTAGGAACAGATCGTTGCCGGCATATCCGCTACTGCGTCATAGAGGCTCTGCGCTCCGGCGTCATCCAGAGTGATGCCGAGATCGAGCGCGTTGACATATTCCTTCAGTTCTTTGACGTTCCAGCCCTTATAGTTGACACCGATATCGATCAGACTCTGCAGGAGATAACCGTATACAGCGTCGCCACCCATATACTTGGCTGCTTCTTCGGTCTCGAAGCCGACCCAGTTCCAGGCATCCAATTCAGACTGCATCGCCCATCCTTCGGTATAACCGGTGAAGCCGATATTGCTGCGGAATTTATGCGGGTTCGTACGCCAGTAGTAGACATTCTGGTACAGGTGTCCCGGGAAAGCCTCGTGGGAAAGCGTTGTATAGCTGCCGCTCGGATCGTCACCCAGTGTATTCGGATTGGTGCGGACGACGTTGCGGTCAAGGTTATCGATCGGTGCTGTCAGATAGTAGGCAAGGATCGAATCGGAAGCGACGGACGGATCAAGCGGAGAAGCGGTGAAGCTCATTTTCTCGCTTGCCGGATACATCGCTGTCAGATGTTCCTGCAGGTAATTCAGTTTACCGTCGGTATCCAGAGCCAGTACTTCATTTGAAGCGGCATCCATATAAACGGTCTGAACTTCCGCAAGCGCTGTCGTGTTGACTAATGCGGACATCATGAATTCGTCGCTCAGGATGTACTCCAGTTCCTTCTCCATGACTGCCATTACTTCATCAAGGTCGCGGTTATCGCTGTTGCGTAAGAAGAACTGCGCTTCCGCGTAACCCTTGGAATAATGGACCATACCGCGCTGGTCGCCGCTGACGCGGGCCTTGCCCTTCAGCTTCTCAACTTCCTGAGCAGCTTTCTGGTATGCCGGGATGACCGTATTCTTAACGATCTGCGCGTTCTTTTCCTTGTATTCGGCTTTCTGCGCGTCATCCAGGAAAGTGACTTCGTTATCCATACGGTTGTTGAAGACACTGATCAGTTCGTTATCATCCACTTTGGATGTGAAACGCTTGATGTATTCCAGGGAGTCGGCGAGCTGGGTATCGGACATGGCGATACCTTCCTTCGCCTGTTCCTGGGTGTAGGCGATCGCCTCATCCATATAACGGCCGACATCCTCCAGGAGGACGAGATAGTCATCCAGGGATTCCTGGTCATAGAAATAGTATTCCGTAAAGTTCGTTACGAGATTGCTCGGCAGTTCGTTTTCCGGGAACAGCAGCGAGTACTTGCCGTAGATCATGTCGATCAGACCTTCATACATACTGTATTCGATGACTTCATAGTCATACTGCTGACGGTAGGAAAGCTTGCTGAAATCGAATGTTTTCAGCTTGTCGAGAGTATCCAGGCATTCCTGGTAGTTTTTCTTGTAGTCTTCCCCTTCTGTGCCGTATTCGATCGTGCCCAGTGTCACCTCCGGCTTGGTCAGTCCCAGAGCCTTGTAGTCGACGACATTGAAGTGCATGTTCATGTAGTCTTTCTCGATCGAATCCTTGAAGTATTGATCCAGGAAAGCTTCGAATTCCGGATCGTTCTCGGTATTCTCGGGGTTCTTATCGCGCGGTGCCCATTCTTTCAGCGCCGTAAGGTAAGTCTGCCCGTCTTCCGGCTCTTCCGGTGTCTTCGTCTTGCCCTGGCAGCCTGCCAGAAGCAGAACAGTAAGAAGCAGGATTAATAACTTTTTCATTTTCTCACCTCATCTTAGATATTGTACAATAAGAGCAGGAAAAGAGGAATAATAATGCTGGTTAGTAACATGACCCTGAGACAGATGATCGATTTCAGGCCGGGTGACGAAGACATGGCTTTACTGCCTCTTGACGTCACCGTATATATAAAAGCAACCGTAATCTCCAAAGACAGAGAAGGCAATATCGGATTCATCCGTCATCTTTTTTCGCACGATCTTTGCGCGGAAGTCTTCAAGGACCCGGCAAAGACGCTTTTTTATGATTTTGATGCCCGGGAAATAAAGAATTCCCACAAGTTCATCACCATTTTCGAGCTCTACAGCAAGGAGACCCTGCAGCTGACTTCCGAGGATATCCTGGAGATCCTGCAGGCTTACAGCGCCGAAGCGGATATCGTCATGGATCTGTACTCCTTTGACAACCGCATGATCCGCCTCAGTGTTCTGGACGGCGTGGTGAACGCCGAAGAGATCAAAGAGGCATGAGAAAAAAGAATCGTTTCAACCTGAAACGCTGGTTAGGCAAGGAAGGCGCCGTCGTTTATCTGCTGCTGGGCGGCCTTCTCTTAATACTGCTGTTCTTTTTTATTCAGAACGCTTTCAACAGGATCTATTACAATTTTGATTTTGACCCGGAGGAACCTCTGGAGCAGCTGACCGAACACGCCTACGATTTCTCGCTGCTGAAAGAGGAAAACGGACATTATACCTATCCCGGTGCCGCCTACGGCATCGACGTCTCCTCCCATCAGGGGGAGATCGACTGGCAGAAGGTCAAGGACAGCGGTGTGGAATTCGTCTTCCTGCGGATCGGTTACCGCGGCTATGAGCAGGGACTTCTGAACGCGGATACCGCGTTCGAGGAATACTATAACGGCGCCCGTGAAGTCGGCCTGCCGGTCGGCGTCTATTTCTTCTCGCAGGCGATCGATGAGCGGGAAGCGATGGAAGAAGCCTATTACGTTCTCGAGCATATCCGTGGCAAACAGATCGATCTGCCGATCGTCTATGACCTCGAGGATGTCGATTACGCGGAAAGCCGGATCGACGCGATCGACGCGGAACAGCGTACCAACAACGCGCTGGCGTTCTGTCAGAAGATCGAGGAAAACGGCCGCACGCCGATGATCTATACCAATCTCTCCTGGTCGGAGACCTATTATGACTTATACCGGATCATGAATTACCCGCTCTGGTTCGCCCAGTACAATAATCTTCCCGGACTCGATTATGAATTCGTCGTCTGGCAGTACAGTGATCATGCAGAGATCGACGGCATCGAAGAGCTCGTCGATACCAATCTCTACTTCAATTTCCATAAACAGCAGGAGGATTAATCTATGTCTTACATCATGGCCCTTGACGCCGGCACCACCAGCAACCGCTGTATCATCTTCAATGAAAAAGGCGAGATCTGTTCGGTCGCCCAGAAGGAGTTCCGGCAGATCTACCCCAAACCCGGTTATGTAGAGCACGACGCAAACGAGATCTGGTCAACCCAGCTCGGTGTCGCGATCGAGGCTGCCACCAAGATCGGCATCAGCGGTGAGGAGATCGCCGCCATCGGCATCACCAACCAGCGTGAGACCACGATCGTCTGGGATAAGAATACCGGTGAGCCGATCGCCAACGCGATCGTATGGCAGTGCCGCCGTACTTCCGCATACTGCGACAAGCTCAAGAACGACGGCTATGTCGATATGATCCGCGAAAAGACGGGTCTCGTCCTGGACGCCTATTTCTCCGCGACCAAGATCAAATGGCTGCTCGACAATGTCGACGGAGCCAGAGAAAAAGCCGAAAGAGGCGAGCTTCTTTTCGGTACAGTCGATACCTGGCTGATCTACAAGCTGACTAGAGGCAAGGTCCATGTAACAGACTATTCCAACGCCAGCCGTACCATGATCTTCAATATCCATACTCTGGACTGGGATCAGGAACTGCTCGATCTGTTCAACATCCCGCGCAGCATGCTGCCGGAAGTCAAGCCGTCAAGCTGTGTCTACGGTTACAGTGACGCGATCTATTTCGGTTCTCCGGTCGCGATCGGCGGTGCCGCCGGCGACCAGCAGGCAGCGCTCTTCGGCCAGACCTGCTTCCGCAAAGGCGACGCGAAGAACACCTACGGCACAGGCGGCTTCCTGCTGATGAATACAGGTGAAAAACCGGTCTATTCCAACAACGGACTGGTCACGACCATTGCCTGGGGCATCAATGATAAAGTCTATTACGCCCTGGAAGGTTCGATCTTCGTTGCCGGCGCGGCGATCCAGTGGCTCAGAGATGAGATGAAACTGATCGACTCCGCGGCCGACAGTGAATATATGGCAAACAAAGTCAAGGATACCAACGGCTGTTATGTCGTACCTGCCTTTACAGGCCTTGGCGCGCCATACTGGGATCAGTACGCGCGCGGAACGATCGTCGGCATCACCCGCGGCGTCAATAAATACCACATCATCCGGGCGACCCTCGAATCGATCGCCTACCAGGTATACGATGTATTCGACGCTATGAAGAACGATTCCGGCATCCGCCTGAGTTCCCTGAAAGTCGACGGCGGAGCCTCTGTCAATAAGCTTCTGCTGCAGACCCAGGCCGATCTGCTGGACGTCGAAGTCATCCGTCCGAAGCTCGTTGAAACGACCGCCATGGGTGCTGCTTATCTTGCCGGACTGGCAGTCGGCGTATTCAAGGATCTCGACGAAATCCGTCAGATCTGGCGCATCGACAGCAGCTTCGTACCGAATATCGACGATAAGAAACGTGAAGAACGTATCCGCAAATGGCATAAGGCAGTAGAATACGCCAAAGACTGGGCTAAAGATTAAGTCTCAGGAATCCTGCAGAAACAAAAAGCCGTTCCGGACTCACCGGATAAGTGAGTGCCGGACGGCTTTTTTTTACTTTGCGATACAGACCGTTTTTCTATTAACGGATACGGATATCACCGGAAGACGTGCTGACAGAGATCCTGCTGCTTCCGCTACCGATCTGGTAGTGATGATCATCGTATCTGACCGCTTCTTCCGCGTTCGGGAAACGGATATCACCGGACAGGGCTTTCATATCGATCCGGCAGTCGGTAAGATCGACCTCGATATCCACATCTCCGCTCTGGGTGCTGATCAGCGCTTCCTCGCCGCAATCGATGAAACGGATCTTCTGATCACCGGAGGTCGTTGAGGACTTGAGCTGTTCGCAGACGCAGGATACAGAGGTATCCCCGGAGATGGTCTTCAGATAAATGCTGTCTCCCTGCAGGGAATCGATCCCGATATCCCCGGAAACGGTCTCGATCGAAACGTTTCCGCTGCAGGCATCCAGTTCATAATCGCCGCTGACCGTCTTCGCGCGGAATTCCTTATACGTGCTTTTCTGCATATCCAGATCGCCCGAAACGCTGTCGATGCGGATCGATGTGCAGCGGATGTTCGTGAGCTCGTGATCGCCGCTCAGTGTTTTGACCGCAAGCTGTTCGAGGGCGAGATCTTCCGCACGCAGATCACCGGATTTGGAATGGAATTCGACTGTGACCCCTTCCGGAACTTTCAGCTCCAGCAGACTGCTTGAGCGGATCAGGCCCATACCGAGCGGAGAGTTTTCACGGAAAACGACGTAACCCGCATCGTTTTCGATCTTCAGCTCGTTGATCCCTTTAACAAAGACCGTCAGGCCGGGCGTGTATTCATAATAAACACCGTCATCCTGGGAAGCCGACAGTCTCAGATCCATTGAGTCACCCCAAACTTCGATGCGGCTGACCGGTGCGCCGATACTTCCGTTTTGCGGACGGACAGCTTCGTTTACAGCAGATCCCGCAGCTTCCGTGATCCGCTCCGAGAATTCTCTCACTTTCGTATCCAGATCGAGATTGCGGACGCCTTCCTCGATCGTATCCCCGAGACCGTTCAGGAAAGAACCGAACGCATTGCCGAGGTCTTTGAAATCCTCGCGGATATCGGAACTGTGTTTCGGCAGACCGAGACTTTCGATCATATCGTCGACTGGGCCGAGTTCCCTGACGATCTCCTCTTCACTCTGGCCGTTTCTCTCCCCTTCCGCGAAGTGTTCTTCGAACGCTTCCTTCAGTTCCGCGTATTCTTCCGGATAATCACGGAGTTTTCGCTTCAGTTCGTCAAAATATTCTTGTTTTGTCATGCCAATAATTTACCTGCCTTTTCCAGGAATTCCAGCCATTCGGCTTTTTGTTTCTGCAGATAGTCTCTGCCCTTTTCCGTCAGATGATAGTACTTTCTGGCCGGACCGCTGTCCGATTCTCTGAGGTAAGTCGTTACATAGCCGTCATCCTTGATCCTTTTCAGGATCAGATAGAGAGTTCCGGCGGTAACTTCCAGTTCCCTTGAGATCAGCTCCGTCAGCTCGTAGCCGTAACGGTCTTCCCTGACCAGCTGATTCAGGACACAGAGATCCAGAACACCTTTTTTAAACTGTGTATTCATATCTCCTCCCGGCTATAATTTATCACATACTATTCTGTATTGCAATATAGTAATATCGGAATATGCACATTTTCCCTATTTGTGCTATTAATACAAAGATATGTGCTTTTTTCGTTATAATGAAAAGCAGAGTATCAAAACAGATCAATCAAAAGGAATTGTATAAAAGGACTATAAAATATGAACACATCTCAAATCCATCTCGATTACCCGGAAAAAACGATGTTCCAGATGATCGAACAGATCGCAAAGCAATATCCGAAAGAGCCCGCTTATGAGCTCTACGGCAATAAGACGAGCTACGCGGATTTCGTAAAGAAGATCGAAACGGCCGGCAAGGCCCTGATGAATATCGGCATCGGAAAGGACGATGCCGTAACCATCTGCATGCCGAACATCCCGCAGTCCCTGGACTGCTTCTACGCGCTGAACCGCATCGGCGCGGTCGCCAACATGATCCACCCGCAGTCC
This sequence comes from Erysipelotrichaceae bacterium, assembly GCA_030536365.1. Lineage (GTDB taxonomy): Bacteria > Bacillota_I > Bacilli_A > Erysipelotrichales > Erysipelotrichaceae > RGIG5669. The sequence continues at coordinate 54,445 of JAUNQE010000001.1, read as the reverse complement.
GCGCTTGAAGAGATCACTTTCTACCTGAACTACTCCAAAAGCAAGGCGATCCTCGTTCCGGACATGTTCTATGAAAAGGTGATCGAAGCCCTCAAGAGCGTCGATCATGAAGTCAAGGTGATCGTTGCCCGTATCCAGGATGAGCTTCCGTTGCATCTGAAACTCATCTATACCGTCAAAGCCGGAAAGCAGTACATGAAGTACCCGCTGAAAGGCCAGGGCGTTCTCTGGACGGAATTCATAAAGACCGGACAGAGCCAGACCCTGCCGGAAATTCACTACGAAAAAGACCGCACAGCTGTCATTCTTTACAGCGGCGGTACGACCGGTGTCCCGAAAGGCATCTGCCTGACAGACATGAACTTCAACGCGCTGGCGCTGCAGGCAAAAACGGCGATCGAGGAAGATCTCGGCATCGGTCTGAAGATGCTCAGCTGCATGCCGATGTTCCACGGGTTTGGTCTCGGGATCAATATCCATACGATCCTGGTCAACGGCGCCTGCTGCATCCTGATGCCGACCTTCAATCCCAAGACCTACGCGGATATGATCAAGAAGAAAAAGCCGAACTATATCGCCGGTGTCCCGACGATCTTCGAGGCTCTTCTGCATATGCCGCAGCTCAACGGCGTTGATCTGAGTTTCATGAAAGGCATGTTCTGCGGCGGCGATTCCCTGTCGGTGGAACTGAAGAAAAAGATCGATACCTTCCTGAAGGAACATAACGCGACGATTCAGGTGCGTGAAGGCTACGGCCTGACAGAATGCGTCACCGCCAGCTGTCTGACACCGAGAGATACCTATAAGCCCGGCAGCATCGGCATCCCCTTCCCGGATACCTATTACTGCATCGTCCAGCCGGGCACCGATGAAGAGCTTCCCTATGGTCAGGAAGGCGAGATCATCCTGCGCGGTCCGACCGTCATGAAAGGCTATCTCGACCACGAAGCGGAAACAGCGGCCACACTGCGTAAACTGGCGGACGGAAACATCTGGCTCTATACCGGCGATCTGGGAAAGATCGACGAGGACGGATATGTCTATTTCAGTCAGCGCATTAAGCGTATGATCATCTCAAACGGATACAACATCTATCCGGGCAGAGTCGAGAACGCGATCGACAGCTGTGAGGAAGTCTCCTACAGCTGCGTTATCGGCGTGAAAGATCCGCGCCGCATGAAACGTGTCAGAGCCTACATCGTTCTCAAGGACGGCTATGAGCCTTCTGAAGAGACCAAAACAAAGATCATGGAAAAAGTAAAACGCAGCGTCGCCGGCTATGCCCTTCCGAAAGAGATCGTCTTCCGTAAGGAACTGCCGAAAACGCTCGTCGGAAAAGTCGCTTTCCGCAAACTCGAAGAAGAAGCGGAAGCCGAAGAACAGAAAGCCTGACCATAGAAGGAGATTTGGAAATGGGAAAAGCCGGTAAACACAGAGTAAAAGCACCGGGACTGCAGACCGTCATGGGATATCTGCTCCCGAAAAGAACGGACTGCGAAGTCTACCTGAACGATCAGATCGACGCCACTGAACTGATCAAATATCTCGAAAAGAAAAACGCAGAGCACCCGGATTACAAGACGACCGTATTCCATTGCGCGATCACCGCAATGGCAAGAATGGTCAAGGAACGTCCCCTTCTCAACCGCTACTTTCAGGGCTATGTTCTTTACGAACGCGACGAGATCAGCCTGAGCTTCGTCGTAAAGCGCCGTTTTGCGGATAACGCGGAAGAATCCCTGATGGTCCTGATGCCAAAGGATGAAGATAACCTGGAAACGATCTCCAGGAAGATCGTCGGTGACGTGAAAGAGACTAGAAAAAGCGAACATTCGACCGGCGGTATCGATGAACTGCTGGATAAATTCGCCGCTCTGCCGCGTATCGTGCTGGTCTTTGTGATCCGCATCATCCGCTGGCTGGATTTCTGGGGCATCAACCCGAAAGTGCTGACAGACGGGGACCCGAACTACACGACGATCCTCGCCAGCAACCTCGGCTCGATCAAGTGCCCTGCCGTCTACCATCACCTGAACAACTACGGCACCAACAGCATCATGATCACGATCGGCACCTTGCATAAGGAAGAAATGGTCATGGAGGACGGTCATAAGGAAGTACGCGATGTCATCGACATCGGCGCGACTCTGGACGAACGCATCGCTGACGGTTTCTATTTCGCGAAAAGCCTGCGCTTAATGAAGCATATCTTCGCGAATCCGGAAGTTCTTGAAAAGCCGATCGGCGAGAACAGCGGATTTGAGTACTGATCCGAAAATGAATTTAGCTTTTAACCATTACGAGGAAGCGAAGGAACTGCTTCCGGAAAGCGTCTACAGCTGTCTGAAAATGATCGATCCTGAAGGCGAGACAAAAGTCGCCGAGATCGATCCCGCCTGCGCAGACGGGGAATCCCTGCATCAGGTCTACGGTGTTCCTTATGAAAAGGAGCTGAACTGCCTGGTCGTTGCCGGCAGCCGCGGAGAAGAAACAACTTACGCCGCGCTACTTGTCCCCTACGGCAAAAGAGCCAGTATGAACTCCGTCGTCCGCACACCGCTCAACGCCAAGAAAGTCGTCTTCGCGGATCTTGACTATGTTATCCGGGAAACCGGGATGGAATACGGCAGCATCACTCCTGTTGGTCTGCCGGAAGGCTGGAAGATCCTGGCCGAAGAAACGATCCTTGAGCAGGAGACAGTGATCATCGGTGGCGGAAAAGTCTGCTCAAAGATTGAGATCCCTGTCGCTCTGCTGAAGAAGCTCCCGGGATTCACTGTTGTCAAAGGGCTGGCGAAAGAATGAATTCAAACCGATAAGCGATTATCGGTTTTTCTTTTGCGGAGATGCAAAAAGGAGGTTTTAAGCCTCCTTCCGTTTTTTCGTCTGATGATTCAGCAGCCCTGTCTGCCGCTTTTATGATCCGCGAGCGAGCAGGCGTTGCGCTTGCTGTAGCTGATCAGACCGGCGTCTGCGGGATCGACCGATACTCTGCCGTCCTCGAACACGAAAGCGGGAACGCCGACGTCTCCGATCTCCTTAAGATGATCAAAGACAGGGTTCGTATCACGCAGATGCATGAATGCGCTCAGATTTGAGATGTTCGCGCCGATATTGATGTATTCGAACTCGTCTTCACGTCCCTTGATCTGCTCATTGAGATAATCGCAGTAGGGACATGTCGGCATGCCATAGATCTTGATCATGGTCTCCTCCGATAAACGTATTATTCGTGGGACATGTCAAAGCCGAAATGCTTTATGCTGAGTTCGGCAAGCGAACCGTCTGCCTGCTTTTCAGCGATCACTTCGTTGACTAACGCCAGCAGTGTAGCGTTGTCCTCACCCTTGACGAACGGGATACCAACGCGCTCGATCGAAACTTCTTCAACGGCCTGGAGCGGATCATCCGGATGCGCGCGCATATAGTCATCGAAGGAACCCTTCGCGTTCAGTGTTGCGTCAACTCTGCCGTTGATGACCAGGTTGAGTGTTTCTTCCAGGGAATCAACTGTCTCGACGTGATCGACGCCGGCTTCAATAGCGATGCTCTCAAATGTGGAGCCGAGGGAGTTTGCGGTGACCTTTCCCTGCAGATCGCTGAGCGTCTTGATCTCTTCGTTGTCGGTACGGGTGATCAGAACAGTCGTGTTGTAGACGTACGGATTGGAGAAATCGTAAGTCTCCTTACGGGATTCGGTGATACCGACACCGTTGACGACGAGGTCATAACGGCCGTTGGAAAGACCCATGAACAGACCGTCCCAGGGACCTTCAACATATTCGACATCAACACCGATCTTCTCGGCGATCGCGGCAGCGAGCTCAACATCAAAGCCAACCAGTTCGTTGGTCTTTTCATCATGGTATGTCCATGGACTCCAGTTGCCTTCCATGGCAACGACCAGTTTACCGGCTTCCTGAATACGGGCAAGATGATCTTTGTTTGCTGCGTCTGCGTTGTTTGGAGCATTGGATGAACAGCCTGCGAAGGTTACGATCATCAGCAGAGCCAGCAGTAAGGGTAATAACTTTTTCATTTTCTTGTCCTCCTATTCCCTTTCTTCTTTCTTCAAACGAAGGAATTCCTTTGTCCTTTCCTCTTTCGGATTCTCAAAGAATTCTTTCGCGCTGTTTTCTTCTACGATCACGCCGTTCTCCATCAGGACAACGCGTGAGGATACATTGCGGGCAAAGCCCATTTCATGTGTAACGACGACCATCGTCATGCCTTCGTTCGCCAGATCGCGCATGACATTCAGCACCTCGCCGATCAGTTCCGGATCGAGCGCGGAAGTCGGTTCGTCGAAATAGATGATCTCGGGATCCGCTGCCAGGGCGCGGGCGATCGCCACACGCTGCTGCTGGCCGCCGGAAAGCTGATTGGGATAATAGCCTGCACGATCTAACATGCCGACTCTTTCCAGCATTTCGAGACCCTTCTTCTCTGCCTGCTCTTTCGGGATCTTTCTGCCCGCTGTCAGGCCGAGCGTCACGTTCTCCAGAGCTGTCTTATTCAGGAACAGGTTGTAGTTCTGGAATACAAAGCCGGTCTTGCGGCGGATACGCGCCTGGTCGGCTTTGGATATGCCGTTCAGTTTGAACTCTTCCCCGTCGAAGATCATGGTGCCTTCGTCAGCTGTTTCCAGGAAGTTCATACAGCGCAAAAGCGTTGTCTTGCCGGAACCGCTCGGACCGAGAACAGAGATGACATCTCCCTTTTCGACTTTAAAACTGATATCTTTCAGGACTTCGAGATCCCCGAATGTCTTGCGGATCCCTTTGATCTCCAGCATTGCCATTAGCGGAGCCCTCCGTACGCGTTCAAACGTTTTTCAAAGTAGCGCTGTAGCCAGGTCAGGACCGTTGAGAAGATCAGATAGATGAAGGCAACTTCAAGGTAAAGAGGCATCGCCCGGTAGGTGCGGCCGACGATACGCTGGGTCGCCATGAACATCTCAACGACGGTGATGTTCGCTGCCAAGGAAGTATTCTTGACCATTGAGATCAGGGAGTTGAAAAGCGGCGGTACCGCGGTGCGGAATGCCTGCGGCAGCACGACGTGACGCATGATCTGAACATAGTTCAGTCCGGAACAGTAACCTGCTTCCATCTGTCCTGAGGGAACGGCTTCCAGGGCGGAACGCATCGTCTCCGCGCAATAGGCGCCTTCATTGATACCAAGCACCAGAACGGCTGCCGGAAAAGCTTCGATCATGACCCCGACACTCGGGAGGCCGAAGAAGACGACATAGAGCTGTACGAGCAGCGGTGTGCCGCGAATGATCCAGATATAGAAACGCGATATCTGCTTCAGCACAGGAACATTCGCAAACTGGATCAGAGCCACCAGGATCGAGATCACCAGAGCCAGGCCGAAAGAAAGGACGGTCAGCGGGATCGTCATTTTTAAGCCGGGCAGCAGGATCTTCCAGAAGGATTCTGCCAGTAATGTCCAGGTATCGCTTGAGATCATTCTTTTCTCCTTTTTGTACTCTTTCAATAATACTTATCAGGTGCTTCTTTGCAAGCGGAATGACCGAAAGAAAGACCGCTTTTGAGCGGTCAGAACAGTTTGTTAAATTCTTTCGGGACCGGCGCGATCAGTGAGATCTTCTGTTTCGTCACCGGGTGAATGAAGATCAGTTCGGAAGCGTGCAGACCGAGGCGTCCGATCGGGTTTTCCCCTTCACCGTATTTCTCATCTCCGATCACCGGATGACCGAGACTTTCAAGCTGAACACGGATCTGGTTCTTTCTTCCCGTCTCGATCGCGACATCCAGCATCGAGTAGCGGGCATTCTCTTTCAGCACCTTGTAATTGGTGACCGCCTTCTTTCCGCCTCTGTCTTCAGAGACATAGACGAGATTGTTGACGTTCTCTTTCAGATAGGAGATGATCCTGTCTTCCTTCTGCGGCATCCTGCCGGAGACGACAGCGATGTATTTGCGCAGCTTGATATCCTCGTTCCAGTGCATCTTCAGCATGGAATGCAGTTTGATATCCTTCGCGAAGACCAGGACACCGGAAGTGTCTTTATCGATACGATGCAGGATATACGGTCTGGCCTTGGGATCTTTTGCCTTCAGATAAGCGGAAGCATAGCTGTAAGCCGATTCACGGTTCTTGTCGGATTCCACCGAAAGCAGTCCGGAAGGCTTGTTGATGGCGAGGAATTCGTCATCTTCATAGATGATCCATTTCTTAAACGGGGAGCGGTTTTCCGCCTTTGGTCCCGCCTTGGTCTTCTGCAGGTCATCGCGGACCGGATTCTTGGCGATCTTGACTTCATCGTCCTTTGCCAGAGGATAATCGAATTTGGTTACGACCGATCCGTTTACCAGGACCTTATGGCCGCCCAGAAGATTCTTTACGCTGTTGCGTGACAGATCGAGCTTCGCCAGAAGGTACTCCAAAAGGGCCGCGCTTCTCGCGACCTTCCACTGGTGGGTATAGGCGATCGGTTTTGGTTCATTTGTGTTCTTTTTCATCGCACATTATTGTACAGGAAAACATTGAAAAAGACGAGGCTCTCTGATAAACGATCTATTTGACGAGGGTCTCATAATCTCTTCCAGTGTCAACTATATGGTACAGGATCACCTTTTTTCCCCGCTGTGAAGAAAAAGAAAAGAAGAGGAAAAACCATATTTCCTCTTCTCTGGTTCTTTCTATATGCGTGCTTTAGAGCAGCGTTTCCGCGTACTCGCTTTCCCTGAATCCGACAAGGACTTTCTCTTCACTGACAAGAATAGGCCGCTTCACCAGCATGCCGTCCGAGGCAAGCAGATCGAGCATCTCCTCTTCACTCATCTGCGGCAGCTTTTTGCTGAGCTCATATTCGCGGTATAGCTTACCGCTGGTATTGAAGAATTTATTCAGCGGCAGACCGCTGCGCTTCTGCCATTCGCGCAGCTCTTCCTTCGAGGGATTTTCTTCCTTGATCGGACGGACCGGGATACCGATCCCGTTGTCTTTCAGCCATTTCAAAGCCTTTTTACAGGTTCCGCATTTTTCATAACAAAGGATCTGCATCTTACCTCCTCCAGGGGATCATCATCAGAAACATGAAAAGCACAACGAGCAGAACAGCGATCCGTTTCAGCCAGAGCTTCATCACGGTTTCGCCGGTCTGGCGTTCTTGTAGCCGTAGGTACCGTTCAGACGGTCGCCGATATCGCCGGCCGCGGTAACGATAAAGCCGTCTTCATTGAGGCCGCCGGGGATATACATCGCGGTATAGATCTTAACATCCGGATACTGGTCATAGATCAGCTTAACACCGACATCGGAAGCGAAGATCGACATGACCTTGATCTTGTTGTAGCCGGTTTCCTTGAGATATTTGATCGTTGTGGCGATACTGCCTCCGGTAGCCAGCGCCGGATCGACGATGATCGCCGGATCATTCTCCGCATCGACCGGCATCTTGAAGTAATAGGTGACCGGCTGCAGGGTCTCCTGATCACGGTAGAGTCCGACATAACCGACTCTTGCGGTCGGAAGCAGGGTCTTCAGACCATCGACCATGCCAAGACCTGCGCGCAGGATCGGAACGATCGTAAAGGTCTCTGCCAGAACAGGGGATTTCATTGTCGTCAGCGGAGCTTCCACTTCGATCTCTCTGGTCTTAAGATCCTTGAGAGCTTCATAGCCCATCAGGATCGTCAGTTCGGTGATGATCTCACTGAATTCCTTGGATCCTGTGTTGATGTCACGGAGTTTGGTGATCTTGTGTGCAACTAAGGGATGATCTTCAAAACTGATTACATTTTTCGCAAAGTCTTCCATAATCATGGCCTCTTTTCTTTTTTTAATCTTAACACGTTTCTTTTCGTTGACGGTAACGCACTTTCTTGTAAAATGAAGGCATGACAGACAAGATCACTTTAAAGACGAAAGTCCAGCTGATGGATGAAGCGACCGTGCAAAGGACGCTGATGCGTTTATCCTATGAGATCATCGAAAAGAACCCGGATACCAGCAGACTTGCGCTGGTCGGTATCGAAACCCGCGGGGTCCCGATGGCGGAGATCCTGCGCAACAATATCCGCAGGAACACCGGCATCGAACTGCCGTTAGGCTCCATCAATATCAAGTATTACCGTGACGATCTCGAAAAGATCGCGGACAATCCGCAGCTGCAGAAAGCAGACCTGCCTTTTTCCGTGGACGGCATGCATATCATCCTGGCCGACGATGTCCTTTATACCGGCCGGACAGTCAGAGCCGCGATCGAAGCCTTATTCGACCTCGGACGCCCGGCAAAGGTCTCTTTGGCTGTGCTCGTTGACCGCGGTCACCGTGAACTGCCGATCCGTCCGGACTATGTCGGCAAAAATGTCCCGACTTCCAACAACGAAGTGATCAATGTCCATTTCAATACCGCTGACGGTCTCACCAACGTCGAGATCCAGGAGAAGCTTTCATGAGCAGGATCATTGTCAGCGGCTGTCTGCTGGGCATCCCCTGCCGTTACGACGGCAAGTCCTGTCCCAACGAAAGAGTCCTGAAGCTCGCGGAGAAGCACACCCTGATCCCCGTCTGCCCGGAACAGAACGGCGGCCTTTCCACGCCCCGTCCGCCGGCCGAGATCATCGACGGAAAAGTGATCAATAAGGTCGGGGCCGACGTCAGCGAGCAGTATCTGCGCGGCGCGGAGATCGCTCTGCATGTCGCTGAGATCAATCAGGCGGATGCGGTGCTTTTAAAAGCCAAAAGCCCTTCCTGCGGCAAAGGCAGGATCTATGACGGCACTTTCAGCGGCACCCTGATCCCCGGAAACGGGACAGCGGCTTCGCTCTTCCTGAAGAACGGATACCCGGTCTTCAACGAGGAGGAAATCGACCTTTTGGAAGCCACCCTTATTGACAAAGACGGATCTAACCGATAGACTTTTTATAGTTGCACGGCTATCTTTAAGGCCAATACGAGATATTGGTAAGATGCGCGGCGGTCATAGGCTGGATTCAGTCGCTACTTCGCATGCTTGCCTTGTCTCCGGACAAGGTTTTTTATTATAACCGGGGCAAACAGGAGGAAACACGTATGAAACTGATCTACGACGTCAACGACAAACCTTCATTTACGCAGAACCTGATCTTCGCCTTCCAGCAGATGATCGCCATCATGGCCGCTACTCTGCTCGTGCCGATGCTGATGAGCAGCTACGCAATGAGCGACGGTTCCACTCTGAGCTTCGATCCGGCGGCAGCTCTGTTCGGCGCCGGTATCGGAACGATCGTCTATCTCTTCTGTTCCAAGAAAAAGAGCCCGGTCTTCTTAGGTTCATCCTTCACCTTCTTAGGTGCCTACGCGGCGATCATCGGCATGAACTACGGTTACTGGGGCGTCATCCTCGGCATCCTGTTCGCCGGTCTCGTCTATGTTGTCATCGCCTTCGTTATCAAGGCTGTCGGTGCTGACTGGGTCAACAAACTCATGCCCACTGTCATCATCGGCCCGATCGTCACTCTCATCGGTCTTTCCCTTTCCGGTACGGCTACCGGCTGGATGTCCACCAACGGCGGCGCGACCTACAGCCTGCTGACCATCCTGATCGGTTTCCTGACCTTCCTGGCGATCGTTTACGCTTCCGTTCACGGCAGCAAGAACATCAAACTGATCCCCTTTATCGTCGGTGTCGGCATCGGCTACATCGTCTCTCTCGTCCTGACCCTGATCGGCAAAGCTGCCGGTATCGAAGGACTGCAGGTCATGAGCTTCCAGCCCTTCGTCGACGCGTTCGTACCTTTCGGCCTCACCTCGATCGTTGATCTTCCGAAGTTCGTCTTCGTTAAGGCGCTGACCGAAACACCAGCCAACGTCCTTCCGATCGACGGCGCAGCGCTTGGCAACATCGCTCTGACCTTCGTCCCGATCGCTGTCGTCGAACTGGCTCAGCACATCGCTGACCATAAGAACCTCGGCAACATCATCAACCGCGACCTGATCAATGATCCGGGTCTCGGCAACACTTTAATGGGTGATGGTCTCGGCTCCATCGTCGGCGGTTTCTTCGGCGGTGCCGCGAATACCACTTACGGTGAATCCATCGGCTGTGTCGCCATCACCGGCAACGCATCCACTTCCACGATCTTCACAGCCGCCATCGGCTGCATGCTGCTGAGCTTCTTCACACCGTTCGTCGCAGTCATCAACACGATCCCGAAATGCGTTATGGGCGGCGCCTGTGTCGCTCTGTACGGTTTCATCGCTGTCTCCGGTCTGCAGATGATCAAGCATGTTGACCTCGGCAACAACAAGAACCTCTTCGTTGTCTCCGCGATCTTAGTCGTCGGCATCGGCGGACTGTCCCTGACCTTCGGTACGAACCCGGCGACCGGCGGACCTCTGCTCACCATCACCGCTTTAGCAACCGCTCTGATCGCCGGCATCCTGACGAACCTCACCGTCAACGGCGGCAAGATGACCGGACCGGATGATCTCGATCCGCTTACCGCATCGGTCGACAAGGTCGAGGAAGCGCCCTTCGAAGATTCCAACAAGAAACAGTAATCAACGCTATCGAAAGAGGCTGTCATGTGACAGCCTCTTTTTTATGCATTGTATATTTAGGAGAAGAACAGCAGTTCGATATTCTTGCGGACATACGCGAGATCTTCCGCGCTCAGCTCATGCGGGATCCGGCGCATCGCTTCGTTATAGTCGATGAATCCCACATAGAAGTATCCGTCCCTGCTGAACCAGTATTTGAAAGCGGGATTGTATTCGTTCCCGTCCGGTCCGGAATCACCGATCCCGGCACGGTAAAGTCCGACATGGACATTCAGACCTTCCACATCGATCTCGGTTTCCGCGACCCGCCAGTGCGGCCGCTCATCCTTCGGGATCGTCATCTCCTGCTCGTAAACGCGCAGCGAGGTGAAAGGATATTCCGCAAGATCCTGGAACTGGAGGTAGCGGTATTCCCTGAAAAAGAACGGGAACGCGTAGTCGATGTTCCGGGAACAGAAAGGCTCCTTTGCGGCAAAGGACGTATGATGTTCACGGTCGAATTCCGCGACATCAAAAGGATCTTTATAGTTGTTCCGGCAGACGAAATCGACTGTCCCCTTCCACAGCACAGGGATCAGCAGAATGATCAGAATAATGAGGCTTCGGCGAAGACCGGCTCTTTTCTGCATGGTTCCCCTTTGATCAGATCAGGACTCGTTGACGATCTTGCCGGAGATATGCTCCGGAACGAGTTTGAAGCACAGAGTTCCTTTCAGTGACTTCTCGATCTCCGTGCGGATATATTCCTCGTCATCCGTGAACTTGTAACAAAGAGCTCTTGAGATCCTTTCGGTCTCCTCGAGACTTTCAACGAATTCGATGTGACCGAAAACGATCACGCTCCGGATATTCAAAGCCCATTCGCCTTCCCGGCGGTAACCCTGATCATAGACACAGAAGGACACACGATCATCTTTTCGCATGGCGTCGATCTTATGACCGCTCTTTCCGCCGTGGAAATAGATATTCCCGCTTTCCTCGTCATAGTAGTGGTTGATCGGCATACCGTAAGGATAGCCTTCAAGACCATAGACAGAAAGCACACCGCGCGGTTCCTCTTTCAGGATCGCGATACACTCCTCTTTGCTCAATATCTGTTTTTTACGAACGATCTCTCTGAATTCCATCTTCTTTCTCCTTCATCCTGACCGGAATACGCGCGAAATAGCGCCACTGATCTTCATGAGCGATATACGCTCCGTTCTTCAACATGACTTTCAGCGATGCCGGGTTGCTTTTGTAGCAGCTGAGATAGACTTCCTTTTCCGGGAAGTCCGGCATCTTCTTCAGCTCTTTTATCGCCAGTTCCAGTCCGTATCTCGCATAACCGCGGTTGCGGTATGCCGGAACGATCGCATAGCCGATATGACCGGAACCGGTGCGGGTGATCTCATTCAGATAGTGACGGACCTTAAAGATCCCGACGATCTCCTGCTCCCGCCACAACATGAAGTAAGTCTGCGGAACATGGTCCTTCTTTAGATTGATTCCTTCGGACTCGTTGATCAGCTGCGGGATCGTGACATTGCGGAATGTCTCAAGATCCTGCCCATAGAAAGGATTCTTAAAGCCGTTCTCGGTAGGAATGTTGTTGAAAGCCCTGTGTTCCGCTTCCGCGTCTCTGATATTTAAAGCCCGCATATACAGTTTCGGCCGGACCAGTTCGAACTCCTCCAGCACGATCAGACTGTCTTCACTGAAATCCTTCTTGCACAGCGCAAGCTCCTGCTCAAAGAAAGGCGCATGGACCGAGCGATAACTGGCGAGCGAACGGTCGTCCTCACCTTCTTTATACGCATGCTCCGCGTCGATGTCTTTATAAGGCACGATCCGTATCCGGGTATCCCGGATGATGCATACAGCTTCATCGGAAGAATCGGTGATCACACTGTATTCTCCTTCCTGCGGGATCTTCTCGCCTTCCGCGAGATAACACTCATAGGCGGAGCTCGTCGCCGTCTTCTTTCCGGAAAGCACTAAATAAGCCAGCTCATCGGGAGCGTCCCCGAAGGACCATACTTCATAGTCTCCTGTCAGCCCGGATTCCACCCAGAGGACGGCCGCGCTCTTCAAACTGTTTCTCATACTTACATTATAATGCTGTTTCTTATTCAGCAGAAAGACGCAAAGAAAAACCGTACTGCACAAAAGGGGCGGATGCGTAAAATAGTTTATGATTTCCCCGCATTCGTCAATTGTTTTCCAGCCGGCCGATACAAAAATGAGATCAGTTCATCCATGCAGTGAACATAATGGAAACGGAGGATCTTACCATGTCAAAAAAGACACCATTTTATGATGTCGGAATCAGCTATGGAGCCAGGATGGCGGAATTATTCGGCTACTGGCTTCCCACAGAGTACGCGACCGGACACGCAGAAGAGTATATTGGCACCAGAACCAGAGCGAGCCTGTGTGACCTCGATTACATGGCAGTGGCTACGATCAAAGGACCGGGCGCATTCGCTTTCATCCAGAAAGTTTTCACGAACGACTTCACCTCTCTCGGTATCGGCGGGATCCGTTACACGGCGATCCCGGACGAAAAAGGCAATATGATCGATGACGGTACCGTCTGGCACACCGGCGAGAACGAATATATGTTCATCAGCGGAGATGAATCCGATTATGCCTGGCTTGAAAAGAATGCGGCGGCATTCGAAATTGAACTGCAAAACATCACCGATCAGTGGACAACGCTCGCGCTGCAGGGGCCGCTTTCGCGAAAGATCCTGGAGAAACTGACGAATGTCGATCTCGGATTCAAATTCTATACCTTCAAAAAAGGCGTGGTCGGCGGGATCGACTGCACGATCGCGCGGATCGGCTTTACCGGAGAATTCGGCTACGAGCTGCATTTCGATTCCGGATTCGGGAAGAGAATGTGGGAGACCTTGATGGAAGCGGGAAAAGAAGAAGGGATCGTGCCCTGCGGACAGCTCGCGCTTGAAAGCCTGCGGCAGGAAGCCGGAATGATCCTTGTCGGAAATGAACACAACAAGACCATAAACCCGTTTGAAGCCGGTATCGGCTGGACCGTCAAGCTCAATAAGACCAATGACTTCAACGGACAGCAGGCGCTTAAGGAAGTGATCCGGAACGGTGTCACCAAGACCCTGGTCTGGTTCAGGGTCGACGGGATCGTTGAAATGAAAACAGGCGACCCGATCTTCAGCGACGGTAAAGAGATCGGTTACGTCACCAGCGGCTCGCTCACTCCCGGAACAGATCACAGCACGGCACTGGGGTATGTCCGTCCGGAATACGCGATCACCGGCTCGCATTACACGATCGCAAGCGGCGGTGCCGAATACGACGCAGCACTGTCTCTCGTTCCGCTTTATGACCCCGGCAAATACCGCCGGATGGGAAAACGACCCGACTAATAATAAAACCGTCTGTTTTGCGGAAGTTCTGCAGGACAGACGGTTTTTTTAGTGTTCTCTTTTATTCTTTTTCGACCGGATCGGTGATGTAGTTGCGCAGATGGAAATAGTCGGTATCCACGATCGCCCGGCCGACACGGATCAGGTTGCGGACTTCCGTCGAATTCTTTTCGATCTCGCCCTCGCTCAGGCTCTTTCCCTCAAAGGCGTTGAACGTGCCGTCGGAGACCGTATAGATGCCTTCGTCGCTGATCCAGTCACCGTTGGCAAACATGACACGCGTGTTTCCGCCGAAGATATCGGATCCCATATAAAGACGCGGATCATAATTCAGACCGAAGAGATTGGCGATCGTCGGCACATGGTCGAAGGTCGAGCAGACATCCTCCACCGTCTCGCTCGGGGTGGCGGCATTGTAGAGGATCAGCGGGGATTTATAGAAACCGTGGGTCCCGTAACGGTCGACGTTCTGGGTATAGGAACGGATCACGCCGTAATCGAGATTGAAGGGGTGATGATCCGGCCAGAAGCAGATCACGGTATTGTCGAGCTTGCCCTCTTCCTCGAGCGCTGCCAGCAGAGTCGCCAGCGACTTGTCGAATTCCATGGTCTTGCTGATGAAACGCTTCAGTTCGATCGGGTAATCCGGATGGACCTTATTGATCTCTTCCAGATAGTAGTTACCGTAATAGGAACCTTCGTCATACGGCCAGTGCATGGTCGAGGTGACGATGAAGGTGAAGAATTTATCCGAATGGATGAAATCCGGGATCGCCTGTTCCATTAAAACATTGTCAGACTGCCAGCCCTGTACGATCGGGATGTCGAGGTCTTCGATATCCTTATAGACATCGATGCCGTAGGATTCATGCAGTTCGGTGCGGTTATAGAACTGGTCGTCCCAGTTGTGGAAGGAGAAGGTATCGTAACCGGCGCGCTTGAATAAGGCGGCCATCGAGTTGTTCAGATCGTTCGGTGTCGCGCTGTAGACCGTGCAGGCAGAACCGTACGGCATCATGGAAGTCATGGAGACGAGCTCTGAATCGCCGGTGCCGCAGCTGAAGACAGGCGTGTAATGGTTGGGGAACCGGTAGCCTTCGGTCATCATCTTATAGATCGTCGGTGTCAGCACCGGATCGATGCCGACATAGTCCATCGATTCGACCAGGAAGTAGATGAAGTTATAGCCCTCGTAGATCCCGGTCTTCTCGTTGCGTTCCTCGATCTTGCGGCTCAGCAGATACTGGTCGATCGACTTGACGGTCTCATCGGTCTCCTTTTCCATATCCGCTTTCCAGCGGCTGTCATCGAAGTCACGGATCAGCGGATCCTTCTCAATGACGGTCTCCGGTGTCGCGGTCGTTTCCGGGGTTGCTTCCGCAGTCTCTTCAGGATCCGTGCTTTCCTCGATCACGAGTGTCTCATCCTTGCCGACAAACACAGCGCGCAGATCTTCAAAGAAGAAGGTGTTCACACCGGTCTCACGCACGATGAAATCAAAGTTATCCTGGTTGCGGACAGCATTTTCATAATTATGTGAGCCAAAAGGCAGCGTGAAGATCACGACGGCGAAGACGATCAGCGAGAAGACGAAGGTCTTCAGTGACACTTTGCCAGCGCCTTTGTTTTTAAAGTTGAACAGAAGGAACAGCAGCGGGACCAGGAAGGTCAGGAAATACTGCGGCTTTGCCGTCTTGATGAAATACCAGGCAAAGACACCGACCCGGAATCCGCCGTCAGCGACGTTCTGGAAGCTGTAGTAACCGTTCAGGAAATTATTGAACTGCATCTCCAGGAATGCGTAGAAGGCAAACAGCAGAAGCAGTACGAAGCTCAGCAGCAGCTTGGCCTTTTCCGGAAGCTTCCGGATCAGGAAAGAAAAGATCATCGCTACCGAAAAAGAGATTGCCAGCATGCGGGCGACCGCGATCAGCTCGATCTGCCCGAAAGACACCATGCCGAAGATGTAATCAATAAAATACAGGCCAATAAACAGCCCGAAACCCAGTTTATAATCAGACATGTCATTAGTATATACAAAACTTCGGAAGCGGTCACGCATTATTATTATGAATTTTTCGAAAAAACAGCGGCTTTCCCTGCATAGAAAAAACCGGGGTAAGGAAACGTTTTCACGTCACCTTTTCCCCGGTTCTGCCTTTTTTCTTTAATCTTTCTTGGCGTAGGCTTTCAGCGCCTGACGGATCAGAAGATCGAATTTCTCTGCATCCCAGGCAGCTCTGCCGGTGAACAGACCGTCAATATGCTTCTGAACGATCAGCTCATCCGCGTTGGTCGGATTGACGCTGCCGCCGTAAAGGACCGGAATGTTCTTCGAAGCTTTGCCGAAGAGCTCATTCAGGCACTTCTTGATCTCCTTATGCATCTCTTCCGCATAGTCGGCTTTGGCCGGTGTGCCGTTGACACCGATCGACCAGACCGGTTCATAGGCGACCCAGACCTTGTCGAGGTCTTTCTCCTCGACGCCGTGGAGACCGACTTTCAGCTGTGTGCGCAGGACCTCGGCACTGATCCCGAAGTTCTTCTCTTCCGCTGTCTCGCCGATGCATAACAGCGTCTTGAATCCGTGCTTCAGGGAAGCGAGGACTTTTTTATTCTCCTCGACATCGGTCTCTCCGAAGACATGTCTTCTTTCGGAATGGCCGATCATGACGAGGTCAAGACCCAGTTCCTTCAACATCAGCGGGGAGATCTCGCCGGTGAACTGTCCCTGATCCTCCCAGCACATGTTCTGGGCACCGATCAGGATGTTGTTGTGGTCGACTGCTTCGCTGGCTCTTTCAAGAGTCGTATAGGAAGGAATGATGAACATCTGGATGTTCGGGATATCCTTCGTCTTCTCTTCGAGCGCCTTGAGATAAGCGACTGTATCGGCAGTGTTCTTATACATCTTGAGATTGCTGCCGAAGTAAAGTTTCTTTGCCATCTTATTTGCGGTTTTCGTCGTATTCGTGGTAAGCATCAACTTTCGGCTGGGAAGCGCAGCCCGGAACGAACTCGTTGGTCAGGAAGGCTTCGATGAGCTCTTCTCTGAGCTTGTTGCCGGTCGTGAAAGCGCCTAAGCAGGCGATGTTGGCGTCGTTGCTGAGACGTGCTCTTTTTGCGGAGTATACGTCGGAGATCAGAGCGGCGTATGCGCCCTTGACCTTATTGGCAGCGATCGAGACACCGATGCCGGTACCGCATAATAAGACACCGCGGTCATATTCGCCTCTGGCGACTGCTTCCGCTACAGCTGCAGCGGTATGCTGATAGATAACATCTTCGGAACCAAAATCGGTAACGTCGCCAAGATTCTTCTTGTTGATGAATTCGATGAGCTGCTGTTTTGCCTCTTCGGCGTTTGGATCACATCCGATAGCGATCTTCATGGTTTTTCCCTCCTGGTCTATAAAAGACTGCTCCTACGAAGAATGGTCATGTTTCGCAATGACCGTTTACATCTTTTCCTGCAAGGTCAGACCGGCAGGCTCGCCGGCTGATCTTGGTTTTTTCTGATCGTGCGTATAGGCATCGACATAATACGGCAGGTCGGAAAGACGGCGGCTCAGATTGTCCGCGAACAGATCAAAGATCCTGTCTTCGTCCCTGGCGATCAGGGCATCAAGGTAATTGCGGTGCACCTGGACGATCCTGCGTTTTGACTCATCGGTATCGAGCAGGCTGTGCCCGAAGATGAGTTTGAAGAAAGCCAGGTTGTCCCAGACCTGTTCGATCAGAGCGTTCACGCGGTCCAGCTTGCCAAGCTTGTAGATGGCAAAATGGAAACGGCGGTTCTGCTGATATGTGTCGATCGGACTGGATGCAGGATCCCATATCAGACGTTCGTATTCCTGGTGTATGTCCTCAAGCTCCGCGATATCCTTATCCGTCACATTATGGCAGGCGAAACGGGCCGCGATCGGTTCCAACGCCCTTCTTACCATGTAGATCTGCCGGATATCCTCTTCGGAAAGCTTGACCAGGCGCATGCCTACATACGGGATCGACTCCGCGAGACCCCGTTTTTCAAGGTCGAGCAGAGCTTCTCTTACCGGCATACGGCTGACACCGAGGGTCTTGGCGAGGTCATTGGCGTTCAGACGGTCGCCCATCTGAAGCTTCCCCTCCATGATCCATCCCATCAGGATATCGATAACTTGTTCGGAAAGAGCGTTCTTCTGGAACAGTCCTTCCGGGTTTTCCTGCATTGTGATACGCATATATTAATTTTACTATATTTGTTCCTTATTTATAAGCCTTATAAACCCATCTTGGTGACAGCTGCGCGCAGGATGGTGACCATCGCTGTCTCTTCGATCAGCTCAGCTGTATGTTCCGCATTGATCGGATCTTTTCCCATGGCGACCAGTCCGTGATCGACGAGCAGGAATCCCGGTAATTCCGGATTTTCCTTGAGAACTTCCTCGACCATGTAGAAGTATTCCGGACGGACCATCGGTGCCGGTACATCCAGTGTCGGCAGGTCCGCGTTCATCTTCAGCTGGGAATGCCAGGTGACACGGACAAGCGGCTTCTTCGCTACAGAATAGGCGATGCTGTAGGGTGCGTGTGTATGAACGACCGCGTTGACATTCGGGCATAAGCGGTAGATCAGACCGTGCAGTAATGCTTCTCTGGTCGGCTTGCCTTCGCCGGCGACCTTGTTGCCGTCAAAATCGGTAATGACGAAACCGTCAACGGTGCTGTCGGCAAACGAGCTGCCGCTGGCCTTGACGATCATCAGTTCCTCACCGGGAACACGGGCGCTGACGTTGCCGCCGCTGTTCATCTGAATGCCGCGGGCATACGCTCTTTTGCAGGCTTCGACCAGCTGTTCGCAGATCGGGATAAGTCTTTCTTCCATGTTTATTCCTCCTCGTAGTTGTGATCTTCCTTGCGGATCACGCCTTTTTCCACTAATTCATCGATCATATAGTGAGCGGCCTGGATCCCCCACTCCCTGGTATCGAGATTTCCTTCGATCGTGATGAACTCAAGATTGGGATTCTCGATGCTGCGGATGCCGGAGAGGATGGCTTCATCCACTTCCGGCCAGTAGAGTTCCTCGCCTTTACGGGTATTATGACGCATACCGTCTGTCGGTAATAGTACTTTGACCGGATAATCGATCGCCGCCAGACGTTCACGGTAGCTGCGGGTAGCTTCCTCAACTTCATCCGGCAGCAGTTTGATGTGGGCCATCGTGGCGTTATGCATCATGTATTTGCGTTCTTCCATGCGCGGTGGGAATTCCGACGGCGCGAAATCAATGAAATCGATGCCGCCGACACTGACCACCAGCGGGACTTTGGCAGCTACGCTCTTGCGGATGCGGATCTTGGCGTTCTCGCCATAGGAGAAACCGCCTCCGAAATGTTCCTCGGTGATCTCATGGACCGTCAGATCCAGGATACCGTCGATCAGTCCGTCTTCCGCCATCTGCTCCATCGTCGGTCCGCCGACACCGGTGGCGTGGAAACCCAGGGCTTCGATACCGCAGCGTTCCAGTTCATCGATCGCGGCGCAGGCGCCGGTATTGGTGATCCCCATCAGGGTGACGCCGACGACCGGTCTGTCTCCCTTTTTCAGGACATGTCCGGCAGTCTTGACCATGCCGATACAGCAGGCAGTCGCGTTGGCAATGACCTGTCTCGTGACGAGGTTAAGGCCGGTGAAATCGCAGATCGCCGGGATCACGACAACATCCTTTTCGCCGACGACGGGATCAAAGGTCTTTCTGCCGCAGGCGATCGTTGTAGCCATGACTTTCGGGAAACCGATCGGCAGGCTGCGCATGGCGGAAGTCGCCATGACCGTATTCTGGAGGCCGCCGATCGAGACGACACCGTCGATCCTGCCTTCGTCATAGAGCTTGCGGACATAGGCGGTAACGGCTTCGCGCATGAACTCGATCTTTTCGCCTTTGCTTCTGGGTTCGAGCTCCTTCCATTCCTTGCCCTTCACCCGGACGATCTCTTCGCGCGATACATCAAAATTGTAGGAAGGATAAGGACCGGTGGCGACGTCGATGACAAGACCCGTCATCCCCTCTTTTTCCACCAGCTCCTTAATGTACTGCGCTTCTCTGTATTTCGTATCACAGCTTTCAATGATCGCTATCGTTTTCATATTAAACTCCATTATAAAGTATCATGAAGACCATTCACAGGTCTTCATGATACCACAGTATTGATTTTATTCTCCGAAGACCGGCAGTTTGCCGTTTTCCTTTTCGTACTCGTCGCAGTAATCGGAAAGTCCGTAGTCATGCGCGAGCAGCAGGTGCTTATGCGGATCAACGCCTGCTTCTTTGCAGCGGCGCAGTGTGTCACGGATCGTCAGCCAGGAAGCGACGATATCAACGTAACGTCCCGGAGGAAGGATATCGTAATGCAGGTTCGCTTCAACCTCCGGAGTGGTATCGATGTTGCCCATTACGAAGACGGAGTCGCCCACGCAGTAGTACGGGCCGTTCTTTGTCTGAACAACGATGGTCTGATGACCCGGGCAGTGACCGAAGCTTTCGTATACGCTGATGCCGGGGACGATCTCGCATTCGCCTTCAACGAACTCGAAGCGTTCCTTAACGCCTTCCTGATCGAACGGTGCAACGACGACGTCGCCGTCTTTGGCGATGATCGGACGTTCATAGCTCTTGAAGTGGAGCGGAACCGGATTGTGAGCGTATTCCCATTCCTTCTTGTTGACGATGAAACGGGCCTTGGTGAATTTTTCAAGATAGAAGACATGGTCCCAGTGCAGATGTGTGAAGAGGACGATATCGATCTCAGCCGGTGTATGGCCTACGGATTTCAGCTTGGATTCGATATCATCGATACCTTCTCTCTGCCAGGATCCCTTGTGATGGTATTTATTGGCGCGGTCTGTCCAGGCCATACCTGTATCGACCATGATCAGAGTTCCGTCTTCGCCTTCGAGCAGGAATGTGAAGTCCGGAAGCGGTACCGGTTCATCTTTGACATCCTTTAAGTAAGGTTTGCAGGAGAAATGGTAGTGGTACTCGAGCGGTTTTGTCGGGATGAAGCCTGTGTTCAGTGGTGTGATCTTATAGTTCATGAGTTTTTTCCTCCTTTATTAACTCTTTGTTAATCGATTTTGTTTTCCTGACGTTTTCTGGTAACAGTATCGATCAGGACCATGATAACGATGACGGAACCGATGATCAGGCCCTGTGCCTGTGCCGGAATTCCCGTAAGGTTCATGACGTTGACGACGATCGTCAGGATCAGCGCGCCGGCGATCGTACCTAAGACGCCGCCTTCGCCGCCTTTCTGGGATGTGCCGCCGATAACAGCAGCCGCAACCGTCTGCAGACCGTAGGTGTCACCCATTGCCGCATCCGCCGCATTCAGACGTGCTGTCATCAGCATGCCGGCGAAAGCCGCGCAGACGGAGCAGATAACGAATGCGGATAATACGATGCGTCTTGTCGGAACAGCGGAGTATTCCGCCGCGACCGGGTTCGAACCGTACTGGTAGATCCTGCGTCCCAGCGTTGTCTTTGTCAGCAGGACATACAGGATCGCCACGACGATCAAAGCGAAGATGACCAGGATCGGGATCGGACCGACATAGCCTACACCCAGGAAGGTGAAGGACGGCGGCAGATCATAAATGACCTGTCCGCGCATGATCGCGATACCAAGACCGGCAATGACCCAGTTGGTGCCGTAGGTCGCGATGAAGCCCGGCAGGATACCGGCCAGCGTACCGTTGATCAGACCGATGACGACACCGATCAGGATACCGATCAGAGCCGCGACCGGAACGGAGATGCTGCTCTTGATGAGCTGGGCAACGACGCAACCGACAAGACCTGCTGTCGCGCCGACGGAAAGGTCCATCGTGCCTGTCAGCAGTACCGCTGTAAGACCCGATGAGAGGATCAGCAGCAGCGAAGCCTGACGGAAGATCGTGATCATATTGTTGATGGTACGGAAGTTCGGGGCGATGATCGAGGACAGGATGACCAGGACGACAAGTCCGATCAGGCTGTAAAATGCGGTCGATTCTTTGATTGCCTGTTTGAATTTTTCCATGATCTTTCCCCTTTCTATGCTTTCGCCTTGCGGCTGGTGATCAGCGCGTTGACGATGATCGCTGCCAGAACGATACCGCCTGTGGATACGCTCTGGTAGATCGCCGGAACACCGCAGATATTCAGACCGTTCTGAATGACCTGGATCAGCAGAACGCCTAAGATCGTACCGGTCACATTGCCTTTACCATGTCTTAAGGAAGTTCCGCCGAGAACTGTTGCCGCGACAGACTGGAATTCGAGGCCGTTGGCGACGATCGGCTGTCCGGATTCGACACGGCAGAGCATCATCAGACCGGCGACACCGGTCAGGAAGCCGGCAAAGGCATAGGCCTTGATCAGGGATCTTCCGGGATTGACACCGGCTAAAGTCAGGGATTCCGGGTTGCCGCCCAGGGCGCGGATATTGGCGCCGAGCTTGGTCCGTTTCAGCATCAGATAGGTGAGCACGAACATCAGGGCCGCGACCCAGACGTTATTGGGAACGATGAAGACCGTCTTGGTGAAAGCCCGGTAGAGCTCGCTCGCGAAGTAGATCGAAGCGCCGCCGGTAAGCAGGAGAGCGATCGAGTTGACGATGTTCTGCATACCATAGGAGACGATGAACGGCGGTAAGGAGAACTTCGATACGAAGAAGCCCTTGACGACGCCGATCACGATCGCGACCAGCACGCTGATCAGCATGCCGACCGGAAGCGGTACGCCCTTGAGCGCGAGCCAGACAGTCAGGACAGTTACGATATTGACCACCGCATTCAATGACATATCGATACCTTCGGTAAGGATAACGATCGTCTGGGCGAATGCCATGATCATCAGCGGAACACACTGCAGCAGGATGTTCCGGAAGTTTCTAGCGGACAGATAACGGGGTTCGATGATCGCGAAGATCACGATCATTGCCACCAGCATGAATACGACCGGCGGGATGCTTCTGATAATATCCTTGAATGACTTGCCCTTCATTACTCAGCACCTCCCAGCATCATCAGCTCACCGATCTTTTCCTGGTTGAAATCGGGGTCTTCCCGTTTCAGCTCACCGGTGATCTCGCCTTCCTTCATGATATAGATACGGTCGCTCATACCGATGATCTCCGGAAGTTCGGAGGAGATCATGATGATCGCCTTGCCTTCGGAAGCCATACGGTCCATCAGATTGTAGATCTCCATCTTGGCGCCAACGTCGATACCGCGGGTCGGCTCATCGAAGATCAGGATCTCCGGATCCTGGGAGAGCCATTTCGCGAGGACGACTTTCTGCTGGTTGCCGCCGGAGAGGAAACGCGTCTTCTTGCCGACGCTCGTCGTCATGATGCGCAGCTTTTCCTTGAACTCCTCAGCGATCTGGTTGATCTTACTGTTGTTGACGAAGAAGTTCGGGAAGACTTTCAGCAGTGAGACAGCGACGTTGTTCTGCGCGATCGATTCGTTCAGTGCCAGACCCTGACGCTTGCGGTCTTCCGAGATCAGGCCGATGCCCATCTTGACCGCGCTGGTCGGAGTCTTAGGCAGCTGTTCCTTGCCGAAGACCGTCATCTTGCCGGAAGCGATCGGGCGGATTCCGTAGATCATTTCCGCAGTCTCGGTACGTCCGGCGCCGACAAGGCCGGCCAGACCGACGATCTCGCCCTTGCGGACGTTGAAGCTGACATTCTTTACGCGGCCGTCCTGGTCGCAGAAGTTCTCGACTTTGAGCGCTTCCTCACTGAAGTCTGTCTTGTTGCGGACATAGACCTGGGAAACATCACGGCCGACCATCATCTTGACGAGCTCCGCGTCGGAACATTCATTGATGCCGACACAGCCGATCTTCTTGCCGTCACGCAGGACGGTGATACGGTCGCCGATCAGCGGGAATTCCTGCATACGGTGCGAGACATAGATGATGCCCAGACCTTCCGCTTTCAGCTTGCGGATCTGTTTGAACAGCGATTCGACTTCACGCTCGGAAAGTGTGGAAGTCGGCTCATCGAATACGATGATACGGGGCGAAAAGGACAGAGCCTTCGCGATCTCGACCATCTGCTGCTCGGCAACACTGAGGCTGCTGACGACTTTCGTCACATCGATGTATTCGCAGTTCAGGATCTTGAGCAGTTCCCGCGCGTCATCGTTCATCTTCTTCAGATCGAGCAGTCCGAGCTTTGTCTTCGGTTCGCGGTTCAGGAATATATTCTGAGCTGAATTCAGGTAAGGAACCAGTGAGTTCTCCTGATATACAGCAACGATGCCTTTTTCAATTGCGTCTTTGGTGCCGGTCAGTTTCAGCGGCTGTCCGTCAAGAAAGATCTCTCCCCCTTCCGGTTTGTAAGCACCCAGAAGGACTTTGGAAAGCGTGCTCTTGCCGGCGCCGTTTTCGCCTACGAGAATATGGACTTCTCCTTCCTGGAGGTCAAAGTCGACATCGTCTAAGGCTTTCATTCCCGGGAATAGTTTTGTGATATGTTTCGCTTCTAAAATTGTTTTTCCCATATATCACTCCATATTAATGTGTAGAATGCCCGCTTCGCAGGAAGAGGGCATTCTACGTCAGAACTAGTCAGTATTGATTTACTGTAATGCGTTGAACCAAGCGTTTCCGTTGATGTAGCCGTCAACTGTTTCGGCATTGATCAGCGGGTCGTTGTTAGCTGTCGGGAACGGGATGAAGCGTCCGACCGGCTCTGTACCGTCGTTCAGGTACTGGACAGCGTAAGCAGCTGCGATGTAACCGGAACCGTACGGGTCAGTGTTGTATGTTTCGAACATATCGCCGTTTAAGACAGCGTTGGAAGCGTCGACGGAGCCGTCGAAACCGGAGACGAGAACGCCTTCGATACCAGCGCCCTTAAGAGCCTGAACAGCACCTAAAGCACTTTCATCGTTAGCACCGATGATACCCTGGATGTCACTGTTGCCCTGGAGCAGGTTTTCAGTAACGGACATACCTTCGGTTCTCTTGAAGTTAGCAGTCTGGGAAGCAACGATCTTGATGTTCGGATATTTTGCGAACGCGTCGTTGATACCATTCAGACGTTCGATAGCGTTAGCAGCTCCCGGCGGGCCTTCGAGGATGATGATGTTGCCTTCGCCGTTTAATGCTTCAGCCATTTCAGTAGCGATGGTGTAACCTGTTTCGTAGTAGTCAACACCTGTACGGAGGAATGTGTCTTCCGCAGCCGGAGTACCGATCGTCAGAACGATGACACCAGCGTCTTCCGCAGCGCGGACACCCGGCATGATACCGTTGGAGTCAGCACAGTGAACGATGATGGCGTTGCAGCCCTGTTCGATCATGTTTTCCATGATACGCACCTGTTCTTCAACAGAGTCAGCTGTGGACGGAGCCTGGCAGATCGCTTCGAAGCCCATGTCTTCACCAGCCTTGGCAACACCAGCGGACTGCGCGTTCATGTACGGGTTTGTTGTGTTTTTAGCGATGTAGCCGATCTTGTAGTCGCCGGAAGCCTTGACTTCTGTTGCGACAGTTGTGCCGATACCTGTGATCGGAAGTTCGCTTGCGTCGAGAACAGTTGCCTTGGATAAACCGGAGCTCTTCTGTTCGGGCTCTTTGGTTTCAGCCGGTGCAGTAGTTTCGGTAGATGCTTCTGGAGTTGCAGACGGAGCCGGTGTGGTGCCGCTGTTGCAGGCAGTCAGACCTAAGCATGCAACGAGAAGTAATGCAAAGATAAGCGTTGAGATTTTTTTCATTCTCTTCTCCTTTCACGATGACTTCCATTTGGAAGCGCTTCCATCGTCATGTACAATGTAACCCCTTCCAATTCACATGTCAAGGATATTGTATCCAATATTCAATATCTTTTACGTATTAATGCATTCTGTAACAGCTTTAAACGGGTGATTTTCTGAAATCCCTCTCCGATTTTCCGGTTTTTCCCCTCTTTTCCTTAAAAACCGGCGAAAGAATAGACTGTCACCTTCAGCAACAGTCTTTTTACGTCTTTCAGATGGATCAGTAAGGATAGGTATAGGTGCTGGTCTTCCATTTCGGCGGGATGACCGGGATCTGCAGATAGGAGTCATATTTGCCGCCGGTATGGATGACATGGATGCCGTCCCCGTTATCGACCTGGTGATTCATATTATTATCGTGGAACCATTCGGTCTTGATGAAGCGGCCGGCCAGACGGACAACGATGTATTCGCCCTTATGCCATACACGGCTGTGCGGATACATTTCGATATCGATCGGATAGACTTTGCCCTGTTCCATCGGTTCGTTCTTTCTGTGCGCTGCGACCGGCTGGAAGTCAGAGGAATATTTCGGATCGAGTTCACGGTGGGAACCTCTCGCAAAGCCCCAGGCGCCGCGGTATTCCGCGCCCATGCAGCGGAGCGGGACATATTCTCCGTCTTCGCCGTATTTCAGCACCCACGGGAAGAGGTCCATATTGTCATGGCCGCGGCATTCGATATTCAGATGCAACTTCATGAAACCGGTGATCTCGGTCTCTTCCGGAACGAGGAATTTGAATTCCGTCGTCTCGGTCTTCGGGTCGTAAGTGACTTCCGCTTCGTTGTTGTAGGGTTCATAGGAGCAGCCCATCGTCGCGGCGTCGAGATAGATCTTACGGTATTCGGTACGCTTCAGCGGGAATTCGTTCTCGCGGCGGTAACCGTAACCGGTGTAGTCATAGTCATAGGCGTCCATGACCTGCAGACGGACTTTCGGGGTGAATTCCCAGCCGTTGTTGACGTCTTTGCAGTAGCGGTCATAGAAACGCTTGAGGTCTTCCAGGTTCTCCGGATTGTAGCTGTCCGGCCATTCGAATTCGCGGTGCGCGCGCAGCCATTTCTTCGGCGAACGGATACGGCGGAAGCCTTCGACGGAGCCTCTTAAATGATGGTGGACCCAGCCGCAGGTGACATAAGCCGGTATGCGGATCTTCTCCCATTTGACGATCTTGTCTTCCCAGTATTCGTTCATCAGCGGATACTTGTGGATCATCGCGATGGTGTTTTCCATATAGGTCTTGTTGGCACAGGTGTTGATGATGCCCTCTTCGTAGTCCGGGTTCGGAACACCGCCGCAGAAGAACGATTCGCGGTACAGGTCGCCGATACCTTCCCAGGCAGCGATACAGGCCAGATGCGGCGGCTGTTCAGCCGCGATCTTCCAGTGGGACATACAGACGCCGGAGTTGCCGAATAAGGTGACCTTGCCGTTGCACCATTCCTGTTTGGCGATCCATTCAACGGTATCGTAGCCGTTCTTGGCGTCATCTGTTCCCCAGAGGTTGACGTTGCCTTCGGAGTTGCCGATGCCCGGCGGGTCAGCGTTGACGATCGCGTAGCCGTTGCGGCACCAGTAGCCCGGGTCAGCCGCTTCGAATTTCGCCATTTCGGAGACGGTCTTCGGCGGAACACCCATCAGTTTCCAGTCATCCATGCCTTCGGCCGGACGTTTGCCGAAAGGTCCCCAGCAGAGGATCGCCGGCACTTTGGCAGTGCTGTCACTCGGCAGATAGACGTCGGCATAGATCCTGGTGCCGTCACGCATGTAGATGCTCTGATCCTGCATGCATTTGACGCCCGGACCGGCTTCGTACGTGCGTGGATTGAGTTTGGCGCAGTAGCTGAAACCCATGCCCGTCGGGATACCGGCTGCCCGCATGGCATCCATCTCCTCACGGGTCTTGCCCGGGTTGCCCTTAATGAAGGGCACCTCATACTCAACGCCGTCAAAAGTCCGCTTGATGTAAATGTTTTCCCGTTCTTTCTTTTCAGACATTATATAAATCCTCCCTTCCGAATAGCAGAACGTTATTTCCTTTAGCGGTAAAAATAGGAGTTGTCCCGTCCCTCGTCGACCGACGCGGCATATTTGACCGTGTCAAAATGCGCGTGCAGCAGTTTCACGGTCTTCGGGACATCTCTTTTCGCGATCGCCTCGGCGATCGCCTGATGTTCCTCGATCAGGCCGGGAACGCGGCCTGTCGTCTTGATCTCGAGATTCCGCCAGCGGCGCAGATGCATATAGGCATCACCCAGGATCGTTTCGATCCCGCCGCGGCCGGCTTTATCGAGCAGTACCTGGTGGAACAGGTCATCTGCGTGAAAGTATTCCTGAAGATGGCTGCCGCCTTTGGCATAGGCCTTCTTCTGCTCACTGATCGTCTTCTCCAGGAGAACGACCAGTTCTTCGATATCATCATCCTTCTCAATGATCTGCATGGCGGCCGTCGTCTCTGCCGCCTCACGCAGAAACAGGATATCCGCGATCTTTTTGAGGTCGATCAGAGAAACGAAGCTTCCCCGCTGGGGATAGACCTCCAGCAGTCCCTTTTCCTTCAGGGTCGCGAAAGCTCCGCGCACCATATGCCGGGAACAGTTGTAGATGGCGCACAGCTCATTCTCACTGAGCGCGTCGCCCGGCAGGTATTCGGTGTCGATGATCTTTTTCAGAAGATCCTGATAGATCTCCTCGCTGCTGATCAGAGAACGTTCCTGAAGCTTATTCATGTTGCTGCTCCTTCCGGGTGATCCTACCGTCTTTTCCGGCAGTCAGCTGTTCTACCAGTTCCGGACGGCGGACCTTGCCGCTGGCCGTGACCGGGAAATGATCAAAGAGAATAAAGGTGTCCGGGATCTTGTAGTCCGCCAGTTCTTTCTTCAGGCGGCTGCGGATCTCCTCTTCCTGCAGTTCCTTCCCTTCTTTCAGGATGACACAGGCGGCGATCCTTTCCTGGATCACCTCTGCCGGCAGCGCCACGACACAGACCTCCGCCAGCCACGGGCATTTTTCCAGCAGGACATTTTCGATCTCCTGCGGGGAGATATTCTCACCGCCGCGGATGATCAGATCCTTGCAGCGGCCTTTCATATACAGATAGTTGTCTTCATCGAGCACTGCCAGATCGCCGGTCTTCAGCCAGCCGTCCTCACTGATCGTGGCGGCGGTCAGCTCCGGCATCCGGTAATAGCCCTGCATCACGTTATAGCCGCGGATCTCAAGTTCGCCGGTCTCACCGCAGGGAAGCGGTCTTCTGTCCTTTAAGGAGACGATCCGCGCTTCGACACGAGGGAGGATCTTGCCCGCGGTATACGCGTTCTTCTCATCCGGATCGCTGAGCAGCGAGAAGGATACAGCCGGGGAAGTCTCGGTCTGTCCGTAGGAAGGAACGAACTTCATGCTCGGGAAAGCCTTGCAGACATCCATATATTCGCTCGGCGAGATCGCGCTTCCGGCGATGATGCCGCAGCGCAGGGACGAGAGATCATAGTCTTTGAAGGACGGGTTGCGCAGCATCGCCAGAAACATCGTCGGCACCCCGTTCAAGATCGTACAGTGATTCTTTTCTACACAGTCGAGCGTTTGCTTCGTGCGGAAGGAAGTCACCGGACACATCGTGCAGCCCAGGATGATCGATGAGATGAGACTTGAAGTCAGTCCGAAACAATGGAACAGCGAGACCCCGATAAACATACGGTCTTCCGCGGTCCAGCCCATCGCCTCGATCGTGCTGCGGGCGGTATTGGTCAGATTGTAATGGCTCAGCATCACGCCTTTTGCCTTTCCGGTCGTACCGGAAGTCAGCAGCATCGCCAGGATATCGTCCGGCTTTGCCTCTGAGGCAGGGAGCTTTGTTTCTTTTTCAGTTCCGGTAAACATCTCTTCCCTGAGATCACCGACACTGCCGCCGATCGGCAGCGCCAGCAGACTTGGGAATTCCTTCTGCAGTTCGGCGATGATCGGATGGAAATCCACATCCTTATGTCCGTCACCGAACAGCAGCATCCCCAATTCCGCGTATTCAACGATCCCGCGGACTTCCGGATATTTGAAAGAGGTATTTACCGCGACCGGCAGGCAGTCAAGCTTGACGGCTGCGAGAAAAGCAATGATCCAGTTGTAGGAATTGGCGCACCAGATCCCCACGTGGTCACCGCATTTAAGACCGGAACGCAAAAGACGCACCGCGAAACAGTCGCTGCAGCGGTCGACTTCCGACCACGAAAAAGACTCTCCGTGAAAGATCACGGCGGTCTTCTGCGGGTCTCTTCGGACCGTGTCATGCAGGTATTCCAGTAAGGTGCGTCTTTGCAGTTCCATAATTTTTCTATTAACCGATGCGGACAGTGTCTGTTGCTTCACCGGCCGCGATCATCGCGTCGATCTGCGCTTCGCTGTAACCCAGTTCCGCGAGGACTTCGCGGGTATCCTGGCCCAGGAAATGCGCCGGTTTGTATTCCGGCAGTTCCGTATCCTGGAACATGACCGGGGTGCGAACCATCGTCCGTTTGTTGCCGTTGGGGAAGGTGACTTCCGTTAAGATATCGCTGGCGAACGCCTGCTCATCCTTCAGGATCTCATCCCAGGTCTGGCAGACGGCAAACGGCAGGTCGGCCTTCTTCATCTGGGCGATCCAGTAATTGACATCGTGCTTGGCGACTTCCGCGTTGAACAGCGCGTCCCATTCATCGAGATGGCCGTTGACGAGATTCGTCTGCGGATAGAAACGCGGATCGTTGACAAGGTCCGGACGGTTCAGTGCTTCCGCGACAAACTTATTGAAGAGTTTGTCATATGCCGGTACCGAGAACATGAACCAGCGGTCATCGGACGTTCTTCTGGCAGAGTTCAGGGGGTTAGTCAGTTCCGCCTTGCGGATCGGATACTGGGTGGATTTGTCGCCATACTGGCTGGCGATCAGATATAAGGAGACATCCCATACACCGCTGTGGTACAGGCTGACGACGACCTTATCGCCGCGGCCGGTCTTTTCCGCGCGGTAGAGAGCAGCCAGAACACCGGAAGCCAGGCTCATCGCGACCTGATGGTCACCGAAGCCGGCCAGCGGCATCATCGGCTCGCTGCCTTTGTCATAGAGGGTTCCCATGACACCGGAATGGGCGAAGTAAGCGGTGAAGTCAAAGCCCGGCAGATCCTTGTCCGGTCCCTTCTCGCCGTAACCGGAAACGATGCCATAGACGAGTTTGGGGTATTTGACTTTTAATGTATCGTAATCCAGACCCGCTCTTTCAAGAGCCGGCTGACGCCAGTTGGTCAAAAAGATATCGGCGTTGGCGATGAGCTTTTCAAGAGCCTCACGGCCGGCCGCGCTCTTGGTGTCGAGGGTGACGCAGCGCTTGCCGGTATTTTCCAGAGTGAAGCTCGTATCCTCCTTATCGCCGAAGGGACGTCCTTCGTTGACCGCGGTAAAACGCAGATCGTCGCCTTTGGGACGTTCGACCTTGATGACATCGGCGCCCAGGTCCGCAAGATAGCGGGCGCAGCAGGGCGCGGCAATGAATGTAGCCAGTTCAACGATCTTGATGCCCTCTAACGGGCGTGTATTGTATTCACTCATTTATTTACTCTCCATCATTTCCTTGAACGATTCGATGATCGTTGCCGCCTGTTCGTAATTCTCCATCTGGCGGTCGACTTCGACCTCAACGATCGGCAGTCCGGCCGCGTTGCAGGCATTGCGGATCAGAGGATAATCGAATTCCTCCGGATCACAGAACTTCGTCAGGACCATCAATACGCCGTCGGCCTCAACAGCCTTGGCGGTCTCGACCAGTGCTTCGACACGGCGCTTATACGGATCATAGAGGACTGAACAGTTGTCTCTGGCAGCGTATTTCTTTGCCAGGGAGACGAGTCCGTCGTTTCCGATCTCACAGTCCGTCTTGTACTGGCGGCTTTCCGCGGCGATATCGTCCGCCACGATCTGCAGACCGTTCTCATCGAGGATCTTCAGAAGTGACGGCGCGTCCGCGAGGATGCCGGTGGTGACGATGCGCAGTTTTCTTTCGCCTGCTTCCTGTTCCTTCAGTTCTTTTAGGAACTGGCGCAGCAGCGCGGAATGTTCCTCTTTGCGTAAGAAGGTCGCGCTCTTGAAGATCCAGGAACGCTGCCCGGCAGTGATCTCCGGATGAGCGGCGAGTTCTTTAACGGTCTCGCGCATCAGTTCATTGTGTTCGTTATAGATCTGCAGGGAAACGCGCAGCAGTTTCTCGGAGAAGACCTTGCCGGTCGCTTTCTGCAGGTCGCTGATGACCCGCTCATAGCCATGGAGCGTGTAGTCCAGGGCATATTCCGGCTTGCGGTTCTGCGGGTAAGTCATCGGGATAAAGGGGATCGAGGGAACAGCGTATTTCCAGTTCTCACCCAGGACCTTTAAGGAGTCGCAGAGCGAGGGAACGATCAGGGCGCTGACGCCTTCGTAAGCGCCTTTCATGCCCAGCTCAACGATCGACTGCACGATCGAGCAGATGAAGGCCGGGAAATAACGTTTGGATTCCTGCAGCTGCAGATCGCCGCCCCAGGCGCCCATCGGTACTAATCCCATCGAATGGACGATCTCTTCCGGTGTATAGACCGGCGCGACCAGTACGATCTGCTTGCCTTCGGAAAGATAGCGTTCCTTCAAAAGCTCCGGATGTCTGGCGGCTTCTTCGAATTTCTTCAGGATATCGTCAAGCATTCTGAGTCTCCTTTCTGGACTGCATGATCTCTGTCAGTCCCTGTACACGGGTATCATACTGCGCTTCGGAGAAGTTGCGCGGATCCGCCTGGTCGCCGTCAAAACT
Organism: Erysipelotrichaceae bacterium; assembly: GCA_030536365.1. Classification (GTDB taxonomy): domain Bacteria; phylum Bacillota_I; class Bacilli_A; order Erysipelotrichales; family Erysipelotrichaceae; genus RGIG5669. Next base: position 21,938 of record JAUNQE010000001.1, on the reverse strand, counting down.
GACGACCGGGATATCGCATTCCTCGCCGATCTGGCGGCTCATCTCATACATGAAGCCGCTCCAGAGCTTGCAGGAACGGTTGGTATGGACGAGCAGTCCTTCCACATGGTTGTCCTTGCAGAGCTTGATACGTTTGTCTCTGGCGTATTCGAGATTGATCGCGTTCGGCACCTTGGCGTAAACACGGCACATATCATCGAAGTCCTTGTAGATGAAGCCGAAAGCGTCGGCATAGATCGTGGTGACCATGTTGATGCCGCGGTCGCGCAGTCCGTGCGCGGTGACCCGCAGCCACGGCCAGCAGGCGATGCCTTCAAACATGATGCGGTGCTTTTCCTCGCCGCGGTAGGTGCTGACGCCCTTCTCGTGGTTTTCCTTATATTCCTTTAATAAGGTCTCCATCGCTTCCGCCGCTTCGAGCTTGCCTCTGGCAGTGACCATGACCGCCATGTGGTTCAGCAGATCGAAACCGTTGAACGGAGAAGGCACGTATTTCGCGGTAGCTGTCGCCTCGAGCCAGGCGCGGCTGGTGCGTCCGGAGATCTCCATGACCTCACGGTAACGGTCCCAGCTCCACTTCTTCCCGGTGATCTCTTCAAGCTGCCTGATCGCGTCCAGGAACTGGTTCTTGATATAGGCAACTTCCGCGTCCGGAACATCGTAATCCGGATTGAACGGGATATCGATCATGATCATCGGGATATGAAGCTCTCTTGAAAGGTTCTCATACCATTTGATCATGCAGTTGCAGATATTGTTGCAGCATAGGACATAGTCCGGCAGCGGCATCGGCTGCTCCTCTGCCGGAGCGCCGGAAGCGTAAGCCAGCGAGACACGCGCATAAGCGCAGATGTCGTTGGAATAACCCTGTCCCTCGGCGATCGAGCACATTCTCTCACCGCCGCCGCGGGCAGCAATGCCGGCGGCCTGGTTTTCCGGGTAGCAGACATAGAGGCCCAGTGTTTCCGGGATCTCGACCGGGAAATTGCTGGAACACCAGCCGACGAGCTCGCCGCGCTCCTTGGCGGCAAACGCGTCATCGTACGCCTTCTTGGCGATCATGTTCAGCTTATATTTCGCAGAATTGGGATCCGGGGCCGGTCTTTGTTTCTTGATTTCTTCAGCCATCTTTCCTCTCCTTCGTTGCACGTTCATATGCGTAGATCGCTGCCCCGAGCGCGCCTGTCAGCTGCGCCAGAGGCGAGTATCCGATCTCTTTTCCTAGTTCTTCCGCAAGCGCGTCTCTTACGCCGCCGTTGTTGGCGACGCCGCCGCTCATGCAGACTTTTTCCTCGATGCCGATCCGTTTGGCCAGCGCGCCCACGCGGCTGGCGACAGACTTGCAGATGCCTTTGACGAGCGCCGGGATCTCGGCGCCGTTGGAAAGCTGGGAGATGACCTCCGATTCCGCAAACACCGTGCAGGTGCTTGAGATCTTGAGCGCCTCCCCTGCTTTGGCAGCCTCTTCCTCGAGCTGTGAGACATCGAGCTGCAGGATCGCTGCCATGACCTCGAGAAAGCGTCCGGTGCCGGCAGCGCATTTATCATTCATCAGAAAGGCCGTCATCCTTCCTTCCCCGTCCAGTTTCATGACCTTGGCGTCCTGTCCGCCGATATCGATGACCGTGCGGGCTTCGGGGAAGAGATAATGCGCGCCTTTGGCGTGACAGCTGAGTTCGGAGAGCTGCGCGTCCGCCTCGGCATAGGTCTTTCTTCCGTAACCGGTAACGACCGTATAGGCGATCTCCTCTTCCTTCAGGCCGGAACTCTTTAAGAGCTCCTCCTTGACGGTCGCGGGACCCTTGGTGCCGGTCCCGGCATGGATCAGATAGGTCGAAACGATCTCGCCGCCGTCTTTTAAGACGACGCCTTTGGAGGTCGTGGAACCGATATCGATCCCCATCACATAGCAGCTCATTTTGCTGCTTTGGCCGCTCTGATCGAAGCGATCAGCTTCGGCACGACTTCGAACAGGTCGCCGGCAATGCCGTAGGTCGCCGCTTCAAAGATCGGCGCGGAAGGATTGGTGTTCACGGCGATGACTGTCTCCGAGTCCTGCATTCCCGCTTTGTGCTGGATCGCACCGGAGATGCCCAGCGCGACATAGATCTTCGGACGGACTGTTTTACCGGTCTGCCCGATCTGCAGTTCATGGTCCAGCCAGCCTGCTTCGACCGCCGGACGGGAACCGGCAACGACGCCGCCGCCCAGAACTTCCGCAAGCTCATTGGCTAAAGCCATACCTTTTTCCACATCTTTGGAGATGCCGGCACCGACCGCGACGACGATCTCAGCGCCGGTCAGGTCAACGCCCTTCTTTTCTTCGGTAACGATCTTCACGACTTTTACCAGCGGATCAGAAAGGGTCGCGTGATATTCTTCAACAACGAGTTTTTCCGCCTTCGCCGGATCGTATTCGCCTTTTTTCATGACGCCCGGACGGACCGTCGACATGCAGGGACGGAAACGCGGGCAGGTGATCGTTGCCATCATATGACCGCCGAAAGCCGGACGGGTCATTTTCAGATTGGTATCCTCCATCTTGAATTTCCTGGTCGAAAGATCGATCGAGGAAGCTTCCTTCAGGAAGTCGAGATATTTGTTCATATCGATATCAAGATGCGTGCAGTCCGCGGTCAGACCGGTATGCAGTCTGGCGGCGCAGCGCGGCGCCAGGTCACGGCCGATCGTGGATGCCCCGATCAGCAGAACTTCCGGTTTCTTGTCCATGACGATCTGGCAGAGCGCGTCCGCGTAGGTCTCGGAAGAGTACTCTTTTAACGCCGGATCCTCGATCACATAGACCTTGTCGGCGCCGTAGCCGCCGATCTCTTTCGCAAGCTCTTTGACATTCGCGCCGAGGAGGACACCGACGAGCTGCGCATTGCGTTCATCCGCCAGTTTGCGGCCTTCGGAAACGAGCTCGAAGTCCGTCTCCATCAGTTTGCCGGAACGCTGTTCACAGAAGACCCAGATATCGTGAAAGTCTTCGATCTTTGCACTGTTGTATTCCATATGGCCTCCTTAGATCAGCTGCTTCCTGGCGAGTCTTGCCGCCAGCGCATCGCATTTTTCCTGTGTCGTTCCTTCCAGCATCTCGCCGCCCTTGGCGACCGGCGGGGTGAAGGACTGGAAGATCGTTGTCGGCGAACCGGAGAGACCGATCGTTGTCTTATCGATCAGCGGTTCGTTCTCCAGTGTCGGGTAATCGAGTACGGTGATCTCCTTGTCGAAGCAGTCGAGGATCCCCCGTACCGTCATGTAGCGGGGCGTATTGAGTTCCTTGATGCAGGTGATCAGGACAGGTGTCTGCGCTTCCACTTCCATATAGCCGTCTTCCATCATCCGTTTGACGAAGACTTTCCCGTTTTCATAGCGGACTTCCCCGGCGTAGGTGATCTGCGGGATATTCAGCTTTTCCGCGATCTGGGGACCGACCTGGGCGGTATCGCCGTCGATCGCCTGGCGGCCGCAGAATACGATATCCTCTTTCTCCAGGCCGAGATGATGGATGCCTCCGGCCAGGACCTGGGAGGTCGCGAAGGTATCGGAACCGCCGAATTCACGTCCGGAGATCAGGACTGCTTTATCGACACCCATGGCATAGAGTTCCCGCAGCATGCTTTCGGCAGCCGGCGGGCCCATGGTGACCGCGATGACCTCGCAGCCTTCCTGGTCTTTGATCTGCAGCGCGGCTTCGACCGCGTTCAGGTCATCGGGGTTAATGATCGTTTTCATGGAGGCGCGGTCAAGAACGCCGTTGTCCTTTACCGCGACTCTCCCGGAAGTATCCGGGACCTGTTTTACACAAACATAGATCTTCATATCGTCCTCCTAGCGCAAGAGCGTATTGGCGATGACCAGCTGCTGGATCTGGGAAGTGCCCTCGTAGATGCTCATGATCCGCGCATCGCGGTAGAAACGTTCAACTTTGTAGTCTTTGATATAGCCGTAGCCGCCGAAGATCTGCACGGCTTTGTAGGCGACCCGGTTTGCCATCTCGGACGCGAAGTATTTGGACATCGCGCATTTCATCGAGGAATCCGGGGAATTGGCATCCTTGGCGATCGCTGTCTGATAGATCAGCTCTCTGGCTGCTTCGATCTCTGTCGCCATGTCGGCGATCATGAAACTGACGCCCTGGTTGGCAGCGATCGGTTTTCCGAACTGTTTGCGTTCCTTGGCGTAGCGGATCGCTTCCTCGAGACATCCCTGCGCCAGGCCCAGAGCCTGCGCCGAGATCCCCAGACGTCCGCCGTCCAGTGTTTTCATCGCCATCCGGAAACCGTCATTCAGCGGACCGAGAAGGTCCGTCTTGGAGACACGGACATTGTCCAGAGTGATATCGGAAGTCGGGTAACCGTTGATACCCATCTTCGCTTCCGCTTTACCGATCGTGACCCCCGGCAGTTTGAGATCAACGATGAACATCGAGATCCCGCGGCTGCCCTTGGCGGACAGATCGGTCTTGGCATAGATGATCGCATAATCGGCGATCGGCGCGCCGGATACAAAGCACTTTCTTCCGTTCAGGATGAAATCGTCTCCGTCCGCGACAGCCGTCGTTAAGGTGCCGCCGGCATCGGAACCGGCGCCCGGTTCGGTCAGGGCAAAGACGATGTGCTTCTTGCCGGACGCGATATCCGGCAGGTATTTCTTTTTCTGTTCCTCGTTCCCGCACATGACGAGCGGTCCACCGCCCAGCGAGTTCGGGGTATTGGCATAGATCGCCAGTACCGGACATACACGGGCAAATTCCTCGATCATCAGCACATAGGCGAGGGAGTCCCCTCCCTGGCCGCCGTACTCGACCGGGATCTTGATCCCCGTAAATCCGTAACGGGCCATCTTGTGGTACATTTCCGCTTCATAGCCGCCTTCCGTATCGAGCTTTTTCTGCAGCTCGTCGGTGAATTCGGTCTCGGCAAAATTACGGAAATTCTTTCGCAGCAATTGATATTTCTCCGGGAGAATCATGTTTCTTTAGCCTCCGTTTTCTACTTTGTCAACTTGTCGACAACTTCAACACTATAATATAGTATTGTCCATTCTTTGACATTGTTGCAAAGCACAAAAAAGCCCCTTTTTCAGGGGCTCGAATTGTGTTTGTCTGTAGTCAGATCAGGCCGCGCGCTTGTCGAGAACGTCGCGGATCATCTTTAATGCCATCTCGGCAGATTCTTCGATACCGATCTCGTCGGTACGGACGCAGAGGTCATAATGCTGGGCCATGCCCCAGGTCTCGCCGGTGATCTGCAAAGAGTAGTTCTTGCGGAATTCGTCCTCGCGGCGGACATATTCGATCGCTTCCTTCTCATCCATGCTGTTCTGCTGCGCAAAGCGTTTTGCCCTTTCTTCCAGCTTGGCGCTGACGAAAAGGTCAAAGGTATGCGGACGGTCCTTCAGGACATAGGCGCCCAGACGGCCGACGATGACACAGTTCTCCTTCGCGGCGATCTCGCGGATGATCTGCGACTGCGCGTCGAAGACTTTCTGCTGCCGTGACGGGTTCTGGGAATAGACGTAGGACTGCTGGTATAAGGAATAAAGCAGTGAGTTGGAGTTACGCTCCTCGACCTTGCTGACTTCGTCGACTGTCAGCCCCATCTTGGCGGCTGTTTCGGTAAGCAGAGCGTAATCATAGAAAGCATAGCCGAGCTTTTCGGCCAGGATCTCGCCGATACGATGACCGCCGGAACCAAGCTCGCGCTCGATCGTGATAACGTGCGGCATGGACGGGATCTCTTCTGCCGGAACTGTGGTCTTCCTTGTGCGGATGCCTAAGAAGGCATCGACCGGTTTGTTCAGGATACGGGAGAAGACGCCGACAAAGAAACCGACGAGCACCGCGGCCAATATCGTTCCTTCACGGACGGCTTCCAGTTTATGGAAAACGACCAGGGAGATCACTGTGGTCATCGCGATCATAATGAAATCGACCATGATCTTGACCTTGCCGAATTCCTGATTGATCTTCTGGGAGATGACCGAGATCGCGCCTTCCGAAGCCATCGTCAGCAGGTTTGCCTTGACCTCGAAGAAGACGCCGATGCCGTCTAGCGCGCAGGCAACGACTGCCATGATAACTGCCATGGCGTAGTTTGCGGGCGTTACCGAAGCGAACAGTGTGTTCGCGAAGTCGATGAAGAAACCAAAGATCACGACTGCCAGAAGCTGCAGAAAGCGGGTCGGCTTGAAGGCTTTTCCCAGCAAAATGATCTGAATGACCACGAATACTACATTGATCAGTGTGTTGAAGTTGCCCATGGAAAGCGGGAAGATCTGGCTCAGTACATAGGCAAGCGAGGCGGATGGTGAAACACCGAGTCCCGAACGGGCGGACAGCGCGATACCGCAGGAAAGGATGAACAGTCCTGTTATCAGTAAGAGGCTGCGCCGGATCAGATCACTCATATTCATTTTGTTTTTCATATTCTTCCCCCAAATAAAAACCTGACAATGCTATTATGGCGCGTTGTCAGGTTTTGTTCATCAGGCAATTGTACAAAGAATAGGTCTATTTCACGTAGCCCCATTTGTCGAGCGAGGCGCTCAGCTCCGGATATGCCTTGGCTGCTTCGCAGAAATCAACATCCTGCAGAGCCAGGTCGATCGCCTGCTGCATCGCTTTGGCGCCGGCTGTCGTTCCTAACGGGTGACCCTGGATTGAGCCGCCTGCCGCCAGGACGATATTCTTTCCGGCTTCATTGATGTAGCGTTTGACGATTCCCGGATGGACGCCGCCGCCGATGCTGGGCATCGTGGCTTTGATCTTTCCTAAGGGGAGTGTCAGCTGCTGGATGATCTGCAGATATTTCTGCTTGCGCAGCGGGTAACCGCCGTAAGGCGTATTCATCATGACGATATCCGCGCCGGCGATACGGGCGAGCTTGCCTACCGCAAGCGGTGTTGCCATGCCGTTCAGCGGACCTTCGGTGACCATGCCGGCACCGGCAGAGTGACCGAGGATCGGCAGTCTGGTATTCTCGGCGATGTACTTCAGGGTGCTGTAACCCAGGACCGCGAAGTTGACCATCAGACCGTCTGCTCCGGCTTCCTCGACCTTGCGGATGTTCTTTTTCAGTTCGGATACGCCGCCGGTGATATTGACGAAGTATTTCGTTTCCTTACCGGTCTTTTCGGCTGCCTTGCGGGCTGCGGCCTTGTAGGCTTTTACACGGTCTTCCGGCTTGGAATAGACCGGGTTGCCGAAGAGCTCGTCATCCTTGATGATATCGACTCCGCCTAAAGCGGCTTCGTAGAAGATATTGGCGCCGGCTTCCGGAGAGATACCGGTGCAGGGTTTGACCATATTGAGAAGCAGCGGTCTTTCCTTCACACCAAAGAGTTTCTGCACGCCTTCAACACCGTAGCGCGGGCCCTTGAAACGGCTCAGGAAGGCATCGCTGAATTCGATGTCCATCAGCTTGACCTGCGCGCTCGTGGAAGCGTCGTTTCCAAGAAGTGAAGTGATCATCAGCGGGAAATCACTGCCGAAGTTCGCGGTCGGATAAGCGATCTGGATCAGATACGCCATCTTCTCACCTTCGTATACAGAGAGTTCTGTCGGCGGTACCTCGAAGATATTGACGACTTTTCCCATGTATTTCTCGCGAATCTCTTCGGTGATGCCCGGAATCGGGACCCAGGTGCCGATCGTCTGGCCGACAGCCAGCGATTCCGCTTTCTTGATGATGTCAACTTCCACCGGAAGTTCGATATAGTATGTCGCTACGACCACATCTTTCTTATGTGCGGTCTCCGGCAGCATGAATCCTTTTTCATCCATAATTCTTACCTCTATTTCCAGCCGTAGGCTTCCAATAATAATTTAAACTCATTCGCCACGACTTTGGCAAATTCCGGATCATTGACTGTCGCGTCAACAACGACGAGCTTCGTGTTGGGAGCGACTTTTTCCCTGAATCTTTCGACCATCAGCGCATCGATCGCGGGATCGGCGATCGGTCCACCCCAGGAAGTCGTCTGGCAGGCGCCTTTTGTCGGCACGACGAGCGTGACCGGTTTTTTCGCGGTCGCCAGTCTTTCACAGACGGTATCGACGAGTTTTTCCGCTTCCGCAGGAACGATCTTGGAATGCCAGATGTTCTGGTTATGCAGGATCGACTTGCGTTCTTTGAAGTCCGCCGGCAGGAAAGCGCCGGTCTCTTCATTATAATAATCGTTCATATCGAGACCGCCCGGGACGACCAGGGTCGGGAGCTCGTATTCGAGAGATTTCAGAAGACGGTTCTTGGCGCCGGAACAATAGCCGCCGAAGAGTTCGCAGACGATCTCATGGGTCGTGTAATCGAGGACCGCGTTGATCTGTCCCTCTTCGATCAAAGATTCCATACAGCGTCCGCCGACACCATTGGCATGGAAAACGACGGTTTCGTAATCGGTGCCTTCGGTGATCAGACGCAGGGATTCTGTCGTACCTTTTGTGGTTTCACCAAGCATCGTCGCCGCGATGATCTTATGATCGCCGGTCTGATGATAGACTTCGCCATATTTAACAAGTCCGGTGATCGCTGCGCAGACAGAACGGATCAGCGTCTTGGTGATCGGGTTGAGTCCGGCGATATCCGCGACCGTCGGTACGACAAAGATATCCTTTTCGCCGACAAACTGCTCCATCTCACGGCTTCCGCAGGCAAGCGCGGAAGAGAGGACTTTCGGGAAACCGAATGGCAGAGCCTTCATGACCGGAGCCGCCATCGCACCGTTCTGGCCGCCGCCGACAGACATGATGCCATCGATCTTTCCTTCTTTATAAAGCTCACCGACGAGCTTCACAAGACCGGAAGTCATGGCCGCGATCTTTTCCGGTTTATTCAGCTTTGAGAAGGAATCCCGGTCCAGGGAAGCATATCGCAAGACTTCGAGCGGTTGGATGTCACCCTTCCCCACATCCAGGTTCCAGGTGCTGTTATCAATAAGCAGGGTGTTGAGACCCTGCTTATTGATCATTTCCGCTGCGAAAAGAGATTCTTCCAGCTTGGTGTCCAGAGATTCTAAAATCGCAACTGTTTTCATTTTTATTCGCCGAGTTTCTTGCCTACGAGTTCGAGCATCTCCGGTGCATGGGCACAGAGGACAAATTCCGGACCGGCAGCGCGGTGCTTCAGTTCAACGATACTGTTCCAGGTCTCGTTGATGTTGACGAAACGGGACGGCGGTGTGATCTCGTAACCGATCTCCGGAACGGACTTGAGGTTATCCAGTGTGAAGATCAGGTCGCCGGCTAAATGGTAGTCACCCTTCTTGGTATGAACGACAACGTTCTGATGGCCTACGGAATGACCCGGTGTCGGATAAACGCTGATGCCGTCAAAGATCTCAGCTTCGCCATCGAGCAGGACGAATTCGCGGCCTTCCCACTGCGGATGGATACGCGGTTCGATATTCAGACGCGGATCTTCATAGCTCTTGTAGTAGAGCGGGATCGGGTTCTTGGCGTATTCGTATTCCTTGCGCTGAACATACAGTTTTGCGTTCGGGAATTCGCTCAGATAGTAGACATGGTCCCAGTGAAGATGGGTGAAGATGATATCGGTGATCTCGGAAGGATCAACACCGATCGCCTTCAGCTGGTTGGTAACGATCTGATCTTCGCTCTGGGTGGAACCCGGATGATGGTATTTGTTAGCGATCTCGGTGGAAGACATGCCCGTATCGACCATGATTTTCTTGCCGTTGCCTTCGATGTAGAAGCAGGCTACCGGCAGATAAGCAGTGTCGTCTTCGCCAGGCTGTAAATAGTACTTATGGGTTGTGTTGTGATAGAGATAGTTTTTCTTACTGGCAGTAACGATACCTGTGTTCAGAGTGGTGATTGTGTATTCCTGCATGATAGATTTCCTCCTGCATTATTTCCCAAGCAGCAGATCCATTTTACGCTTTTCCCAGAGGATCTGAGCAGTTTCTTCGATCAGCTCCGCGGTCTGACCGGCTTTGACAGCTGTTTTGTCCATAGCGACGAGTCCGTGACGTTTGAGCAGGAAGCCCATGATGCCCGGGTTGGCATCGATCGCGGCGAAGACTTTCGGAAGTTCTTCCGGTGTAACAGACTGTGTTGTGACATCAACGACCGGCATCGGTACCTTGAACTTCAGTTCGGTGTGCAGCGTGACCAGGTCGAGCTGTTCGAAATACATGGAGACGAGGATCGAATAGACACTGTGGGTATGGACGATACCGCCGATCTCCGGATAGCGTTTATACAGATTTCCGTGCAATGTGCATTCTCTGGTCGGTTTGAACTTTCCTTCAACGAGATTGCCGTCAAAATCCGTGATGCAGAGATTGTCTTCCGTGCAGCTGCCGTAGGTGAAGCCGCTCGGCTTTACGATCATCAGTTCCGTTCCCGGGATCCTGGTGCTCAGGTTTCCGCCGGTACCGGTCTGGATGCCGCTTTCATAAGTTCTTTGCGCAGCGGCGAGGAAGTCGTTCTTTGCTTTAATAAATTCAATACTGTTCATAGTTCCTTATTTCATTACGAAGGCCGCGGTCTACCGCGGCCTGAGCTTGATCAATCAACAAGCGTTCCGGCCAGTGGCAGCCACTCAAGCACCCGGCGGATCGCCGGATCCCAGTAATCCCAGTTATGAATTCCCGGGGATTCCTCGTAGGTCAAATCGATGCCTTCAGCAAGCATGGCATCGCGGAAACGCGTGTTCACTTCATATAAGAAGTCTTCGGTACCGCAGCACTGGTAGAGTTTCGGGAGTCTTCCTTCCTTGTGCAGACGCGGCAGCAGCGTGAAGAGATCATCGTCACTGCCTTTGATCTGTCTGTCGCCGATGATATCTTCCATCGGCATTCTGGAACTCGGACCACCCTTGAAGGTGCCAGTTTCCTCGCGTGCGGTCAGATCAAGACCGCCGGAGAGGCTGGCTGCTGCGCCGAACATTTCCGGTTTCTCGCCCATCAGACGGAAGGTACCGTAACCACCCATCGAAAGACCGGCGATGAAGGTATCCTCTCTTCTGGTTGAGACCGGGAAAGTGGAATTGATAAACTTCGGCAGTTCATCGAGCATATAGGTCATGAACTTGCCGCCGTGAACCATATCCAGATAGCAGCTGTTGGTTACGGACGCGCTGACGACACAGAGGGATTTTTCCTGCGCATAGCGCTCGATACCGGTGTTTCTGGTCCACACGGTGCAGTCTCCGTGCATACCGTGAAGAAGATAGAGGACCTGGTATTTCTTTCCCTTATAGTAAGGTTTTGCGTCCGGTTTGAACGGCTCATCCGGGGTCGGTAAGACGACCCGGATGTCCGTATTGGTAAATAACGTTGTCGAGAATAACTTTACATCGATCAATGCCATAGGAGAAGCTCCTTATAAGACAGAGTCGAATGGTACGTTTCTCGGGTTCTCGAAGCAGTCTTCGAATCCACGCGGATGGTGGTAGTACATGATGTCCTTATCCTGCGGATAGGTGTACTGACCGCCGACCTGCCAGAAGAACGGATGGAACTGGTAGTTGTTGCGCGGTTTCTTGAAATCGTAAACGAGACGGATCTCTTCGGTATCTGCCTGGAAGTTGCTCCAGATATCGTGATGGATCGGGATGACGACCTTGCAGCGCAGGGATTCCGCCATTCTTAAGATATCGACGGATGTCATCTTATCCTGGATACCGATCGGGTTTTCACCGAATGCGCCGAAAGCAACATCGATATCGTGTTCCTTACCGTGCTTCGCGAAGCCGATGGAGAAGTGGGAGTCACCGGAATGGTAGATGTTTCCGCCCGGTGTCTTGATCAGGTAGTTAACAGCCTTTTCGTCCATGTCGTTGAGCAGGTTCTTGCCGGCGAGTTCTTCTCTGTCCGGTCCGGTGGAATCTGTCGTTACGAGACATGTACGGTCAAATGCTTCGAGGCATACGATCTCGAGGTCTTTGAACTTGAAGGAGTCGCCCGGCTTAACGACCTTGCAGCGGTCAGCCGGTACGCCCCAGCTCTGCCATAATTCACAGGACTTCAGCGGTCCGATGAACGGTACCGGGATCTCGTTACCGTTTTCGTCTGTAGTTGTCATGCCGGATTTGATGACATGAGCAGCCCATTCTTCACTCATGTGGTCATGGTGATAGTGTGTTGCCAGAACTGCATCGACATGTTTGAAAGCGAACGGATCAATAACGAACGGTACGTTACGGAGGTTCGGCTGCATCTTGCGGGCACCGCTCATGTTGGCCATCTGATGTCCGACAGCCATCTTGCCGTTGCCGTGTGTGCGTTTGCCGTTTCCGGTCCAGAGGTCGATCGTGATGTTGGTGTCAGCCGGCGTCTTCATCCAGATACCGACACAGCCAAGCCACCACATGGAGACGTTTCCTTCCGGAACCTTCTTCTCTTCGATCTCTTCGACAAGCCATGTTCCCCATTCCGGGAAAGTCTTCTTGATCCAGGATTCTCTTGTGATATCATCGATTAAGCTCATAGTTGTTGTTTTCTCTCTTTCTATCTTTTACGCTTGCTTTTTCTGGAAGCGCTTTTTGAAGTTGTAGAGCGGAGTACCGGGCTGAGTTGCCATATCCATAGCTACCGCTACGATGATGATGATGCCTTTCGCCATATCTTTGTAGATCGCTGGAACACCCATCAGGTTCATACCGTTTTCGATGACACCGATCAGGAAAGCACCGAGGATCGCGTTCTGGATGGAACCGGAACCACCACGCATGGAGACGCCGCCGACAACGATCGCTGCCAGGACGTTGTTTTCGTAGTTCTTCGCCTGTCCCGCGGAAGCCTGCTGGTTCATACTGGAAAGAACGAAACCGGATAAAGCGCCCATGAAACCGGAGATGATGTAGGCGATCAGGATGACGCGGCGAGTCGGAACACCGGACAGTTCAGAGGACTGGCGGTTGCCACCGACGGAGTAGACCTGACGGCCGTAAACGGTGTGGTTCAGAACGATATAAGCAAAGAGGATGCATACCAGCATGATGTAGACCGGGATCGGGATACCGAGCCAGCGCTTCTGACCGATGTAGTCCATCAGCGTGCAGCCGTTGACGTAGATCAGGGTATTGCTGGTGACGAGCTGTACGAAACCGTAGAGGATTTCGTTTGTCGCCAGGGTCAGCAGGAATGCCGGGATGTTGAAACGGGACAGGATCAGACCATGGATCAGACCGGAGAGGATGCCGGCACCTAAGCCCAGGCAGATCGCCAGTGCTACGTTGCCGCCGCCGACGCCGCCTCTGAGGATCGTCATCGCAACGATCGCACCGGATAATGCAGCGTTACCGGAAACTGTACGGTCGATGCCGCCAAGCAGGACTGCGAAGCAGGCACCGCAGATCATGATACCGATCAGGGATACGGAGTAAAGAATGTTAACGAGGTTCTTGTAGCTGAAGAATGTACCTTTGGTTACAGCTGTGAAGAAGATGACCAGAACCAGCAGGACGAGGATACGGCTGCTGCTGAGGATCGCCTTTACAATAGGATTGTTCTTAACTGTATTACTCATTTTATGCAGCCTCCTTTTCATTTACGAAGCCGGAGCTTGCGAGCAGGATGTCCTCCTGGGTGGCTACGCCATGGTTGAATTCCTTGATGATACGGCCTTCACGCATGACGAGGATACGATGGGCAACACGCAGAACTTCCGCGATATCCGATGATACCATCAGGACAGCGACGCCCTTAGAGGACAGTTCTTCAATGATGTTGTAGATCTCATCTTTCGCGCCGATATCGATACCGACGGTTGGCTCATCGATCAGGATGACCTTCAGGTCACGGGTCAGCCATTTACCTAAGACGGCTTTCTGCTGGTTACCACCAGACAGATCGCCGACCTTGACGTTCGGGTTTGCCGGACGCAGGTCAGTTAACTGAACTGCCTTATGGCCTAACTTATCTTCGTCTGCTTTATTGACGAAACCGCCCTTGGCGATCTTGTCATAGCTTGTGATCGCGACGTTGCCGGTAATGGAAAGCAGCGGGGAGAAACCCTGTGTACGACGGTCTTCCGGAATGAGTCCGAAACCGTTCGCGACGGATTTCTTGATCGTGGGTTTAATGGATTTGCCTTCGAAGATGATCTCGCCCTTGTCAAACGGATCAGCACCGTAGATCGAACGGACGACTTCGGTACGGCCGGAACCGACCAGACCTGTCAGAACGAGGACTTCACCCTTCTTGACTTCGAAGTTGACATCGTAGTAATAGCCGAGGTGAGTCAGATTCTTGACAGCCAGTTCAACTTCCGCATCGCTGGTGTGCAGTTCACGGGAAGCAGTGGATTCGGAGATCTCTTTACCGATCATCATCTTAACGACTTCGGAAGGAACGATGTCTTCTTTTTCGATGACACCTGCGTTCTTACCGTCGCGAAGGATTGTGATACGGTCGGAAAGGTTGAAGACTTCTTCCAGACGGTGAGAAATGTAAATAATGGAAACGCCTTTGTCACGAAGCTGGTTGATGATCTTGTAGAGCAGCTCGGATTCTCTGGAGGACAGGGAAGCGGTCGGCTCATCCATGATGATCAGCTTGGCATCGGTAGCCAGAGCTTTCAAGATTTCAACCATCTGTTTCTGAGCAACAGACAGTGTTTCAACGATATCGTTCGCCTTTACCGGGAATCCGTAATGGTCGATCAGAGCCTGGATCTCTTCTCTTTCGGCTTTATCGGAGATGAAACCGAATTTGCTCTTTTCCTTACCCAGCAGGATGTTCTGGTAAACAGAAAGCGTCGGGACCAGGGAAAGTTCCTGGAAGATAACGGCGATACCTGCGTCGGAAGCGTCGTCACGGTTATTGATTTCGATCTCCTGACCGTTCATAAAGATCTGTCCGCCATCCTTTGTGTAGACACCGGTCAGGATCTTGATCAGAGTGGATTTACCGGCACCATTTTCTCCTAACAGTGCATGAACTTCACCCTTGCGGACATCGAAATTAACATGGTCAAGTGCGTGGACATGAGCGAATATCTTTTCGATATTTCTCATTTCGAACAGTAATTCGTTCTTTTCACTCATGGTTATTTACCTGCACTTTCTTTTTCACGTGCCAGAGCAGCAGCTCTTGTCGTGCGCTTCTGCATGAATTCGTTGTAGTAAGCATCGAAGACAAGCATCAGGACGATGATGATACCACTGATGATGGACTGCTGCGCAGTCGTCATGTTGAACTTTAAGACGCCGTTACGCAGTACCTGCATGAACAGAACACCGATCAGAGTTCCGATCATATCGCCGCGGCCGCCTGAGAAGGCAGCACCGCCGATAACGGAAGCGGAGATCGCCTGCAGGTTCAGCTGAGTACCGGTGTTGACGTCACAGGTTCCGTTTCTGCCCAGTGTGAACATAGCAGCAACGAAGGACATGAAGCCGGCGATAATGAAGGCGACCATCTTGACTTTGACAAAGCTGATACCGGAGTATTCAGCGGATTTACGGTTGGAACCCATCGCGTAGATATAGGTACCCATCTTTGTCTTCTTCAGGAAGACCTGCATGATCACAGTCAGAATGAGCCAGACGATCGTGACGTAGTAGATCCCGTTCGGCAGTCTGCCGCCCCAGGAAGATACAGTCGCGTTTTTGATCATTTCCGAAGTGATCGAACCGTACTGGTCACGAACAGCCAGCATGTATGTAATTCCCTGGAAGACCATGCCTGTGGACAGTGTAGCGACGAAGTCCGAGATCTGCAGGATCGCAACGACGAAGCCGTTGAACACGCCTGCCGCCAGACCAGCCAGTAAACTGATCAGAACGATTGCGATCAGGGACATTGAGGAATAGTGATAAAGATGAGCGAAGACCATGCAGCACATACCTACGGTAAGACCACCGGAAAGGTTATTACCGCCGGTAATGATACAGGTCGTGATACCAATTGAGATCAGACCGACAAATGCAGCTTCACGCAGCATCGATGTGATATTATCCCAGGACAGGAAGGTATCGGTCGTCATTGTGAAAACAATAATCAACACGATCAACAGAACAAGCGAGATGATCCGTCGAAGTGTTTCTTGCCTGATTTGTTTCATAAAAGAGACTCCTTTACTGTTTTTAAGAAAATCGACTGGGCGGATCCCACCCAGTCGATTCATCAAATCTTTAGACTAAACGGAATTACCAACGCATATCCGGTGTGATGGAGCTGACGTTGCTTGCATCAACCGTGATTGGAGGCATCTTTGTGACCGGAGTCTTTGTGAATGTGCTTGTGTCGATATTGCTGTTGAGGTACATCAGCATGATACGAGCAGCTGTCTTACCCTGTTCCTTACAGTTAGTGTAGACAGTACCGGTAATGATACCCTGTTCGATGTATTCGAGAGCCTTTGTTTCGCCGTTAGCGCCCCAGATGTAGATCTGGCCGCTCTTACCAGCGTTCTGGACTGCCATACCGGCACCTTCAGCCATCTGATCGTTGTGTGCGAAGACTGCGTCGATGTCATCACCATATTTTGTGAGGTAGTCGTTCATCAGGTTCTGAGCCTTTTCCATGTTCCAGTCAGCCGGCTGGTGATCAAGAACATTGATGTTCGGATATTTCTCTTCCAGTCTGGACATAAAGCCATTCTGGAGCTTAACACCACGAGCTGCGCCAACGGTGGACTCGATGATGACGACGTTACCTTCACCGCCGAGTTCTTCAGCGATTCTGTCAGCGATGACCTGGCCAGCTTCAAAGTCGGTCATGGAGACTAATGCAGCGTGCGGTTCAGTTGTACCCATGTTGATGCAGACGACCGGGATACCAGCTTCTTCAGCTTCACGTACGGAAGCGGAGAGGACATCCGGGTTGATTGTCTGTAAGAAGATTCCATCATAACCCTGAGCTACTAAGTCGGAAACGATCTTAGCTTCCTGTTCAGCATCGCCTTCCGGATCGAAGATGGTGAGTTCCATGTTCGGCCAGTAGTCTAATTCTTCTTTGATGCCATTGCCCCAAGCGGTAGCGTTAGCTTCAGAAGCACGAGTCGGGACCCAAGCAAATTTCATCGGGTCTTCATAAGGATTCTTTGCTCTGTCTTTGAAACCGAGAGCTTCACCGGAAGCAACCGGAGTTGTTTCTGACTTTTCTTCGGTCTATTCTTCGGCAGGAGCGTTGTTTGCGTTTGCGGCGTTAGCGGATCCGCATGCAGCCAGAGAGACTACGAGCAGAAGGCTAACCAGAATTGCAGCTAATTTTTTCATCTGTTTTTCCTTTCCGGGCAAGCGCGTTTGTATGCGCTTACAATTTTCCCTGCCCTAATGATAAGCAAGCAATAAAAGAACCGTCAATCGCTTTTTGTCATTTTGCACATAATTTCATTTTTTATTTGCTTATCCTATTTTGTTGTCGCCGAAAATGCACGAAAAACCGCTTTTTTGACACATAATTATGAAATAAATTTCATATTTTTATAAAACGCCGGTTTCATTCATTTTTCCCTGAAAGAAAAGAAGCCTCCGCTTCCGGCAGCGGGAGCTGTCCTGTCTCTCCTGTTATAAGGTTTCCGGTGAAAAAACATGCAAATGCACATAATTGCACGCTACTGTGTGATGTATCCGCTTTCATCTGCCAAATCCTCTCCGATCGGCGTTATCGGCAATGATTCCGTGAAATTAATTTCACATTCATAAAAGTATGCTAATATGAGGGTAATAACGAAACAGGAGAGAAAGAATATGAACATTCTATCTGTTGATGTCGGCACCACCAGCATGCGCGGCATCCTCTACAACGGCGAAGGAAAGGAACTCTCCCTCGTCAGCCGTCTGACTCCTCTGATCTTCATCGATAATTACATCGAGCAGGACGCTCTGACCCTGAAGGAAAAGCTTTTTGAGATCGTCAAGGAATCCGCGAAAGATAATAACGTGGATGCGATCGTCGTGACCGCCTTCCGTTCTGCCCCTGCCCTTTTCGACAAAGAGGGAAATCCGTTAAGCAACTTCATCATGTGGCAGGATACCCGCAACAAAGAGATCTGCGAACGGATCGCCCCCAGAAACAAGGAGATCTACCAGCGGGTCGGCGCGAAGGTCAACGCGGTCTTTACCGCCTCCAAGGTCACCTGGTTCAAGGAACATATGCGGGATGCATATGATAAAGCCTATAAGGCACTGGTCGTCCCGGATTATCTGATCAACACGATGACCGGCACTTTCACCAGTGACAAGACTTACGGCAGCCGCACCGGCATCATGAATATCCACAGCTGCACCTATGACGAGGATATGGTCAGACTGTATGACCTCGATATGGAAAAGCTTCCGGAACTGGTCGAAGTCGGATCGATCGTCGGCTATACAACGGACGCGTTTGAAGCAGCCACCGGCGTCAAGGCCAGCACACCTGTCATCTCCTCCGGCGGTGATCAGCAGAACTCGGCGCTCGGTCTGGGTGAACTGGATGATTCCTCATTAGTCATCAACTGCGGCACCGGCGGCTTCATCATCTCACTCGTCGATCAGCCTTACCTTGAGAATGAGGCGATGATCTGCAACGCTTCGGCGGTGCCCGGAAAATACGTTCTCGAATCCAACGTCCTCGCTTCGGCAGCCGCGCTGAACTGGATGCTGAAGGAACTCTTCCCGGAACTGTGGAATGACGGTCATCCGGATTTCAAACGTTTCCATGAACTGGTAGGACAGTCCGCGCCCGGCGCGAACGGTGTCCGTATCGTCCCGCTGTTCCAGGGCTGCGGCTCCCGCGACTGGAATCTCGACGCGCGCGCCGGTTTCACGAATATCTCTTTAGGCAACACCCGCAATGATCTGGGCAGAGCGATGCTGGAAGGCATCGCGGCTGAGATCGTCAAGAGCGTACGCGGTTTCCCGGAAAAATGTCAGAACGTATCCCGCATCTATGTCGGCGGCGGTCTGACCAAGAGCGATCTCTTCGATCAGATCCTCTGCGATATGCTGGGCAAACCGCTCATTCGCTACGATGATGCCCAGGCGACTGCGATCGGTGCCTTTATTTCAGCAGCAGTTACTCTTAAGCTCTATCCGGATTATGGGACGGCTTTCGCAAAAGCCAGGGAAGGCGCGAAGACCTATGTCTTTGAACCCGATCCTGAGAAACACGCATTCTATCAGGATGTCATCCGGGAGACTGAAGAGGTATATAAGAGTCTCAAATGATGGTCCCGGTAAACAATAATCTCGAGGTCATCGAGACCGCATCCCTCTCCAAAAACAAAAAAGCCCTGCAGGAATACGCCTTCCTTTCCCAGGTGGCTGATATGTATTACAACCAGAATATGATGCAGGCGGATATCGCCAAGCAGCTGTATTTCTCGCGTTCCAAAGTCTCCCGCCTTCTGACCCGCGCCAGGGAAGTCGGCATCG
This sequence comes from Erysipelotrichaceae bacterium, assembly GCA_030536365.1. Classification (GTDB taxonomy): domain Bacteria; phylum Bacillota_I; class Bacilli_A; order Erysipelotrichales; family Erysipelotrichaceae; genus RGIG5669. Next base: position 2,604 of record JAUNQE010000001.1, on the reverse strand, counting down.
TCGATATCAAGGTCAAACATGTCCGTGACCGGGTACCGATGCTTGAGGATGTCTTCCGCAAGACGTTCGGTCTGAAGGACGCGGTCATCATCTCCAGTTTTGAAGGCGACAGCTACGACCGGACACTGGATGCCGTTACCGATTTTGCCTCGATCTATGTCTCCAATCTGCTGACCGGAAAGAAACAGATCGGTGTCTGCAGCGGCAACGCCGCAGACCGCACCAACCGCAAGATCCGTCCGATCCACGATTGCCAGCTGGATGTCGTCCAGCTCGTCGGCACCGTTTCCAATGCCCAGCAGGCCGTGGAAGCGCGTGAGATCTCTGACCGTCTGGCATCAATCTTCCACGGAAACAATTACGCCCTGAACACCCCGATCTACATGGACAATGAGATCGCCCGTCAGGAGCTGCTGAATGACCCGAACGTGCGCAGAGTGATCGACAAGCACAAGAACTGCGATATCATCCTGACCGGACTGGGCGGGATCGATGTCAGCCGTCTGAAGACCGCTGAGATCATCCGCGAGTACCAGACCGAAAAACAGGCGAAGGAGCTCCAGGAAAAGGGAGCGGTCGGCTGTGTCTGCATGATGTACTACGACATCAACGGTGAGCGCGTCGACTGCGAATGGAACCGCAAATGCATATGCATGCCAATCGAAGACGTCAAAAAGAACCCGATGACGATCGGCGTGGCCTGCGGTGAATATAAGACCATGGCCATTCTCGGCGCATTGCGTGGACATATCCCGAATGTGCTGATCACCGATATCAATACCGCGACCAGAGTTTTGAAGAAAAACGAAGAACTGTTCAAGAAAGGATAAATCATGCTGGAAGAACTGAAAGCGGAAGTCGTCCGCATCGCCAAAAAAGCGCAGAACGCCGGTCTTTGCAAACACAAAGCCGGCAACGTCTCCGTTCTCGATCCGGAGACCGGCTATATCTGCATCACTCCCTCCGGAGTCGACCGTGACTACCTGACAGCGGATCAGGTCTGCGTCATCGACAAGGATCTCAACGTCCTGGAAGGCGGCAAGCCGTCCAGCGAAACGCTGATGCACGTCGAGTGCTATAAGGAAAGAGAGGATATCCGGGCGATCGTCCATACCCATTCGGCGATGGCCTCCGCGTTCGCCTGCCTGAACCGGCCGATCCCCTCCTTTATCTTCGAGCTCTTTGTCTTCCATCTCGACAACGGTGTGATCCCGGTCGCTCCCTATGCCCTTCCGGGCACGACCGAGCTAGCCCGGAACGTTGCCCTGACAGTCAAGCGCTCCGATCTCGTATTAATGGAGCGTCACGGCACGATTGCCGTCGGCAAGGACCTCAACGAAGCCTATGAAAACGCCGACTATATCGAAGAGCTGGCGAAGATCTACTATACGATCCTGACCCTGAATAACGGACAGGACTGCAAACTGTTCACGCCGGAAGATTTCCAGAAGTGGAAGTATCCGAGCCAGATCAAAAACGAAGAATAAAGAAAAATGGCTGCCGACAGCCATTTTTGATTGGTCATTTCTCAAAGATCAGAACCGTTACGCTCATCCCCGGAAGTTTCGTGAGTTCACAGAACTTCCTTTTTTCTCTCACCGGCTTGAACCGGCCGGGACAGGAGAGATCATTATAGTCTTCCGCTTTGCCGGAAAGCGTGATCACAGTCACATCCTTTTCCCGGGCAAGATCCCCCGAAAGACACAGCTCCTGTTCATTTTCCGCGGTATTGACGAGTTTCAGGAAGGTCTGTCTGCTCTTCCGGGAGGCGGAAACAAAGATCCCTCTTTTCTCTTCCTCCTCTTGGCCGGTCACTTCCAGTTCCTCCTCACCGGTATAAAGCGAGAAGAACTGCTGGACATAATAGTTCGGCGTTCTGCAGACAGAGGTATCGTTGAACCAGATCAGATCCGGGGACCACTGGGCATAGCCGTCCCGTGCCAGCAGCGGCGCATAGGAAGCCATGACCACGACATCACTGTTGCGCTCGATCCCGGTCAGGAAAGCCGCTTCTGCGACAGCGGAACGCAGGGTATTCCGGGCGGAAGTCTTTACATTGTTTTCCTCATGCGCGGCATATTCCCCGGCAAATACCGGGATATCCCGCGGATAGGCATCATAGAAATGCGTATTATCGATCATCCACTGCGGCGGCACATAGTAGTGCTCATCCACCGCGTAGACATAATCTTTCTTTGTCCGGGAATGATAATAATCCCAGGCTTTTTCGTAGTGTTCATCCCTTACCCGCGGACCGGCGGAGCCGATCAGGCGGATCGCGGGATATCTTTCATGGATCCGTTCCTCAAAGATCTGATAGCGCTCAAAGAAACGGGATTCCGGTGTCTCCCACTGCTCGTTGCCGATCCCCAGCATCTCTAATCCAAACGGTTCAGGATGACCCATCTCCGCGCGCAGCGCGCCCCATTTGGAATCTACAGGACCGTTCGCGAATTCGATCAGATCCAGAGCATCCTCCACGCAGGCGTCAAACAGGCTGTCTCCGATCTCGTAACGCTCGATCGACTGAAACTGGCAGGCCATTCCGACATTGCATACCGGCAGCGGTGAGGCGCCGAGATATTCACAGAGCAGGAAGTATTC
>JAUNQE010000009.1:25248-28972 GCA_030536365.1 Erysipelotrichaceae bacterium | reverse complement strand
CACAAAGGCTTATAGCCTTAGAGCAAACCACCCTTTTTAAGGGTGGTTATGATTTTTGTTTGGGTTTCTTGATCAATAGTTTTTCAGGATCGTTTCCAAACTTGTATAGGAGAAATCCTCTTTATATTCTCTGGCTTTTTCCTGTCCGCTCAGGACACGGTAAGCACCGGCAGCGAGCGCATCCATCTCGAATTCTCCCGCAATGACTTCGACCGGTGCGAGATAACCGCACATCTTTGTCAGTTTATCTGTCAGATATGTATCACGGGTGATACCGCCGGTAAGGATGATCGCATCCACCTTACCTTCAAGTACTGCTCCCATCATTCCGATGTATTTTCCGATCTGATAGATCATGCCATCATATACATACCGGGCATACGTATCTCCATTCGCGATCCTCTGTTTGATCTCCAGCACATCCGCTGTTCCGAGATGGTCCATAAGACCGCCTCCGTGGGTAATGCGTTTTTCCAGATCTTTCTTTTCCCATTTACCGGAATATGCCAGATCGAGAATGTGGATCGCCTGGATCTCACCGCTTCTTGTCGGAGCCATTGGCCCGTCGCCGCGGATGAGATTTGTGGAATCTACGATCTTTCCCTTACGGTGTGCGGATACGGAGACACCGCCTCCGATATGTGAAACAACAAGATTCAGATCGGAATAATCTTTCCCGATCTTTTCCGCGTAATACCGGCAGACTGCCTTCTGATTCAATGTATGCGTTGATGCTTCCTTATAGTAATCTTTGAATCCGGTGATCCTCGCAAGCGGCTGCAGTTCATCTGTTTCCGGGGAATCCACAAAGAAAGCACGGCAGTTGAATTCATCCGCCAACTCCTGAGCCATCACACCACCCAGATCGGCATTGTGATGATGTTTTGTCGGATCGAGAAGTCTTTCTACGAGTATATCGTTTACTTCGTAGGTTCCTCCATGGATCGGACCGGTCCCGCCGCAGCGGGCAACGATCGCGTCGCAGTCTTCCAGTGACTGTCCGGAAGTTTCAAGAAGTTTTTTGATCCCTTCGAGACGCATGTCTTTCTGATCCATGACAGATGGAAGGCTCTGGATCATTCCCGGATCATGTTCGACTTTATCTTCAAAAACCAGGTTTCTATCTTCAAATAACGCTACTTTTGTCGAAGTTGAGCCAAAGTTCATCGCGAAGATCTTAAATTTATTATTGACCATTTTCTGTTACCTCTTGATTCAGTATATCATCACAAAGAAACGCTCTTGACGGCAGAACAGAACGGCCCGAGCGATTCGTTTAAATGATCAGTTGTGTGCTGTTTTATCCTTAAATGAATGTACTTTTATACAGTATTTTTCGATGTTTAAAAAATATCCGAGTCATTTGACTCGGATATTTGATCACAAATAACTTTAAGGAATGATCAGGAGATCATTCACCTTCATATTCTTCGTCTTCCAGGATTCCATCGAAGAAATCGATGATCCCCTCTTCGACGATCTCTTTGATATCCGCATAATTGTGGATCTCATGACGATAGCCTGTGTACAGCTCTGTTGTTACATCATGACCTGTATCGATCAGCCAGTTTGCTGTCTGATAAACGCCGGTACCAAACTGTCCGACCGGATCCTGGTCGCCGGCGATATTATAGATCGGCAGACCAAGCGGAACTTTTTCGGCCCATTCTTTTCCTGTGATATCTTTCATCATCTGCAGGAAATAAAGCCATGCTCTGTTCGTGGTCGGTTTGGTGAAGGCATCAAACGGATCCTGTGCATGGTCGATCTGGACACATTCATCATCACAGATCCATTCATTCCCGAGTTTTACCCCTTCTGTGCAGCGGCTGAACATCCATCCCATCAGTGCTCCGCCGAGAGATGCGTCTGCAGCTTCGCCACCCTGCTCAGCGACGGTCTTTTCCAATAATTTGATATTTTCATCCAGATTCGGCCATTCTCCGGTCGTTCCGCAGATCGTCGCGCCCATAAGGTCTTCACCGTATCTGGCCATGTACATTCTCGTGATGAAGGAACCCATGCTGTGGCCGAACATAAAGTAAGGAAGTCTCGGATACTTCTCCACTACCAGATCGTGGAGTTTCTTTTCATCCTCGACCATTGTTGTGTAGCCTTTATCACCCCAGTCGCCCCACTTATCGTTTTCCAAAGCCGTCTTGCCGTGACCGACATGATCATCTGCAGCTACGATATAGCCATTTTCCATAAAAGTAGTGATCATGTGGAGATAACGGCGGGAATGTTCACCAAAGCCATGGATCAGTTGAATGATGCCTTTCGGCCTGCATGCCGGAACATAGATCCATCCGTAGACCTGATCACGTTCGTTGAAAGACAAAAACTTCACTTCGTGTAACATTATATTATCCTCCTGAGCACAAGCTCTTGCTCAACTTTATGGTAACACAGTATCGAGTCCTGTAAAAAGGAAGCAGTTTGAACCGCTTCCTTCTGTATGTCAAAAATATCTGATTCCCGGAAAGAATACTTATTTTATTTCAGGTATTCTTCCATAATGCCTACAGAAGCACTGCAGCCAAGACGGTCAGCGCCGGCCTGGATCATTGCGTTCGCTTCAGCGAGTGTATGGATACCGCCGGCAGCCTTGACTTTTGCGTTGTCTTTTACAGTATCCTTCATCAGTTTTACATCTTCCGGTTTTGCGCCGGCTTTGGAGAATCCGGTCGAAGTCTTTACATAATCCGCACCGGCCTTAACTGCGCATTCGCAGGCCTGAACTTTTTCTTCATCTGTCAGAAGGCAGGTCTCGATGATGGCTTTTAAAAGGGTCTTACCGCATGCTTCTTTGACTGTACGGATATCCTTTGTGACATAATCCAGGTCGCCATCCTTTAAAGCGGAGATATTGATGACCATGTCAACTTCTTCCGCTCCCTGCTCGATCGCTTTGGAAGCTTCAAAAGCTTTTGCTTCGCTGATCATCGAACCTAACGGGAAGCCGACAACGGTGCAGACCTTTACATCGCTGTCCTTTAATTCCTTAGCGCACAGAGAAACATAATCCGGATTAACACAAACAGACGCGAAATCATATTTTTTTGCTTCATCACACAGTTTGATAACTGCATCTTTACGGGCATCTGCCTTTAAAAGGGTATGATCAAAATATTTATTGAATTCCATATTATTTCACCTCTTCTATAGTATAGCGGAAGAACCAAATAACGGGTACCGTTGACCGCGGATAAAAAAACAGACGATAGGAATATCGTCTGTTTGGGGGGGCTGCAAGCTTAAGCTTCTGTTTTCTCTGTTTTTGCTGCTGCGGTGTTTTTCCAGTTCAGGAATTCCTTCAGTTCCGGTTCGATGAATTTCAGAGCCAGAGCGATGACCGCGATATCATCCAGCTGTCCGAGAAGCGGGATGGAATCAGAAATGAAATCTTTCTTTTTAACGAGATAGATAAAAGCACTGACGATCGTTGCGATCACTTTCGGAGATACATTTGCGTATTCCTTTGTTACATAGCTCTTGACCATGGAAGCCATGACCGGAAGATCTTTGACGGCATCGCGCAGAAGCGGGATCTTATCGATCTTCGCCTGAACTTCATCCATTAACTGATTGATCTGTTCGTTGTTTTTTAAGATCTCATTGGCTTTTTCAACTCCGCCATCCAGGATCTCTTTTGCTTTTTCGATATTGATTACTTCATTTTCCATTATGCAATACCTCCTGCTTGATTTTATTTTAGCAAATC
>JAUNQE010000009.1:0-25148 GCA_030536365.1 Erysipelotrichaceae bacterium | reverse complement strand
TCCGCAGTTGCCGGATCGAGCGCAGCAGTGTGCTCATCCAGCAGTAAAAGCTTCGGCGGGACGATCGTTGCCATCAGAAGCGTCAGCGCTTGACGCTGTCCGCCGGAAAGCGAGCCGACCGCCTGGTCAAGACGCTCCTCAAGACCGAGCTCAAGCGTTTTGACTTTCCGGTAGAAGAATTCTCTGTCCGCTTTGGTGATGCGGCTGAATGTGCGCTTTCCAAAGTCTGCGCGCAGATATGCCAGCGCCAGATTCTCTTCGATCGTCATATGCGGCGCTGTTCCTTTTAAAGGATCCTGGAACAGACGTCCGATCTCTTTGGCACGCACATATTCCTTTTCATAGGTGACATCTTTTCCGCCGAGGAGGACTCTGCCGCTGTCGGGAAGAATATTTCCGGAGATACAGTTGAACAAAGTGCTTTTACCGGCTCCGTTGGAACCGATGATGGTGATGAAATCTCCTTTGTTGACTTTCAGATCGATGTTGTCCAAAGCCTTACGCTCATTGATCGTACCACGGTAAAAAGATTTGCTGACATTATGCATTTCCAGCATGGTTTCTCTCCTTTCGCAGGTCGTAAGAAGCCTTGATATTCGGCATCGCGATCGCCAGAGCGATGATCACAGCCGTAACGAGTTTCAGACATTCGATCGGGAAGATCCTCGTCTTCAGGATGATCGCATACAGGAAACGATAGAGAATGCTGCCGACCATGACCGCTAAAATGTTCCTGCCGATCGTTTTTCTTCCGACGATCGTTTCACCGATGATGAGACAGGCCAGACCGACAACGACAACACCGGTACCGGAGTTGATATCCGCTGAACGCTGAAGCTGACCGACAAGGCCGCCGGCCAGAGCAGTCATGATATTCGCGTAGGCAAGACCTACTGTGATCGTAAAGCGCGGATCGATCGAGGAGGCGCTGACCATATCGCGGTTATCACCTGTCGCCCGGATCGAAAGACCCAGACGGGTATTCAGAAAATTCTTCAACAGAAACGCAGCAGACGCGAAAAGCAGAAGCGGAAGCAGGATCGTTACATTCGGGATGCCTGCCTTCTGCAGTAGTGAGAAGATCGTATCCTGTTTCAGTAATGCGATATTGCTGGAGAATCCCATGACTGCAAGGTTGATCGTATACAGTCCGGTGTTCGTGATGATTCCAGCAAGGATCGAGGGAATGCCCAGACGTGTCTGCAAAACAGCTGTCACCGTTCCCGACAGCATACCGCTGATCATAGCCAGCAGCAGTGCCAGGAAAGGATGCCCCTTGGCAGCGACAGCGACGGAGACCGCCATCCCCAGCACGAAAGTACCATCCGTGCTGAGGTCGGCGATGTCAAGGACCCGGAAGCTCAGAAAAAGAGCCAGGGAGACGAGTCCGTAAATGAATCCTAATTGCAGAGCAGTCTGAGCGATATAGAGCATTGTTATTCCTCGGTAGTTGTTACTTCAACCAGTTCGCCCATCGACGCAAAGACAGATGTATCGATGCCGAGCTGTTCTGCAGTCTCGCTGTTAACGGTGATGATGCCGCCGTCAACGAGATAGTAATCTTCCAACGTATCGATCCCGTTCTGGATCGCGTCATAGGTGAGCTGCGCTGTCTGTGTTCCGAGATCTGTGTAGTTAACGCCGCAGGTCGCGAAACCGCCGTTACGGACAAAGGAGTCAGCGCCGGCATAATGCGGGATACCTGCTTTTGCGAAAAGCGGAGCGATCGCGAGTTCTGCTGCCATGACGACGTTATCGGTTGGTGTGAAGATCGCTTCGACCTGTTCGGAGATCAGAACGCTGGCGGAAGAAAGGACCTCATCGTTTGTGTTGCCAACAGCTTCGACATAAGCGATGCCTTTTTCATCCAGGATCGCTTTTGCGTCATTGATCGGCTTTGTGCTGTTGGATTCGGAAAGGGAATAAAGAAGTCCGACTTTTTTAAGATCCGGATTCTGGGCAAGCATCATATCGATGATGTAAGCCGTATTTAAAGCATCGCTGGTTCCGGATACATGTTCGATACCGGTAAGATCAGAGCCTTCCGGATCGGAGACTGCCGCGAAAATGACCGGAATGCCGGAACCTTCCGCGGAAACGGTGCAGACCTGCGCGGCCAGAGTGGCGATCGGGACGATCGCGTCAACTTTATCGGCGACGGCCTGGTCAGCGATCTGTTTCAGGACGGACGGATCATTTTGGCCGCTGTCTACGAAGATCTCAATAGTAACATTATCGTTTGCTGCATCCAGTTCCTGGAGCTTGGCGACGATCGCATCCGCGATCTCATTCAGGGAAGCGTGATCGAGCTGTTTGATGACTTCGATACGCAGTGTTTTGCTGCTGTCGGCCGGAGCCGGTGTAGAGTTGCACCCAAAAAGGCAAAGGATAAGTGTGACCACTAAGATTAAACGGAACTTTTTCATTTTCAAATCCTCCTGTTTCCGTATAAGGTGGCAGATGATCTTAAACCTTGCCGGGGCTTAAAAAATAAAAAGCTTCTGTCCTATGGGACAAAAGCTTGTAACTTCTGCGATACCACCCAAATTGATGTCTTTTTAACGACACCCACTCGCTTTGCGTACCATCATACGCATCTTATTGGTAACGGGTAAGATTCCCGTCGTTCCTACTCAGTAACACTTTTCGGTCCGCCCTCGGAAGTCCATTCACTGATCCTAGCCCTGTTCTTCTTCCACCATTTGAAGAACTCTCTTGAGGATTCCGATCAGTTACTCCTCTTCGTCTCCGGTTTCTATGGATTTATTGTAAACATGTGAAAAATGAGTTGTCAATAACGATTTTCAGAAAGAAATTTTCATTCTTAAATTTCTCGAAAATCTTTATATCGACGTCGATATTGCGCGGTCGTAACGATCAGGCTTTGTTGAATTTTTCCTTTTCTTTGATCTGTTTTACCAGGTTCTCACCCTTCTCAAACGCACTCCGGCATTCCTCCGGGAAGACAATTTCGTGACGCTGTTTCTTTGCCTGCGGGTCAAACATCGACCATGGCCAGTCTGTCTTGGAATAATCATCCAGCTGCAGCGTATCGCCGCTGACGAATACCTCGGTCGGGCCGACAAAACGGCTCAGCGTCTGCTGGTAGTTGCTGAGCAAGCGGTCATACATCCCTTCGGGCGCATTGCTGGTCATGACAAGCAGGACCGGGATCGGTCTTTCGTTGCAGGATGGCTTTTCCATATTATATGTAAGATTCTGGAAGATCAGCCGTTCGTACAGTGCGCGGAAAGAAGCGGATAATTCACCCAGATAATTGGGAGATCCGATGATCAGCGCGTCTGCCTCGCGGATCGCGTCCAGGACCGGAGTCAGTCCGTCACGGCATATGCAGTGACCTTTGAACCTCTCCCTCTTGCAGCCGAAACAGGAAATACAGCCCGTATATTTTTCCAGTCTGAAAAGATCAAAACGCTGGATCTCTGCTCCGACAGAAGTGGCTCCCTTCGCCGCTTCGGTAAGTATCGTGTCAGTATTGTGCCCCTTCCGCGGGCCGGCGTTTACTACAACAACTCTCTTCATCGTCAAAACTACCTCTGAATATTATAATTGCGCGCTATTGATAAATAACAGATCCTTATCTATATTATAGAAAACACCACCGGTTTTGTCTAAATGATCGATATCCATCTCTTGGTTTCAACTTCTTATCAAAACCGAAAGAGTACACTGAACAAGCGGAGTTTTAGGCACATCTCGTTAAAACATGCTAGAATGATAAGAAGCTTAATACCAAAGTTATAAAAGGAGAAATATTATGATCGATATCCGGCTGATCCGGGAAAACCCGGAACTGGTAAAAGAAAATATCAAAAAGAAATTCCAGGACCAGAAACTGGAGCTCGTAGATAAAGTAGCGGCCCTCGATACAGAGTACCGTGACGCGAAAAAGAAAGGCGACGATCTGCGCGCGTTCCGCAACACGAAATCAAAAGAGATCGGTATGCTGATGGGACAGGGCAAACGTGAAGAAGCGGAAGAAGCCAAGAAGGAAGTCGGCCGTATCGGTGCTGAACTCGAAGCTCTGACCAACCGCGAGAAGGAACTCGAAGACGAGATCCGCAGCATCATGCTCAAGATCCCGAACATCATTGATGATTCTGTTCCGATCGGTGAAGATGACACCCATAACGTCGAGATCGAACGTTTCGGTGAACCGCGCGAACGCAACTATGAAGTTCCACACCACGCAGATATTCTGGATGCTCTTGATGGTCTGGATAAGGAATCCGCAGGACGCACCAGCGGCGAAGGCTTCTATTATCTGAAAGGTGATATCGCCCGTCTGCACGAAGCAATGCTGGCATATGCCCGTGATTTCATGATCTCCAAGGGTTTCACCTATTTCATCCCGCCGTTCATGATCCGTCATGACGTTGTTGATGGTGTCATGTCCTTCGAGGAAATGGATGCCATGATGTATAAGATCGAAGGCGAAGACCTGTTCCTGATCGGCACTTCTGAACATTCCATGATCGGCCGTTTCAAAGGACAGATGCTGAGCGAGAAGGAACTTCCGCTTGCGCTGACTGCTTATTCCCCCTGCTTCCGTAAGGAAGGCGGCAGCCACGGACTTGAAGAACGCGGTCTGTATCGTGTCCACCAGTTTGAGAAACAGGAAATGGTCGTCCTCTGCAAACCGGAGGAATCCATGGACTGGTACAACAAAATGTGGTCCTACACTGTTGAGTACTTCCGCAGTCTGGATATCCCGGTACGCACACTTGAATGCTGCTCCGGTGATCTGGCAGACCTGAAAGTCAAATCCTGCGACGTCGAGGCATGGTCTCCGCGTCAGAAGAAATTCTTCGAAGTCGGTTCCTGCTCAACGCTCGGTGATGCTCAGGCACGCCGTCTGCAGATCCGCTATAAGGGCGAAAAGAAAAACGAATTCGTTCACACTCTGAACAATACCGTTGTCGCTACTCCGCGCGGACTGATCGCGTTCATCGAAAACAACTACAACGAAGACGGAAGTGTGGATATCCCGGCGGTCCTCCGTCCCTACATGGGCGGTATCGAAAAGATCGTTCCAAAGAAATAAATCAAAATCGATGTTTCACGTGAAACATCGATTTTCTTAAGGAGAAAACTATGAGCGCATTTTACGACCCCTATACCGTGATCGAGACAGACCGCCTGTTTCTCTGTGTTCTGCAGAAAACGGACGCAAAAGCGATCTTCCACAACATCAACAACGATAAAGAAGTCCTGAAGTATTATCTGGCACCCTACATCGAGAAAGAAGAAGACGCATCCGTCGATTCGATCGTCGATTTCAGCGAAAAGACCGGCCGCTACACTTTTGCGATTCTTCTGAAAGGCAGTGAGGAAGTGATCGGCATGCTGAACCAGTGCAGCGCCCCAAATATCTATATGCACAATGTAGAACTGGGATATGCCATCGGCAGGAAATACTGGAATCAGGGTTATACCAGCGAAGCTCTTGAAGCCGCGATCCAGTTCTATTTCACTAAAGGCATCCATAAAGTCACCTGCTCGGCGATCACGGAGAATAAAGCAAGTATCCGGGTAATGGAAAAATGCGGCATGGTATATGAGGGCCTCCAGCACGAACAGCTCTACTGGCGAGACCAGTACTGGGATACGGTGACCTATTACCTTACCTCCGAATTGTTTCATGTGAAACATTGAAAGATAGAGAAGAATAAGCTAAAATAATGACGGTACAACAGATATGTTCTAATTTGGTCAGGTCAGGAATGAAGCAGCCATACGAGCCTCTACTGTGTGTACCTTTATTTATATATAAGGGAAAATAGATGGATTTCATGGCAGAGGCGCTGAAAGAAGCGCGAAAAGCATTAAAATATGACGAAGTTCCGATCGGCTGCGTCATCGTAAAAGAGGGAAAGGTCCTTTCCCGCGCTTTTAACCGTAAAGTGACAAAGCAGGATGCGACATGCCATGCCGAGATAGAAGCGATACGGAAAGCCGTAAAAAAAATCGGAAACTGGCATTTGGATGACTGTGATCTGTATGTAACGCTGGAACCGTGTCTGATGTGCATCGGAGCGATCATTCAAAGCCGGATCCGGAAAGTCGTCTTTGCGACACGTGATCCGAAAGGAGGAGCGATCTGTTCAAACCTTCGGATCGAGGACGTCCGCGGGCTGAATCACTACCCGCAGATCGAAGAAGGAGACCATCAGGAAGAGGCTTCTTCCCTGCTGAAGGAATTCTTCAGGAAAAAGCGGAACAAGACCAAGGCTGATGATATAATATAGAGGTATTTATGGCTTACAGAGTATTATATCGAATTTACCGTCCGCGCCGTTTCACGGATGTTGTCGGACAGGATGTGATCGTCCGTACTTTACAGAATGCGATCAAACAGGATAAGATCGCAAATGCATATCTTTTCTGCGGTCCTCGTGGCACTGGTAAGACAAGCGTCGCCAAGATCTTTGCCAGCGCAGTCAACTGCACCGATTTTAACGGTGAACCCTGCGGAAACTGTGCAAACTGCCGCTCTTCCCTGCTTGGAAACCATCCGGATATCATCGAATTCGATGCCGCCAGCTACAGCCGCGTCGAAAGTATTCGCGAAGTCCTTGCAAATATCAATTTCACCCCCAGTCTGGGCCGGTATAAAGTTTATATCATCGATGAAGTGCACATGTTGTCCAACAGCGCCGCCAGCGCTCTTTTAAAGACGCTGGAAGAGCCGCCGGCACATGTGATCTTTATTCTTGCGACGACAGATCCGCAGAAAGTTCTGCCGACGATCCAGTCCAGGTGCCAGCGTTATGACTTTGGAAAGATCGAGCCCTATGTGATCCAGAAGAAAATGGAATCGATCCTGAAGGAAGAAGGCATCGAATTTGAAGAAAACGCGCTCACTCTGATCGCTTCTCTGGCGGAAGGTGGCATGCGTGATGCCCTGTCCATCCTGGAACAGTGCCTGGCTTTCAGTGAAAAAACATTAAAAGAAGCAGATGTAAATGCGATCTATGGACTTTCGTCGATCGACGAACAGATCGCTGTGCTCCAGGCTGCCCGTACAGACAGCGCCGAAGCGATCCGCCGGGTACGCGAAATGTATCAGAGCGGCATCGATATCCGTCGTTTATGCGAGGATCTTATCGATGATCTGAAAGAAACACTGATCTACAGCGATAAAGCACGCACAGATCTGTTAAAGCGGCTGGATGAACCGCATGCATCTGCCCTTCTGTCACTCGGAAGCCGCAAAGAACTGCTGAAAATGTCGGATCATCTGTTTGATGCGCTTGAAAAAACACGTTACAGCGTTGAGGCATTATCCTGTCTGGAACTCGCCTTACTGAAGATGCGTTCGGATAACACCAAGCCGGAACAGACGTTTGCCCAGCCGGTAAGTGTTGTTCCTGTTAAAAAAGAGCCTGTTCAGGCCGAAAAACCGATCGCAATAGTTGAAAAACCGGCAGAACCGCAGGTTTCTGCTCCGGAAGTACCGGAAATCGTACCTGAAGAGCTGGCTGTTCCGCTGCCGGAAGAAGAATATGCGCCGGTCAGCGAACCGGAACCTGTTCAGGAAACAGCTCCGGCACCGGCACCGGCCGAATTGAAATATGATCTCGTATATTATTTGGGAATCATCCTGAAGGCGCAAAAGGCAGAAAAAACTTCTGCGGAAGAAAAGATCTACCCCGCCCTGCCGGATTATACCTATGATGAAAAACGCAGAAAGTTCTATCTCGCCCTGAAAGATACACAGATCTTTGGTTCCACATCCGATTTCATCCTGTTTAATGCGGATGATATCACTAAGACCGAGATCAATGACCCATCTTTCAACCGTGAGCTGTACTTTTTCCTGAAGGACGAATGCGGTGTTGATAAGATGTGCGCCGCCGTTGGTCCTTCGGAAACAAAAAAACTCATCGAAATGTACCGTACACGCGATCAGTATCCGGAAGCGCTGGATATCAAAGTTGAACGTTACCAGCAGGAAACGGAAACAAAAGCATCCGCAAAACCAACGGATCCTATCGCCTTCCTTGAGCAGATGCTCGAAATCAAAGTAAAAGTAGAGGATTAAACAGATGGATATTAATGAAATCATGAAAAAAGCGCAGGAAATGCAGGCTCAGATGGAAAAACTGGGTTCTGAGATTGCTTCGAAAACATATAACGGCGTCGCTTCCGGTGGTCTGGTAAAAGCTACTCTGAATGGTGAGTATGAACTCACCGGTATTGAGATTGATCCTTCTGTGATCAGCGTGGAAGATAAGGAAATGCTGCAGGACCTGATCGTGATCGCTGTTAATGACGCAGTTAAACAGATCAGCAGTGCCCAGGCAAGCGCACTCGGCTCAGTATTGAAAGGCTGATATGTTTCCGGAAAGTTTCGAAAAAACTGCGAAATTGTTAGAAGTTCTGCCCGGAGTCGGCGCTAAGACAGCACAACGCTATGTCTTTACGCTGATGAAAATGAGCGATGAGGAACGAAATACCCTTGCGGACGCGCTTCGCGGATTAAATGATCTGCATGCATGTTCGACCTGCGGTTTTCTTACAGCAGAGGAAAAATGCCAGTTCTGTTCCTCAAAAGACCGCGATTCAAGCCGGATCATGGTCGTTTCCTACGATCAGGATGCCGTTGCGGTGGAACGGACAGACAGTTATCACGGACTTTATCACATCCTGAAGGGCGTTATCTCCTCAACAAAGGGCATTTATCCTGAGGATCTGAACCTGGATTCCCTGTTCAAGCGTCTGGACGGAGTCAAGGAAGTGATCGTCGCCACACCGTTTACAGTCGAAGGTGAAATGACGGCGATGTATCTCGACAGAGTCCTGAAAGATAAAGGAGTCCTGGTTACCCGCCTTGCGCAGGGTCTGCCGATGGGCGCATCTCTGGACTACGCGGATGACTGGACACTGACAAACGCGCTTAACAACCGAAAAGGTATGACAAATGACTGAAGAACAGACCGTTGTATTTAAAGTATTCGAAGAAGATAAGATGCTTGATAACGTGATCGTGCCGATCACAGTGAATGCTGACCACGTTTTCTACTTTTCTCATGTGGAACGCAGCGAAAAAGCGATCAATATCTGCCGTGAATTCCTTGGACACAACGGAACCAACTGTTCTTTTCTTTTATTAGACGAAGAATCGGAGCTGGAGGACTGGTTTAAGAAATATCCGTCCGCGATCGTCGATATGACCGGATCGCGCTATATCCTGTTACGATTATTTGAACTCGCAAATCGATATCATAATCCAATATTTTATTTTGATAGCGAAGAAAACACGGTTAAAAACTACCGAGCTCGTAAATCGATGCACTATCCCTACCCGCTTTTAACGATAGAGGATATCGTTTATCTTGGCGGCGGCATCATACAGAAGCATATCCACAATGCTCCGGACCTGAATAACAAGGAGCACTGCGATCTGATCTGCAAAGCTGTTGAGATGAATCTGGATGAATATGACCGCTTTGTGAGCTATATAAACTCAGTGAACTCGATGGTAGGCAAATTCGACGGAAAATCCGTTGAAATCAGTGAAGAAGCGGTAAAAAAGATCAAAAATTATGAATTAACACGCAGAATGCGTGATCTGAAGCTGTTCACGATCGAAGGAAGAAGTTTCTCGTATCGTTCAAAAGAGGTAAAACAGCTGTTTGAAGTCGTCGGTTCCTGGCTGGAGTCCTATTTATATATCCGCCTGAAGCAGAGCGAACTGTTCGATGATGTGATGATGAGCGTCGTGATCGACTTCTCTTCCCGCCGCAAAACCCCCTATCCGGTTACCTGCGAACTGGATCTGCTTGCTTTAAGAGATAACCGTCTGATCTTTATCAGCTGTAAATCCAATAAAGTCGACAGCTCCGCTTTGTATGAAGTGAAACTGCATAGCACCCTTTTCGGCAATAAGCTGTCTTCGGCGGCAGTATGTACCGCGGAGGAGCTCGATCGCCGTAATCCGAGCATTTATACCAAAGCAAGAGAGTTGGGGATCGCCGTTGTTGACCGCAGTCAACTGAAAGAAGGGCACTGTGCGCAGGCGCTTCTGGACACCGCTCTCGGTGAGTTTGAATACGAGGAGGTCCGTTCATGAGCATAGCCTATATCACGGATGCCCAAATGCTGAAGAAGACACGTGTGGAGCGCTGTCCGACCCTGAATTTCTGGAGATTGTCCACAAATACGAACTTTTCGGATTTCGCCGTCGGTGATCTTCTGTTTTTCCTGAGCAAAGACAGGGAATACAGGAAAAAAGGCGAAAAAGGGATCATCGGATTCGGACGCTGCGCCGGTTTTACAGTTGCCAGCCCGCAGCACATGTGGCGCCGTTATAAAGAAGAAAACGGCTATTCGAATAAAGAAAAATTCTTTAACGCTTTAAAGCGATCACAGAAAGATCATCTTCTGCCGGAACGGATCTCGTCGATCTATCTGCAGGATGTTCTCTTTCTGCAGATGCCGATCTATCTTTCTGAATGCGGTATGGAGATCTCCCCGCGTACAGAAAGCTATATCTATCTTGAAAAAGATGTACCTCTGAAGATCCTTCACTATGCCAAGGACCGGCTGGATTTCTGGAGCAGCCGGGAAAACGCTTCAGAGATCATTGAAAAAGAGATCCGCCGATATACGCTCAGGCAGGCAGCCGAGAGCGTTGGTGATCTTCCTCTTCCGGCCAACGAACTGCAGATCCTGCAGCGTCGGGCAAGATGCTATCAGAAACAGCATCCGGATTTTCTGTTCCTCGACCCGCAGCATACGATCCTCTGCTCTGTTGATCAGAAAACAGAGATCCTTTTCCCGAAAGACCGCCGTATCGACCGCCGTTTCTGGATCGGTCAGCGGGCTCTGTATCAGGAGAAACTGGATTTTGAACCGGAATACCGACTGTACGATAAGGAAAGTGAAGAGTTATGACGAATGTGATCCAGATCAACAAAGATACCTGGCAGATCGATGAGGACTTTGTCCGCTGGTTCCTGCTCTGCGGCGAAAAGGAAGCCGTTCTGATCGACACCGGCGTGATCGGAAACGCCAGAGAGGTCGCTGAAAAGCTGACAAAACTGCCGCTGCGAGTCATCAATACACATGCTGACAGAGACCATATCGCCGGCAATAAAGCTTTCGAAACCTTCTATATGCATCCGGCGGATTTCGCACAGTATTATCACCAGATGCCTCTGCAGAACGCGGAAGCTCTTTGGGATGGTGAAGTGATCGATCTGGGCGGACGAGAGCTCGAGATCATTCACACTCCCGGTCATACCTGCGGAAGTGTAGCTGTTCTTGATCGTAAGTACCGTTTTCTTTTTAGTGGTGATCCGGTGCAGACCGGCGATATTTATATGTTCGGGCCTTACCGCAACATGCAGGCTTATATCAAAAGCATCGAGCGTCTTCTGAAGCGCAAGGAAGAATTCGATCTGATCTTCCCCTGCCATGGTGAATGCCCGCTGAAAAATGATATTCTTGAACCGCTGAAAACGGAAGCAGAAGAAGTTCTTGCCGGCAAGCAAAGCAGCGAGACTTTAGAGCTGCACGGCAGTAAAATACGAAGAGTAAAGACCGGACATGCCGGTTTCCTGCTCGACTGAAAGAAGTAATGAAATGGATAAATATTTAAGAAATAAGATCAATCCCGGACTGGTGCTGAATGAATTCAGCTCACTGGAAGCATATGAAGAAGCCCTGCGCTTCTATCTGCAGGACGAGTTTTTCCTTCAGCTGAAGGAGTATCTCGACAACAACGATTTTGAGATGGCAAAGGATGCCTTGAAGGGTCTGTATATCCTTGCCGGAGATCTCAAGCTGTTTCCGCTTTATGAAGCACTTCTTGAGATCTATCAGGATCTCCTGGAAGAAGAATACAGATATCTTGGCGAACGCTACGAGGCGATGAAATCGATCCACACCGCTCTGTCGGAGGATTTTCTTTAAAAAGAAAAGGAGCCGAGCTCCTATAAGAGATATTGGTAGATTCCCCAGAAATGGAGGAAAGTCCCCAGCATACAGAATAGATGGAAGACGCTGTGCATATAGCGCCTTTTTCTTCCGATCCCATAGATCGCGGCTCCCAGGGAATAAGCGACACCGCCCAGAAACAGGAACATCGTTCCTGTTATACCGGCGGTCGTCAGAAGCTGCCGCAATCCGAAGAGGATCGACCAGCCATTGAGCAGATGACAAAGAACAGCCGCAACAGTAAAGCGGTCAATGTCGATCGCTGTTAAGGTGATGCCTGTCACAGAGACAGCGCAGACGACCCCGAAGAGCACCCAGCCAAGCGCTCCCCGGACACCAAGCAGAGCGGCGGGGATATAGGTGCAGGTGACCAGCAGATAAACGTTGCAGTGGTCGATGACCCGCAGGACCTTCTTGCCTCTGAGCCGCGGTGACAGGGAATGATAGATGCAGGAGATCGTATATGTCAGGATCGCGGCCGCGCCGAAAAGCGTCACGGAAGTAACGGCCAGTGCTCCTTTCGCCTTTATGATCATCAGGACCATTCCGGCGATCGCGAGGGCAGCGCCGATCCCGTGCGAGATCGAATTGAAAAGTTCCTCCCCAAGAGTATAATCCGGGATGCGGATCGTTCTTCTGATTTGATGTGATGTGCTCATACACCCCTATTGTAGCTGTTTATTAAAGGCCTGTTAACCGCGTTTATTCATTCCCTGTTAAGTGTACAGCTATAAATAGCATGCAATTATAAAAACAGAGTTTCAAATTAGCAAATTTGTATAAAAATTTAGCAGTTTCTACTGTAAAATTGCATTCTAAAATGATATTATGCTATTACTAGGGGGTTGTACAAATGAAGGATGAAAGTTGCATGATTCTGCTGAAGCAGATCAATGATGGGCTGGAAAAGTTCTCCAACAACATCGTAAAGGAGGAAGGTCTCACCTTTACCCAGATCAACGTCATGAATCTGCTTGCAAAATCAAAACGCGGCGAGATGACGATGAAGGAGATCGAGAAAGAACTCCATGTTGCCCAGCCGACCGTTGTCGGAATCGTGAAGAGATTGTCCCAGAAGGATATTGTAAATACGTTTGCTGATGAGACCAACAAAAAGATCCGCCACGTGAAATTAACAGACAAAGGAGCCAAGCTTGCCGGCTATGCCGAAGAGCAGCTGGAAAAGGTGGAAGATGAACTTCTGAAAGATCTTGAGAAAAAAGAAGTCAAGAAATTCATCAAACTGCTGACGACTATCCGCAAGTCTTTGGATTAAGACCATATAATCAGTAAAATTGTCCCGTAAGCCAGGGACTTTTTTAAACTTCTGACAGGTGTAGTGTAATATAATAGGTAGCATGGAAAAGTATTATGATGCGATCGTAGTTGGTGCCGGCCATGCCGGTGTCGAAGCCGCTTATCACCTCGCCAAGGTCGGTTACAAAACGGCTCTTTTAACGATCAATATTGAACATATAGCAAAAATGCCGTGCAACCCTTCGGTCGGAGGTCCGGCAAAAGGCGTTGTTGTCCGCGAGATCGATGCGCTTGGCGGCATCATGCCGAAAGTCGCGGACGAAACAGCGCTGCAGTTCAAGATGCTGAATACCGCCAAAGGCCCCGGAGTCCAGTGTCTGCGCGTACAGAGCGATAAGCTAGCCTACAGCGCCAGGATGAAGGAGATCTGCCTTTCGACCGAAAACCTCGATACAGTTGAAGACACTGTAGAGGAAGTTCTTGTTGAAAACGGAAAAGCCAAAGGCGTCCGCCTTCTTTCCGGAGACACCTACTTCAGTAAGGTCCTGATCCTGACGACCGGGACTTACATGGATTCCACTGTCATGATCTCAAGCGAAGTACGCAGTGAAGGACCAGATGGCGATCATACGACACGCAATCTGTCGGAGTCGCTCCGCAATCTCGGCCTGCGTCTGTTCCGCTTAAAGACCGGTACGCCTCCGCGTATCCGCACGGCTTCGATCGATTTCTCAAGAACGAAGCTGGAACTCGGGACCAAGGAATTCGTCAGTTTCTCTACCGAAACCGAAAAGATCCGTCCTTATGAGGAGCAGGTCCCCTGCTATCTGACCTATACGACTCCGGAAACCCTGAAGATCATTCACGAAAATCTGAACCGATCGTCGATGTACAGCGGTGTTGTTAAAGGCATCGGTCCGCGCTACTGCCCGTCGATCGAGGATAAAGTTGTGCGTTTCAGTGACAAACCCCGTCATCAGCTGTTTCTGGAACCGGAAAGCCTGTCGCTGGATACGACTTATATTCAGGGATTCTCTTCCTCCATGCCGCGTGAGGTGCAGGAGAAGATGGTCCACTCCCTGATCGGACTTGAGAACGCGGAGATCGTCAAATACGCATACGCGATCGAGTACGATGCGATCGATCCTCTGGAGTTCAAGATCAATCTCGAATCAAAGAAGATCGAAAATCTGTTCATTGCCGGACAGATCCTGGGAACTTCCGGATATGAGGAAGCAGCCGGACTCGGAAAGATGGCCGGTATCAATGCCCAGTGCAAACTGGAAGGGCGCGAACCGTTCGTCCTCCGCCGGGATGAGGCGTATATCGGTGTCATGATCGACGATCTGATCACCAAAGGCACCAATGAGCCCTACCGCCTTCTGACTTCAAGAGCGGAATACCGCCTGCTGCTGCGTCATGACAACGCGGAAGAGCGTCTCCTCGCCTACGGTTATCAATACGGTTCCGTATCAAAGGAACGTTATGAGCGTTACCTGTCCCGTCAGAAAGAGATCGGCGATCTGATCGCGGAACTTCCGGAAATGAAGATCAAGAGTGATGAGGAACTCAGCGCCTATCTGACGGAACTGGGCTATGATGACAATAAAGGAACATATTCCCTTTATGATCTTGTCAAACGTCCGAAAGTATCTCTTGCCTGGCTGCTGAAAAAGCTCGGCGTGGAAAAAGACAAGGGAGTGATCGACGAGGTCGAGATCTCATTGAAATACGAAGGCTACATCAACAAGGCCAAACGCGGAGCGGAACGGATGATCCGCCTCGAAAAGAAACGCCTTCCGCAGAATATCGATTATATGAAGGTCGATAACCTGCGCCTGGAGGCAAGACAGAAACTGAATCAGATCAAACCGGCAACACTGGGCCAGGCGGCCCGTATTTCCGGTATCAACCCCAGTGACCTGCAGGTCCTGGCGGTATACTTAAAGAGAGGAGATCTAGTGAATGAACTATAACGACATCGTCAGCGACGTACATGTATACGGACTGGAGAACGCTGTAAAAGGCAGCAAATACCCAATGGCTGTTGACCTTTCAAAAGTCAGCGGTGACATCACACCGACTGCCATCCGTCTGGCGCAGACACCGACCGGTCAGGGTCATGACAACTTCCTGAACGGCGTGCTCGTTCAGTTCGACCTGACTTTCACCAACAAAGCCTGGGTGGAAGCGGAACGCTATCATTTCCTCGATTTCATTTCCAGTCAGTCCACGATGCACCGGATCACAAAATTCGATCTCGATAAAGCCTATATCGAATATACTGATCCCCGGATCATCGCGATCATGAAAGAAAAAGTCGCGGAATACAACCGTCTGCAGGCGGAAGATCCGCAGGCTCCGGGACTGAAGGAAAAATACCTGGAGATCCTTTACTCCAACCCGGCCGGTTTCCGTCTGACCGCAAAGATGACGACCAATTACCGCCAGCTGAAAACGATCTACCAGCAGCGCCGCACACACCGTCTGCCGGAATGGCGTCTGTTCTGCCAGTGGATCGAAACGCTTCCGGAAGCGGAAATGATCACCGGAAAATCAGAATGATCAAAGCGCTCTCTTCTCACAGAAGAGAGTTTTCTTTATTTCGGGGCATATGCGGAATTTCAGGAATGGTATACTTGTGTTAAAGAAAGCTGAGGCCAAAATATGATCAACACCGAGAATTGCCTTTTATGCGCTCAGCCACGATGCACTGAAGCCTGTGGAAAGATGGATCCCGCGAAATTTCTGCGGAGTCTGTATTTCGACAACGAATATGTTGTAAGGAACGAACTGCCGGAACCCCTGCCCTGCACCGACTGTGACGCCCGCTGCGAAACAGTCTGTCCGACAAAAGTGAACATCCGGAAGATCCTTTCTTCTGTCCGAAAGGAAGGAACTGTCCGCAAGGAGATCGATGAGAACATCCTTCGCACGGATTTCTGCGGTATTCCACTGGAGAACCCGTTCCTTCTCTCTTCTTCCTGTGTTTCCTCCACGTACGATATGTGTGCCCGCGCTTTTGAAGCAGGATGGGCCGGCGCGGCTTTTAAGACCGTTTGTCTGATGGATATCCACGAAGCGTCTCCGCGCTATTCCACGATCAAGGGCGGAGATCACCGGGTCATCGGCTTCAAGAATATCGAACAGCTTTCCGACCACGCTCTGGTCGAGAACCTCGAGATCTTCCGGAAACTGAAAGAGAATTACCCGAACAAATTCCTGCTTGTGTCGATCATGGGCAGAGACGCGGATGAATGGGCATATCTTGCGGAAAAGATGAATGACAGCGGCGCCGACGCACTGGAGCTGAACTTCTCCTGTCCGAACATGACTGTGGAACATACCGGAAGCGATGTCGGACAGATCCCGGAGCTGGTGGAAGAATACTGCCGGGTCGTCCGTGAACACACAAAGCTGCCTTTCATCGCCAAACTGACACCGAACGTCGCGCATATCGAGGACAGCGCCGAAGCAGCGATCCGCGGCGGCGCGGACGGAGTCGCGGCGATCAATACGATCAAGAGCCTGATCGAAGTGGATACCAATCCGAAAGACGGCATCTTCCAGGCTTCGATCGGCGGTTATTCCGGAAAAGCCGTCAAACCGATCGCTCTGCGATTCATCGCGGAACTGGCACAGGATCCGAAACTGCAGTATGTGCATATCAGTGCCATGGGCGGGATCGAGACCTGGCGTGATGCCCTTGAATTTATTGTTCTGGGAGCAGACACCGTACAGGTAACAACAGCGGTCATGTTGTATGGCTACCGCATTATTGAGGATCTTTGCTCAGGCATGGCGCTTTATCTGCAGAACCACGGGTATACTTCACTCCGCGAGATCCGGGGTGTAACGATCAGCGACATCGTTCCGACAGAAAAACTGGACCGCTCCAGTATCATCTATCCGAAATTCCTGCGTGATAAATGTGTCGGCTGTGGCAGATGTTATCTTTCCTGCCTCGATGCCGGTCATCAGGCGATCAGCTTTGAGGACCGCAAACCAAAGATGGATCCGCGCGCATGCGTCGGTTGCCACCTCTGCGTTCAGGTATGTCCCCGAGGAGCGATCGTATCTTCCGGTATCAGCGTCAGCAAGCCGGAATAAGAACAAACTGCAAAAACAGACCAGATCTTTCAGACTCCGGACAAGAAAAACCGGAGTCTGTTTTACCCAGGAAAGCCTGCCGGAAACGGCAAAATATTTTCAGGGAAATATTGAAAATACGTTATAATAGATAAGATGACAGAAACAGAATTCCAGAAAGCCTGCAGCTTGAGAGGATTGGAACTGAATGGGGAACAACTCGCAAAATTCCGTAAATATACCTCTTTTTTAGTCGCAGAGAACGAAAAAATGAACCTTACAGCGATCACAGATGAGGCTGAGATCTATTTGAAGCATTATTATGATTCGCTGATATTTACTTACGATATTGATTTTCAGGGCAGTGTTCTTGATGTCGGCACCGGTGCCGGCTTCCCGGGCGTAGTCCTTAAGATCGCTTATCCGCAAATCCGGCTGACACTGCTGGATTCTCTCGGGAAACGCTGCCGTTTCCTCGAGGAACTCTGCGCCCTGCTGGAGTTTGAGAATACCGAAGTCGTTAATGCCCGCGGCGAGGAATATGCCGCAAAGCATCGTGAAGAGTATGACTGGGTGACCGCCCGTGCTGTCGCGCCGCTGCCGATCCTGCTTGAGATCTGTGCTGCTGCCGTCAAGACCGGCGGCTGCTTCGTGGCCCTGCGCGGCGCCAAAGGCACAGAAGAGATCACGGAAGCGGAGTATGCGGCTGCGCGTCTCGGACTGGAGCTTGAAAGCGTCCGTGAAGAGAACTATGAAGACAATACCCGTATCATCGCCTTCTACCGGAAAAAGAAAAAGACAGAAAAGCGCTACCCGCGCCGATTTGGAGAGATAAAAAAAGAGTATGAAAAACGTCGAAACGATTAAATTGGAACAGATAAGACCGAACCGCTCGCAGCCGCGGCTTGCCTTTTACGAAAAGCCGCTGCAGGAACTTGCGGATTCAATTAAAGAAAACGGGCTGCTGCAGCCGATCGTTGTTCGTAAAAGCGGTGACGGTTATGAACTGATCGCAGGCGAGCGCCGTTTCCGTGCCCATGAAATGCTGGGTTATCCGACGATCGAAGCGATCGTCATTGATAAGAACGATGACGAAAGCGCCGATCTGGCTCTGATCGAGAATATGCAGCGTGAGGATCTTTCCGCGATCGAGGAAGCAAGAGCGATGCAGCGTATCCTTGAGAACAGCGGTCTTACACAGGCAGAACTTGCCAAGCGCCTTGGATACAGACAGTCAACAGTCGCGAACAAACTGCGCCTCCTGAAACTTTCACCGGAGCTGCAGGAAGATATCGCCCGCGGCGTCCTGACAGAGCGTCACGCGCGCGCTTTACTGAAGGTCGACAGCGATCTGCAGGAAAAGATCGCTCAGACGATCATTGAGAAAAACTATACTGTCAAAGAGACGGAAGACTATATCGAAAGTTTGACGAATTACCATGCCCGCAAGGAGAAAGGCGTCAGCAACAGCGTCCGGATCGGCATCAACACTTTGAAGAAAGCGTATGAGCTCTGCCGTCAGAGCGGGCTGGACGCTTCTTACAACGAAACAGAATATGCCGGTGAAGTTAAGATCGTGATCCGGTTCAAGAAATAAGAGGAGATCAGGAAATGGGGAAGATCATTGCAGTAGCAAACCAGAAAGGCGGCGTCGGTAAGACGACGACCTGTGTCAATATCACAGCCGGTTTGGCGTATTTGAATAAGAAAGTCCTGATGGTCGACATCGACCCGCAGGGCAATGCCACTCAGGGTATTGGTGTTACTCTGAATGTTAAGGATCCGACAGTCTATGACTGTATCGTTAACCGCTATGACGCGGAAAGCACCATCAAGCACATCACCAACCCGCCGATCGATGTCCTCCCGGCGAATATCAACCTTGCCGGCGCGGATCTTGAACTGGTCAAACTGGATAAAGGCAGAGAAAGACGGCTCAAGGAAACGCTTGAACCTCTGCGTGATAAATACGATTTCATCCTGATCGACTGTCCCCCTTCTCTGGGACTGCTCAACACGAACGCACTGACCGCGGCGGATTCGATCCTGATCCCGGTGCAGTGTGAATACTATGCCTTGGAAGGTGTTACCCAGCTTCTGCAGACGATCCGTCTGGTGCAGAGACTGTTCAACAGAGATCTGCGTATCGAAGGCGTTCTGCTGACGATGTTTGATGCCCGCACCAAACTGTCGGTCGAAGTTCAGCAGGAAGTACGCCGTCACTTTAAGGAGAAGACCTACAGGACAACGATCCCGCGCAACATCAAGCTGAGCGAAGCGCCGTCCCGCGGGAAATCGATCTTCGATTACGCTATCCGCAGCGAAGGCGCGAAAGCCTATGTCGCTCTGACAAAGGAAATCATTGATAACAATAAGGAGGTAGCTCATGGCTGAAAGCAGACTTGGTAAAGGACTGACAGAACTCTTCGGCAGTAATGTCGATGACCTCATCGAGGAGATCGCCTCCGGGGATAAGGATAAGAACATCCTTCCGGTCAAGGATATCCGCCCCAATCCCTACCAGCCGCGAAAGAATTTCGATCTCGATAAACTGAAAGAGTTATCGGAATCCATTAAAGAACACGGTGTCTTCCAGCCGATCATCGTGCGCCGCGCGATCGACGGTTATGAACTGATCGCCGGTGAGCGCCGTCTGCGCGCATCCAAGATGGCTGGCAAAACCGAGATCCCGGCGATCATCGTTGAATTCAGCGATCAGGAAATGATGGAGATCTCGCTGCTCGAGAATATCCAGCGTGAAGATCTGAACGCAGTCGAGGAAGCTGCCGCTTATTCCCAGCTGATCGACAAGCTCGGATATACCCAAGAGGAGCTGGCAAAACATGTCGGCAAATCCCGTACCCATATCACGAACATGCTGCGTCTGCTGCGCCTGCCGGATGACATCAAAGCGATGGTCCGGGACGGGAAGCTCTCCTACGGTCAGGCCAGAACACTGCTGGCGGCCGAGGACGAGGGGCGCATGCATGAGCTTGCGGAAAGAGCGGTACGTGAAGGACTTTCTGTCCGTGAACTGGAGAAACTGACAGCGGAGAAACCGGCGGAAAAGAAGAAAAAGGAACCGCGGCGTAATCCGTATTATGAGGATATCCGCAGCCGTCTTGAAAAGCAGTTCGGCACCGGTGTCGACGTCAGAAAGAACAAGATGGTCATTTACTACAACAGTGATGAGGACCTGAACCGGATCCTGGAAAAAATGTCCGGTCTCGATCAGTCTCTGCATGAGTAATTAGTGTATCTGCAATATAAAATTTTGATAATATTAATAAGAAGGATAGGTGAAATATTATGAGTGAAAAAGAAGAAAAACAGACATTAGAGCTCGAATCCACAGATGAAGAGATCTCTCTTACACTCGATCCGGTCGGCGCTGCCGGCGAAATGATGAAAAAAGAGGAAGAAGTAGCAAAGCCGGAAGTCACAGAAGAAGAACTGAAGAAAGTTCAGTACGACGAAAGTTCCCTGACCGAATCCGAAAAGAGAATGGTCGAGGAATTCTCCAAGAAGATCGATATCACCGATACAACAACGATCCTCCAGTATGGTGCCAACGCTCAGACAAAAGTCGCTGACTTCTCTGAAAACGCATTAAAGAACGTCAAGACTCAGGATCTGGGAGACATCGGAAACATCATGACCGATCTCGTCGGCCAGCTGAAGGGCTTTGAGGTAGATAAAAACGATAATTTTTTCGAGAAGCTGTTCAAAAAAGGCGCAAATAAAGCAACTGCCATGAAGGCGAAATACGACGATGCTGAAAAGAACGTCGAAAAGATCGCAAAAGTCCTGGAAGGTCATCAGATCACCCTTCTGAAGGACATCGCCCTGCTCGATCAGCTCTATGAAAAGAACCTGGTCAACTTCAAGGAGATCAGCATGTATATCCTCGCCGGCCAGAAAAAGCTGGAAGAAGTCAAAACCAAGGATCTGGTCGCTCTGCAGGAAAAGGCCAAAGCTACCGGTCTGCCGGAAGACGCACAGGCTGTCAACGACCTGAACAACGCGATCAACCGTTTCGAAAAGAAACTGCATGACCTTGAACTGACAAGAATGGTCTCCCTGCAGATGGCTCCGCAGATCCGTCTCGTTCAGAACAACGACACGATGATGACGGAAAAGATCCAGTCTGTTCTGGTCAACACCATCCCGCTCTGGAAGTCCCAGATGCTGATCGCGCTCGGCCTGCATCATTCCCAGGAAGCGATCAAAGCCGAGAACGCTGTCACCGAGATGACAAACCAGATGCTGAAGGAAAATGCCGAGAACCTGCATATTGCTACTGTTGAAACAGCAGAAGCAAGCGAAAGAGGCATCGTTGATCTCGAAACACTGACAGAGACCAACCAGAAACTCATCCAGACACTTGAAGAAGTTGCTCAGATCCAGAAGGAAGGCCGCGAAAAGAGAGCTGCTGCTCAGCTTGAACTGCGCAAGATGGAGATCGAACTCAGCAAACGCCTTTCCGAGATCCAGGGTGAGATCGAAAACAAGAAATAAACTTCTGTTTTCACCAAAGTATAAACAACAACGAAAACAAAACTGCCGCGGCAGTTTTGTTTTTTTGTATACAGATAAAAAGAAAAGGAAGCTGCTCACAGTTCGTGCAGACTGTATGCAGCTTCCTTTTTTAGGTCGATCAGTTATTGCTGATAAAGAAGTCAGTGAACTGACGCAGCAGGGAAAGCGGATGATCGGGGAAAGCTTCATCATATTCTCTCTGCTCAGAGAGATTCATGAGGTTGCCTTTTGTATAGTTTTCATCGCATGGATCTTTTCTCCAGTTGCGCATAACGTCCTCGATCGAACCGTATCCGCTTTTTCTTCTTTCCAGTTCGAGGCAGGCAGAATCGCGGATGCCGGTGATCCCGACCTCTTTGAAGAAGCCCATTACCCGCAGGCAGAATCCTTCAAAATCAACATCCAGGCACAGGGTATAGGTCACCCCTCCGCCTCTCTGCGGCGGAAGCGCGGATTTGATGATGCTGTAGATATAATCCTTGCCTTTGGAGGTCTTTCCGTTTAATACTTCGATCAGTCCCTGTGTTTCCTCGAGCTCATTATGTACGCCATCGACCAGGCCTTTCAGATCGCTGTAATCCATGGCGTTCTCTTTTGCGATCGGCATATATTGCACGATATCTTTGGACTGCGCGGATTCCATCGCGTAAAACGCCGCGTTTGGCGGATCTCCCGGACGTTTTCCAAGCTGCACAAGCTTATCCGGAAGAACGACGATCTCATTCAATACGATGCTATTTAACATGATTCAGTCCCCCCTGTTTTTGTTTTGTTTCAGAACAGAAACACTTCTATATTTAATTATAGCCAATATGGAAAAATCATTTGTTGAAGAGCTTCTTCAGATTCTCTTCGAACGGCGGATAGACGATGCCCTTTTCGGTAATGATCCCGGTCAGAAGTTCATGATCCGTCACATCGAATGCCGGGTTGTAACATTTCACGTCCGGCAGAGCCATCGGTTCGGCATACCACTTGTTTTTGATCTCATCGGGATCACGGAGCTCGATCTCGATCTCTTTGCCCGTCGGACAGTTGAAGTCGATCGTGCTGGAGGGTCCCAGGGAATAGAACGGAATACCGTAGTATTTGGCAAGGATCGCGACACCGCTGGTGCCGATCTTGTTGGCGAAGTCTCCGTTAGCGGCGATGCGGTCGCAGCCCAGGAAGACCTTATCGACCCAGCCGTTCTTCATAACGATCGAAGCCATATTGTCACAGATCAACGTCACATCAACACCGGCTTTCTGCAGCTCGTAGGAAGTCAGTCTCGCTCCCTGCAGCAGCGGACGGGTCTCATCCGAATACACACGGACATTGATCCCTCTTTCCTTTCCCAGCAGCATCGGGCCGATCGCCGTGCCATAGCGGCTGGTCGCCAGCGGACCGGCGTTGCAGTGCGTAAGAACGCCTTCTCCTTCCTTCAGTAAAGACAGACCGTATTCTGAGATCTTCAGACACATATCGATGTCTTCCTGGTGGATCTTCTTTGCTTCCTGACAGACCTTTTCCACGATCGCCGGTACCGGCAGATCTTTGCTGGCGGCAACGAGTTTTTTCATCCGGTCCGTTGCCCAGAACAGATTGACCGCGGTCGGACGGGAAGTGTTCAGATACTCCGCGTCATGGTCAAAACGTTCCTTAAAGGAATCATAGGGAAGGTACTGATATTTTCTGGATAAAACATAAAGCGCGTAGCCGGCAAAAATACCGATCGCCGGTGCTCCGCGCACCTGCAGTGTATGGATCGCTTTCCAGCAGTCTTCTAACTCATCCACTTCCACATAGACCAGACGGTTTGGCAGCTGGGTCTGATCGATGATCACTACTTTGGAGAGATCCTCGGAAAGAGAGATGTTTTTCGCATGCATGACTTCAGTCGCGTTGTTCATGATAATGATCCTTTCCGGCTATATCTGCCGCATTCTCTACTCTTATTATAACGGATGTGAAGTATCCCGTAAGGCTGTTCCGCAGGGCGTCGTTTTATAGCTTTTCGCCTTTTAAGCTATAATCAAAATTAGTAAAGAAAACCATGACGCAGAATAAGAAGAAACCCTCAAATCAGAAGTGGCTGGCCACCCTGCTGTACGCGCTGCTCGGCGCGGCTGCCGGCGCGCTGAATATGCACTATCTCTTCGGAATCAGCCGGAAACCCGGAGCGATGCGCATACTGCTTTTTGTTGTGCTCGTCGTTGCGGTCTATATCGCGATGCTGGCACAGACAGTCATCCACGAAGCCGGCCATCTTGTCTTCGGTCTTCTGACGGGCTACCGCTTCCGTTCTTTCCGCATACATAACCGGATGTGGATAAAAGAGAACGGAAAGATCCGTTTCCGGCGTTTATCGATCCCCGGGACCGGAGGTCAGTGTCTGATGGGTCCTCCGGACCTGAAAGACGGGAAGATCCCGTTCCTGCTCTATAATCTCGGCGGCGCGATCACGAATCTTCTGACCGCAGCGCTTTTCCTTTTCCTTTCAAGCTTTCTCGGCCGGGAATCCTTCCTGAAACTGTTTCTGCAGATGCTTGCCCTGTTTGGAGTCGGACTAGCGGTCACCAACGGGCTGCCCATGCATATCGGTCTGGTCGATAATGACGGATGCAACGCGCTGACGATCCTCCGCAGCAGGAAGGCGATGCGCGCCTTCTGGATCCAGATGAAGGCGAATGAATTATCCGCGAGAGGTGTCCGCCTTAAGGATATGCCGGAGGAATGGTTCATTCAGCCGGAAGAATGGTACGAAACACAGGAGAAAGACATGGATAACAGCCTGATGGCAACAGTCGGCGTCCTGACCTGCAACCGTCTGATGGATCAGCATCGTTTCGATGAGGCAGACGCTTTGATGGAACATATGCTGAGCATCGACAGCCGGATCGTCGATCTGCACCGCACTCTTCTCGTCTGTGACCGCGCCTTTCTCGAACTGATCGGCCTGAACCGGAAGGATGTTCTGGATTCTCTGCTGAACAAACAGCAGAAGGAACTGATGAAGCAGATGACTACATTCCCCTCTGTGATCCGTACGGAATACGCTTACGCGCTGCTTGCGGAAAAGGATATCGCGAAGGCGGAAAAGATCCTTGAGCGTTTTGAGAAGAATGCGGAGACTTTCCCCTATCCTTCTGAGATCGAGACGGAAAGAGAGATGCTGGAGATCGCTCAGCAGCATTTCGTTCCCGAGGAAACGGAAGAGGAACCCGTAGAAGAAGAGAGCGAACAGGGACCTGCGGAAAACGAATGACAGGATGCCGGTTATGCCGGCATCTTACTTTTAAAAAAACGCTACCCGGCAA
>JAUNQE010000098.1 GCA_030536365.1 Erysipelotrichaceae bacterium | reverse complement strand
TTTTTTCTGTTTCTGAAACTGTTTATTCCGGGCGTTTGGTGCCGCACTTCACACAGAATTTCGAGTGATTCTCCGCGCCGCATTCGGGGCAGAACCAGCGGTCTGCCGGACGCGGTTTTCCGCATTCCGGGCAGAATGGCGAAGTGTTGACGGAACCGCATTCGCAGGTCCAGGTCTCCCCGTCCGCGTCGTTCACAGCTCCCGGTACGACCGTAAAGGCACCCGGATCAGGATACTTCTGGGGCATGAGCTTGAACTGCAGATAACGGAAGAGATACGCTGCCCGCTGATAGGCCGGGCCGTTGAGCTGATCGATCTTGTCGCCTTCATCGATATCGAACCAGATCTGATCGAACCACGGGGAATCCACATCGATCGTGACATGGAACGTGTATTCGTACTCATACTGCGGCGGATCGTAGCTGACTTTCTTGCCGTCGATTGTCTGGTAGAGCTCATCCTTATCTTCCTTGATCTCGCAGGTCACATCCTGCACCTGGGAGTATTTGACGAGGTCCGGATTATTCTTGAGTTCTTTGGAACGGGTAACGGCAAAACGCTGGTTGACATCGTCAAGGAAGACCTTGGTCGTTCCCTCGATCACTTCGGTCGGGGTAAAGGCAGCCAGCGCCGAAGCATTGGATGCACGGTAGCTGAGCTGTTTTTTAATGTCTTCTACAGTTGTTTTGCGGCGGCCGGTGAACCAGGGTGAAAGTTTGGCGGCGCAGTTCTTGCACATGTTGCCGTCTTCGAGCTTGCGGTTGCCCAGAAGTCCGATCGGTTCTCCGCAGATGTCGCAGTATTTCTTTTCAAATAGACCCATCCTGAGACCTCCTTGAAATCTCTTTTATATGAATTGTTGCTTAGTCGCCGAATACCTTGCGGTAGTCATCCTGGAATTTCTTGATGCCGGCATCGGTCAGAGGATGCTTGAACATCGTCATCAGGACTTTATACGGAACAGTCGCGATATCCGCGCCGGCAAGAGCGCAGTCGGTGACATGGATCGGTGTGCGGATGCTGGCGGCAATGATCTGGGTATCGATATCGGCGTTACGGAAAATGGTAACGATCTGATCGATCAGGTCGATGCCTCTCTCATTGATATCATCAAGTCTGCCTAAGAACGGGGAAACATAGGTCGCGCCGGCTCTGGCAGCCAGTAAAGCCTGGTTGGCGGAGAAGATCAGGGTGACATTGGTCTTGACGCCTTCCGCGGAAAGGACCTTGACCGCTTTGAGACCTTCGGTGGTCATCGGGATCTTGACGATCATGTTCGGGTGGATCTTAGCGATCGCTCTGCCCTCTTCGATCATGCCCTTGGCATCGGTCGTGGTAGCCTTGACTTCGCCGGAGATCGGACCGTCAACGATGGAAGTGATCTCCTTGATGACTTCATTAAAATCGCGGCCTTCCTTGGCGATCAGGGACGGATTGGTAGTAACACCGCAGATAATGCCCATTTCGGCAGCTTCACGGATCTCATCAACGTTCGCAGTATCGATAAATAAGCGCATTTCAAAAATTCCTCCTGTATACGCTTTCATTGTATCATCAATCAGTAGCGGATTGACGTTACGAAATTGTATAATTTGAGTATTGAATCAAGAGGTATATAGAAATGCTGTTTGCCTGTAAAGCCACACTGATCAGCCCTGTTTCCTTTGAGGAATACTCTATCCGCAAAGACCATTACATCGTTGTCCGGGACGGCATCATCGAAACAGTTACCCCCAGGCTTCCGGAGGAATACAGGGACATCCCGGTCCGTGACTACGGAGACGCGCTGCTGATCCCGGCTTTTTCGGATCTGCATATCCATGCCCCGCAGTATGTGCAGCGCGGTGTCGGTATGGACAAGCTGCTGTTCGACTGGCTGAATGACTATACTTTCCCGCAGGAAGCCGGCTTCCGTGATATCGCCTACGCGCGGGCGGTCTACCCGCAGCTGATCCGCGACATGTTGAAGCACGGCACCTTCCACGCGGCCTTCTTTACGACCATCCACTACGATGCCTGCGATCTCTTCTATAAGATGCTCGGGGAGAGCGGCATGTATGCCTTTACCGGCAAGATCAACATGGACTGCAATTCCCCGGACTATTATGTGGAGGATGCCGAAGTATCGCTCGCGGAAACAGAACGCTTTTTGGCGGAACATGACGGTCTTTACGGCGAACGTGTCCGCAGCATCCTGATTCCCCGTTTTGCCCCGACCTGTTCCGAAAAGCTTTTAAAGGGACTCGGTGAGCTGGCCGGCAAATATGATGCCGGTGTCCATACCCATGTCGTCGAATCCAAGGCCGAGGCAGCCTGGTCAAGGGAACTGTTCCCGCAGTATGCCTCCGATTCGGATATCTACGAGCAGTGCGGGCTTCTGCAGGGCAAGGGTCCCAAGATCTTCGCCCATGTCATCTTCCCGACCAAGGATGATGAACGGGTCCTGAAGAAATACAACTGTGTCTCGGTACACTGCCCCATCTCCACCAACAACATCACTGCCGGTATCATGGCGGTCAAGAAGATGCAGAACGAAGGTTTCCGCATCGCGCTGGGCTCGGATATCGGCGGCGGCCACCGCTTCGGGATCTACGAAGTCATGGCGAACGCCGTACAGTCCTCCAAGCTGCGCGCCTTCTATCTGGACGAGGATTCGCGTCTGAGCCTCGCCAACACCTTCTATCTCGCAACTGCAGCCGGAGGCAGCGTCTTCGCGGAGAATATCGGAAAGCTCGAAAAAGGCTACCGTTTCAATGCCCTGGTGCTGGACGGTCTGCAGGATGAAGGTCATGAACTGACTCCGGAAGAGACGCTTGAGCGCTTCTGCTACTGCGGGGATGACCGCAATATCACCGCGCGTTATCTGGACGGCAAAGAGATCGATCCGGAAGAAATATACACACGTCTGAAAAGACTCTAGGAGAAAAGAATGAACAAGCTGGAAGAAAGGATACTCAATGAGGGCAGGGTATTGCCGGGCGAGATCCTCAAAGTCGACAATTTTCTGAATCATCAGATCGACATCAGTCTGATGGAATGGATCGGGGAAGAATTCAAACGCCGTTTCGGTGACTGCGGTGTCACCAAGGTGCTGACGCTCGAAGCCTCCGGGATCCCGCCGGCTGTGCTGACGGCTTATAAATACAACGTGCCGCTGGTCTTCGCCAAGAAAGCCAAAAGCGGCAATCTGGGAGACCAGAGTCTCTACCGGGCAACGGTGAAGTCCTACACCTACGGCAATGAATACACGGTCACCGTCGTCAAAAAGTATCTTTCCGCAGAGGATACCGTCCTGATCATTGACGACTTTCTGGCAAAAGGCGAGGCCTGCAGCGGAATGCTTGAGATCTGCAGACAGGCCGGCGCCAAAGTCGCCGGGATCGGCATCTGCATCGAAAAAGGATTCCAGCCTGGCGGTCAGAAACTGCGCGAAACCGGTCTTCAGGTCGAAAGTCTTGCGATCATCGACTCCATGACGGATGACAGCATCACTTTCCGCGCGCAGGA
>JAUNQE010000008.1 GCA_030536365.1 Erysipelotrichaceae bacterium | reverse complement strand
TGACTGGTTCAATAAATATGCAAAGAAAGCCTAGTGCTTCTTCTGCTTATGATCAGCAAAAATGACGCAGCCTCAGGCTGCGTCATTTATTTATTGTGTTTAGAGATCAGTGTTTTTCTTCCTCAGAAGTTTTGATCCTCTTGATCAGGACTTTCTTGACTCGGCGGTCATCCGCGTCCTGAATGATGATCATGTAATCCTCGTAGTTGAAACTCTGTCCGATATCCGGGAAGCGGTCCATCATTTCGATACACCAGCCGCCGACGGTCTCACTTTCGTATTCCTCGTATTCGTTACGGTCGAGGGATAAGGTCTCCCAGAATTCTTCAAGGGACATATCACCGTCGATCTCGAATTCGTCCTCATTGCGGGCAACAATCTCTTCCTCGATAACATCGGTTTCATCCCAGATATCACCGACGATCTCTTCCATGATATCTTCCAGGGAGACAACGCCCATGGTGCCGCCGTATTCATCCGTAACGATCGCAAGATGCTGCTGTTTGGAACGGAAGGATGAGAGGGCATCCGGAAGCTTGATCGTCTTGTAGATGAAGATCGGCTTCATCATCAGGGTACGGATATCGACATTCGGATCATCGATCGAAGCTTTCAGGAAGTGGTTTACGGAGAGGACACCGATCACATTGTCGATGCTGTCTTCATAGACCGGGATACGGGAGAAGCTCGAGTTCTGGATCGTCTTGAGGATCTCTTCGCGTTCATCGTCGATATCGATGGCGACGAGGTCGACACGGGCGGTCATGACTTCCGAGACGGAGATATCCGCGAAGTCGATCGCCGCGTTGATCAGTTCGGATTCGTCTTCATCAAGAACATTTTCATCTTCCGCAGTATCGATGATCGAGTGCAGTTCATCCACTTTTGCGTCGTCGTCTTCTGCTTCACCTTTCAGGAAGTGGGTGATCAGATTGACCAGGGTGACAACGAGAAGGGTGACCGGACGCAGGATGAACATCAGGAAACGGGTGAATGGCGCGAATGCGATCGCCATATTCGTTGCGTTACGTTTCGCGGTGATCTTCGGGATCGTTTCACCGAAGATGATGACAACGATCGTGATCACCAGGGTGGATACCCAGGCGTATTGTTCACCGAGCGTCAGCAGGATCACGATACTGCCAATAGAGGAAGCAGCGATATTGACGAGGTTGTTTCCGACTAAGATCGTGGAAAGCGCGTCATCGAAATGCTCCGTGATCCAGAAAGCTTTTTTCGCTCCTTCGTCGCCTTCGTCCGCGCTGTTTTCCAGACGCAGCTTGTTGGCGGAGGAGAAGGACATCTCACTGGCAGAGAAGAAGGCGGAACCGCAGACACAGAGCAGGATGCCGATAATAAGGATTGGTACACTCATTATTTCTCTTCTCCTTTCTCTTCCTTCGGAAGGACAGTCAGCTTGACCCGGACGATACGGTTCTGCTGCATCGATTCGATCTCAAGTTTTGTATTCAGAAGGGTGAAGGAATCACCTTCGACCGGGATCTTGGTGAAGTTCTCAAAACATAATTCGCTGATCAGTTTGTTGTCGATCTCTTTTTCTTCCTCTTCGGTGTAGCTGATATCGAGGTCATCAAGAACATTGATAAAGAGCTCGTCTGCGCTGACACTGTAGGAATTCTCTTCCAGCGGAATGATGTTTTCCTCAGCCTTATCGTCTTCGTCCCAGATCTCGCCGACGAGTTCCTCAAGGATATCTTCAACGGATACGACGCCCAGAGTGCCG
The DNA here is from genome assembly GCA_030536365.1 of Erysipelotrichaceae bacterium. Classification (GTDB taxonomy): domain Bacteria; phylum Bacillota_I; class Bacilli_A; order Erysipelotrichales; family Erysipelotrichaceae; genus RGIG5669. Next base: position 27,567 of record JAUNQE010000008.1, on the reverse strand, counting down.
CCGTAGTTGTCGGTAACGATCGCTACGTTGGTCTTTTTCGCGGACATCATTTCCAGAAGATCGTCGATCTTGGCGGACTGATGGATAAAGAGTGCCGGATCAAGAAGGGGCGTGATATCACGCAGATCTCTGCCTGCCAGATAGGCTTTCATATATTTGCGGATGTGCAGGATACCGATGACGTGATCGATCGTATCCTTATAGACCGGTAAACGCGAATGGTTGCAGTTCTTGATGATGGTGATGATTTCTTCCGGACTCATTTCCATATCGATCGCGGTGACATCGATGCGGCTGGTCAGGATGTTTTCGACAGTCACTTCACGGAACTGCAGAGCAGAGGAAATGAGATCGCCCTGGTCTTCATCCAGAACGCCTTCCTCGGTGAGATCTTCAATGATGTCATATAACTCACCCTCAGTGACCGAAACTTCGCCTTCATCTCCGGACATGGAAGCGCTCTTGTCACCGATCCAGGTCAGGAAGGAGCTTGCCGGTTTGAAGAGGATCATCAGGAAATTCAGTACACCCGCACAAGCCAGTGTAAAGTACTGGCTGTATTTACGGGCAATGCTTTTCGGGAGCATTTCGCCAAAGAAAAAAACAGCCAAGGTGGTTATGATGGTCGAGATACTGACTGCTCCGATGCCCCAGATCCTGGTGACATTCAGGGTCACGATCGAGGCGGCGGCAATATGAACAATATTGGTTCCGATAAGAATCGTGGTTATTGCCCGATCGAAATTGTCGAGGATATGCAAAGCTGTTTCCGCTTTAGCATTTCCTTTCTCTGCCAGTGATTTGATCTTTGTCTTAGATACAGAAGCATATGCTGTTTCTGTCACTGCCAGATAAAAAGCGCAAAATACGAGAATTACTACCGGTAATAACCAGGATATTCGACCGCCATCGTCCATAAAGGATCATCACACTCCTAACTGTTTAAGGTCATACAATAAATAAAGTTTGTCACAAAGAGGGGTGTATGTCAAGAAACGCCCATGAATAGCGGACTTTTTAGCATTTTGGGATTACTCTTTACTGTCCTGTCCGAGAACTTTATTAATTTTGGCTGTTAGTTGTATAATCGTACTATGAAAACTTATGCAACGCTTGTATTAGGATGCAAGGTAAACGATTATGAAGCCGCCTATATCGAACAGGAGATGGACCGTGATTACCGCAAGGTCTCCTTTAAGGAAATGGCGGATATCTATATTATTTTCAGTTGCGCCGTCACCAACATCGCCGAAGGGAAGACCCGTAAATTCATCCGTCAGGCCAGAAGGCTGAATCCGGACGCCTATATCGCTGTTGTCGGCTGCTATGTCCAGACCGATCCGAAAGCGGCTGTTTTCGAAGAGGTCGATCTTCTGATCGGCAGCCGCGGCAAGAAGGATATCAAACAGCTGATCGACCAGGGAGTCCGTTCCCGCGAAGTCGGCAAGCTCGATGGCATCACTTTCGAAGATATGCCTTTAGAGGATTACGGCCGTAAGGACCGCGCTTTCCTGAAGATCCAGGATGGCTGCAACCAGTTCTGCGCTTACTGCATCATCCCTTATGCCAGAGGCCGTGAACGTTCTGCCCGTCATGAAGATGTGATCGAACAGGCGAAACGCTTTGCGGAAAGCACGAGCGAGATCGTTCTGACCGGCATCCATACCGGACGTTATTTTGACGGCGAATACCATCTGCTCGATCTGTTAAAGGAACTCGTCAAGATCGAAAAACTGCAGACGATCCGTCTGTCCTCGATCGAGATCACCGAGATCCCGGACGCGATGATCGATTTCATGGCGCAGGAGCCGAAGATCGCCCCGCATCTGCATATCCCGCTGCAGGCCGGATGTGACCGCACTCTGAAGGAAATGAACCGTCCCTATACGACCGAGTTCTTTAAAGAAAAGACGGATTATATCCGTTCGAAGATCCCGTATATCTCCGTCAGCACCGATCTGATCGTCGGTTTCCCAGGAGAGAGCGACGAGGATTTTGCGGAAACACTGAGATTCCTTGATGTGATCGATTTCAGTTTCATCCATCTTTTCCCGTATGCCCGCAAGAAAGGCACAGCTGCCGATAAGCGCAATGACTTCGTGAACGGCACGATCGTGAAGGAGAGGATCCATCAGGTCAATCTTCTTGAAGCGAAGAAGACGGAAGCCTATCACCGTTCGCTTTTAGATCTTGAGACAAGGATCTTCGTCGAAAAGAATGAGAAGGGCTTTAGCTACGGCTATTCCCGTGAATATGTCTATACAAAAGTCGCCGGTACCTATCCGATCGGAACGAGCCTTCCGGTCCGCTTTACCGGACTGAACGAGGAAGGTATGGAGGGAGAGGCTTTATGAAACTGAACAGCTTCTTCAAGAACGCCCCGGATATCGAGATCCAGCAGCTTTCCTGCGACAGCCGCATGCCGATGATCGACGCGATCTTTTTCTGCATCCGCGGCGTCCGCTATAACGGTCACGACTTCGTTAAGGAAGCGATCAAGAACGGCGCGAAAGTCATCATCTACAGCGAGGACATCGATACTTCCTATCCGGTCATCTTTATCCGGGTCAACGATACCCTGGATACGCTCAACCGTATCGCTGCCGCTTTCTACAAGAATCCCTCCAAGGAAATGGAGAATATCATCATTGGCGGTAATGACTACCGCAGTCTGACTGCTTTCACGATCAAGAAGATCATCGATTCCTTCGACCGTCCCTGCGGCTATATCGGATCGATGGGCATCTATTATAAGGATGTGGAACGTCTCTCCAAGGCGCCGACGCTGACGATCATCGAGAACCAGCGCATCCTCAGCGCCATGAAGAATGCCGGCGTCCTGTCCTGCTGCTATGAAATGAATCTTTCCGGTATCGAACTGAAGAAGCTTGCAGGAATCACCCCGGAAAGCTTTATCTATGTCGGTACCGATACCGATGACTGGGAGTTTACCGATTCCGAGACGGATTACTGTCTGAACTACCAGAACTATATCAATGCACTGCCGGAGACCTGCGACGTCATCCTGAACGGGGATGATCCGGCGATCCATCCCGGGAATGTTTCCCATGACTGCGTGACCTTTGGTTTTGGCACGCAGAACGATTACCAGGCGCGTGATGTCAAGATCTATCCCGATCATACGACGTTCCTTTTACGCTACGGGGAAGAGGAATTCGAGGTCACGACCCATCTGCTCGGCAAGAACTGTGTTTATCCGATCCTGGCGATCATCGCCTGTCTGACCCAGCGCGGCTATCCGCTTGATTTCGTGCTGCAGAATCTCAATGGCTTTACTTTCCCGCAGGGCTATCTGCAGAATATCTCCTTAGGCCAGAGCTTCAGGGTCATCGTCGATCAGGCGAAGAACAGCGGCGCGATGCGTGATCTTCTTGAATACGCCAAGGAGACGACCGATTCCTATCACCGTATCATCGCGGTCTACGGTTTCAACCAGAAAAGCGAAAAGAGCTTCCGTCAGAAGGCGATCCAGCTCCTGAACAAGTACTGCGATCTTCTGATCCTGACGGAGAACGATTCCGGTGACCGTGATCCCAATGAGCTGAACCGGATGTATCTGGACAGCGAGAGCATTCCTCATGTCCTGATCGAAAAGCGTGAGGAAGCGATCTTCTCGGCACTGATGCTGGCGAACAGCGCTGACTGCGTCCTGCTTCTCGGGAAGGGGAACGAACAGTATATCAACCGCTCGCTGGGCAACGAATCGTATGCCGGTGACAGCGATCTTGCAAAAAAATATCTTCAGCAGTTAATGAATAATTGATTTTAAAAAAATTAGACTGTATAATGAACGAGTCAGCAAAGGGGGTGTAATTGTGGCGAAGGTAATAGTTAAAGAGAACGAACCGTTAGATGATGCTTTACGTCGTTTTAAGCGTCAGGTCTCCCGTAACGGCACCCTGGTTGAAGCTCGTAAACGTGAATACTACGTAAAGCCGGGTGTTAAGCGTAAGTTAAAACAGGAAGCTGCCCGTAAAGCAAGAAAAGGAAAATAGTAATTAATTTTACTATTTTTTTTACTTTGAACGGACCTCACAGAGATCCGTCGGGAAAGAGGAAACAATTTGTCTTATAAGGAATTTGAAATCGATCTGAGTGACCATGACGCCAAAGAGCTGATCGGTGCATTCGACAGCAATCTCCAGTATCTGGAAGAGCTATTCAACTGCAATCTCGTCTTTCGCAATAATACGTTCAAATATGAAGGAAGCGATCCGGAGGGTTTTCAGTCGTTTTTAAAGATCCTGACCGATCTGATTGATAAGGGGATCACGATCGATACGGGACTGATCCGGAAACTCTACAAATCCCATGTCCGCGAAGAGGATCTTTCCTGGCGCGACCGTCAGGTGGGACTTACAGCCGGAGGCAAACCGATCTTCTGCAAGACCTATAATCAGCAGCTTCTGATCGAGACGATCAAACAGAATCCGCTGACCTTCTCGATCGGTCCGGCCGGTACCGGCAAGACCTTCTTATCCGTCATGATGGCCGTCAAGGCTTTCAAGCGCGGAGACGTGGAAAAGATCGTTCTCACCCGTCCTGCTGTGGAAGCAGGGGAGAGCTTAGGCTTCCTGCCGGGTGACTTAAAAGAAAAGATCGATCCCTATCTCATGCCGCTCTACGATTCGCTCGATGCCCTGATGGGCAAGGAGACCGTGGAGAAACTGCTGGAGAAAGGCTCGATCGAGATCATGCCGCTCGCGTATATGCGCGGCCGCACGCTGGATAAATGCTTTGTCATCCTGGACGAAGCGCAGAACACGACAGCCGGTCAGATGCTGATGTTCCTAACACGTTTAGGCAATTCGGCGAAGATGGTCGTCAACGGCGATATCACCCAGATCGACCTGAATCTGCGCCGTGAGGAATCCGGTCTAGTGAGAGCGCTGAATACACTGCAGAACGTCGAAGGGATCGGTTTCCTGGAATTCGAGAGCAGTGACGTCGTCCGTCATCCGCTGGTCGAAAAGATCATCAAACTCTACTCTAACGAATAATGTTCAGATAGCCTGGCACCTTGAGATTGAGCCAGGCTTTTTTCATGTGCAGCTCGATATGCTTGCTGTAGTAGTTCTCGCCGTCGCTCTGACAGGAGAGATCCTGATCGGAATCAATGATGATGTCCTTGGCGTGAAGGATCTCAAAACCCGGATAGCCAAGATGCTTTCCTTTCATGTAACGCGCCAGGAAGGAGATTGTTTTTCTTTTCGGGATCTCATTGAGCAGACAGAGATCGAAGCAGCCGTCCTGCAGATCGCTTTCCGGCGCCGGTAAGACGCCGTTTCCGTAATAGCGGCCGTTCATACAGGCGACGATATAGTAATTTCCTTCGTATTCCTTGCCGTCGACATTCATGCGGATATGTTTCGGCTTCAGGGTCAGAAGGTTTTTGATGATACTGATGATATAAGCCGGTCCTTTGGTGATGACTGTCTTGCGGATCAGATGGGACGCGTAATCATTGACGTCGGCATCGATGCCAAAGGACGTCGTATTGAGAAAACGCATGTTCTGGGTCTCGCCGATATCGATCTGTTTAACAGGGGCGTCGATCGTGTCACGCAGGATCTTTTCAGGATCGGAGATATCCGGTCCGATGAGACGGTAAAAGTCATTGCCGGAACCAGCCGGTATGATGCCTAATGTCGTTCCCGGGGCGATCCCGTTGAGGACTTCCCAGAGCGTTCCGTCGCCGCCGACACAATAAATGATGTTATCCGGACGGGAATACTGCTGCGCCAGCTGGATGGCGTGGCCCGGACGTTCCGTCAGTGCGATAACGTGATCCAGCTGCTTTTCCTCCGCAACTTTACGGATCATATCCTGGATCTTCAGACCGCTTCCCTTGCCGGAAATCGAATTAATGATAAAAACGTGTTTCATATTTTAATTATAGGAGTTTGGGTCCCAAAAGTTAAGAACCGCGGGGGATTGTGATACAATGTTAATCATGAAGAAAATCCTGATCGCAAGTACGAATAAGAACAAAGTCCGCGAGATCCGGGAAATGCTGAAGGGGAAGTATGAAGTGCTTTCCTTAGCGGATCTTGACTGTGACGTTGACGTCAAGGAAGACGCCTATACATTTATCGAAAACGCTTCTATCAAGGCCAGAGCCTATTATGATCTGGCCAAGATCCCGGTCATTGCCGATGACAGCGGTCTCTCGATCGCGTATTTCAATGAACTGCCCGGAGTGCACAGCGCCCGTTTCTATAAGAATTACGATTACTTCCAGAGAAACACCAAGATCCTGGAAATGATGAAGGATATCAAGGACCGTACTGCGCATTATACCTGCGCCATGGTCTATTTTGATGGTGAACAGGAATACCATTTCATCGGGGAATGCTACGGCGAGATCGCCCAGAAGATCGCCGGTGAGAACGGTTTCGGCTACGATCCGATCTTTTACTATCCGCCGCTTGGCAAGACGTTTGCGGAGATCAGCGCGGAAGAGAAACATAAGGTATCGCACCGTGGTATCGCTTTAAGAAAGCTGGTGGCTCATCTTGAAGCGTAATTTCCTTTCCGTCGCAGCCTGTTTTCTGCTGATGATGGCGGTCTTTCTGACGATCGTCGATTTCTGCTGTTTTGACAGCAATTTCTACGCAAAGATCTACAAGCAGGAGAACACCGCCGCTTCGATTGGTGTGACCGATGAAACGCTCGTGGATATGACGAATATCCTGCTCGATTATCTTAAGGATAAGCGCGACAATATCGACGGCCAGGCGGTCATCCAGGGTAAGGAACGCGAGATCTATGATGAGCGTGAAAAACTCCATATGGTCGATGTCAAAGCGCTCTATCAGAAGGCTCTTCTGGTACGAAATGTCTGCGCGATCGGCGCTGTTGCTTTGTTCGCGATCGTCTACGCGAAGAATAAGAAACAGTCCTTTAAGCTTTACCGGAAGGGTTATGTGACCGCGCTCTGCGTATTCGCCGCCATATTCGGTGCTTTAGGTCTCTTTGCGGTCGTTGATTTCGACCGTTTCTGGACCGATTTCCATCTGTTGTTATTTGATAATGACCTGTGGCTGCTTGACCCGGCGACAGAGATCATGATCAATATGGTGCCGTCCGCATTCTTCTCGGCACTTGTCTACCGCATCCTGATGCTGCTGTTTGTAGCTCTGTTATTCTTCTACCTGCTGTTCAGGTTCCTGGAAAGGAAAACCGCATGAACAATATCGTTCTTTACTGTCCCGAGATCCCGCAGAATACGGGGAATATCATGCGCACCTGCATGGCTTTCGACATGCGCCTGCATCTGATTGAGCCGTTAGGCTTTTACCTTGATGAACATCATCTGCGCCGCGCCGGCATGGATTATATCTCGGAGATCGATTACCGTGTCTATCCCGACTATGAGACTTTTGAAAAGGAGAATCATGGTCTTTTTGTCTATTTCTCCCGTTACGGACTGAAATCCTTTGATGAATGCAGTTTTGAAACGGAAGAAGAGAATACCTATCTGATCTTCGGCAAGGAAAGCACCGGAATCCCGAAAGAGATCCTGCGCGATCATCTGGATACCACATACCGTTTCCCGATGCGTGCCGAAGCCCGTTCCTTAAACCTCAGCAACTGCGTCGCCATCGGCGCTTATGAATGCCTGCGCCAGCAGGGCTTTATCGGTCTTTCCAAGACGGAAGTGATCAAGGGAAAGGACTGGCTGCTCAAATGAACCTGCGTGACCGTGACATGCGCAACCGCGCGATCACCGTTGTGGTGATCATTCTGATCTTCTTAGGTGCCTATATCCGGATGAACACCCGTTTTGACCGTCTTTCCCGTTATCCTTATCAGGATAAACATGCCAGGGAGCTGATCGACAAGTATCTGGATGATGATGCCGTCAATTACATCATTGAATACGCGATCGAACCCAGCTATTTCATCGATCTGATCGAAGCACCGGGCTTCAATATCTATCATGTCGAGTACTACCGTGCTCTGATGCGCGATGTCAATTATCTGACGAAATACGATATCGTCGCTTTTGCGGAAGAGACGCTGAAATATCCCAACGGCCAGGAGATCGCCCTGAATCTTCTGTCCGCTTATTCGACTAATGAAGTCCTTTTCTGGATGCGCAACGGCGATCCTTATTATCCGAATGCCGAACTCAGCCGTACTCCGGATTTCCTGAATATCGTTTTGAACGAAAAAACAACGATCGCAAACCGTATCCCGATGGGTCTTGTCGACGCGTCCGTGATCGGGTTTGACGAAGGTATACAGATCCGCACCGATATGCAGAACGATCTGACCCATATGTGTGATGTGCTGGCAGACCGCTACGGCGGCTTCTGCGGCGGTATGAATATCGAGAAGGCGTATGTTTCCTATACCGATCTTGAAGAGGAATACAAAGCCGGGGAATCCGCGATCCCGCCGGGACACAATGAACATCAGACCGGTCTCGCGATCGACGTTTCCTTCAATGATATCGGCGCCGACGCGGAAAGAAAGATCGCGTGGCTGCTGCAGAATGTTGAAGAATACGGTTTTATCCGCCGTGTCTATAATAATGAGCCCTATATCCATTTACGATATTGCACGAAAGCCTATATCGAACAGGTAAAGAAGGGATGAAGAAAGTCGTTTTGCTTTCGGATATTCACGGACACCGTGAAGTCCTGTCATGTATCGATGCCTTATACCCGGCAGCGGATTATTATCTGCACTGCGGGGATTCTCTTGTGGACGCTGATGATCTGCGTCCTTTTGCGTCCGTTAAGGGTAACTGTGACCGCACTGATTTTCCGCTTTACAGAGAACTGGAGATCGAGGGACACAAGATCTTCATGTGTCATGGACATACTCTGGGGAACGCGGATCTCAATACCATGAGCATGACCGCCAAGACCAGGGGATGTGATCTTGTCTTCTTCGGGCATCTGCATCTGTTTATCGATGAGACTGTAAACGGCGTACGGCTCATCAATCCCGGTTCCGCCGCATCCAATCACGACGGTTCCCGTCCGTGTTTCGCCTACATTGAAATCACGCAAGACGTGGTCAACGTCCAGCGGATTGATTTATAATTAAATAAGCATAAGGAGGTTCGAGCTTATGTATACAGGAGATGGAAAAATCTGGATTTCCAAAAACGAAAATGAACAGTATCTGGAACTGTCCAGGGCTAACCGCCACGGACTGATCGCGGGTGCTACCGGTACCGGTAAAACAACGACTCTGCGCGTTCTGGCAGAATCTTTTTCAGATGCCGGCGTTCCGGTATTTGCAGCCGATATCAAGGGCGACCTGACCGGACTTGCGGAACCGGGCACAGACAGCGAAGGAAACCGTAAGAATATTGAAAAACTGGGTATGGACAAGAAAGGCTTCACCTACAAATCCTTCCCGTGCACTTTCTGGGATGTTTTCGGTGAGAAAGGCCATCCGGTCCGGGCAACGATCTCGGATATGGGTCCGATCCTTTTATCCAACATCATGGGTCTTACCGATGCCCAGGACGGCGTTCTGAATATCGCTTTCCGTATCGCGGATGACAATGGTCTTTTACTGATCGATATCAAGGACCTGCGTGCTGTTCTGCAGTATGTTGCCGACAATGCCGATGAGATCACTCTGACATACGGTAATGTTTCCAAGCAGAGCGTCGGTGCTTTGATCCGTTCGCTGCTGACACTTGAAAACGAAGGCGCTGACCATTTCTTCGGTGAACCGGCTCTCGACCTCAACGACTGGCTGAAATTTGATACCGACGGCCGCGGCTATATCAATATCCTTGAATGCGAAAAGCTCTTCCAGAAACCGCGTCTTTATTCCACATTCATGTTATGGATGCTGAGCGAGCTCTATGAGCTGCTGCCGGAAGTCGGTGACCTTGATAAACCGAAGATGGTCTTCTTCTTTGATGAAGCGCATCTGCTGTTTGATAACTGCCCGTCTGCCTTACTGGAAAAGATCAACCAGGTCGTACGTCTGATCCGTTCCAAGGGCGTCGGTGTATACTTCGTAACCCAGACTCCGAACGATCTTCCGGATTCCGTTCTCGGTCAGCTGGGCAACCGCATCCAGCACGGTCTGCGCGCCTATACACCGGCAGAGATCAAGAAGGTCAATGCTGCTGCCGATACTTTCCGCTCGAACCCGAACTTCAAGACCAGCGAAGTCATCCTGGAACTTGGTATCGGTGAAACCCTTGTTTCCTTCATCGACGCGAAGGGCGTTCCGTCTGTTGTTGAACGCACACATATCCTTTATCCGCCGCAGAGCAAGGATGGTGCTTTACCGGCTTCCATGATCCTGCAGCTGACCGCGTTCGATTCTCTTGCGGAGAAATACGACACACCGCTCGACCGTGAATCCGCCTTTGAACTCTTAGCTGAAGAAGCGGAAAAGAAACGCAAGGAAAAGGAAGAGGAAGAAGCAAACAAACAGGCTGCCAAGGAAGCGGAAAAGCAGGCGAAAGAGGAAGAAAAACAGCGCCTTGCCGAAGAGAAAGCCCGTCAGAAAGAAGAGGAAAGAGAACGCCGTCAGCGTCAGACCACACTGAACAGTCTGAAGCGTACCGTCTTCAATACCGTCGGACGCGAGCTGACAAGATCTATCCTCGGTATCCTCAAAAAGCGTTAATCAAATCAAATGAGCAGGATCAGATGACCCTGCTTTTTCTACGAGATATATCGTGTTTCTAAAGTTCTTTGGTTGTGTTAAAATAGTGTGAGAGTTTTTTGTATTGTTTGGAGAAATTACGATGAAAAAAAGAAGCAATAGTGAAATAAGACAAATGTTCCTGGACTATTTTGTTTCCAAAGGACATATGGTAGAACCAAGCGCGAGCCTGATCCCGGTCGATGATCCGAGCCTTTTATGGATTAACGCCGGTGTCGCCGCTTTAAAGAAATACTTTGACGGCCGTGAAAAGCCAAAAAACAGACGCATCACCAATGCGCAGAAATCGATCCGTACCAACGATATCGAGAACGTCGGTAAGACAGCCCGTCACCATACGTTCTTCGAAATGCTCGGTAACTTTTCGATCGGCGATTACTTCAAGCAGGAAGCAATCCCGTTTGCCTGGGAATTCCTGACATCTGAAGAGTGGGTCGGTTTCGATAAGGATAGACTGTATATCACCGTTTATCCGGATGATAACGAAGCGTATGAGATCTGGACGAAAGTATGTCACGTCGATCCTTCCCATATCCTGAAATCACCCGATAACTTCTGGGAGATCGGTGAAGGCCCGTCCGGACCGGATACCGAGATCTACTACGACCGCGGACCGGCTTATGACCCGAAGGGGATCGGCGAACGTCTTTTCTTCGAAGAGATGGAAAATGACCGTTACGTTGAAGTCTGGAACGTCGTCTTCTCCCAGTACGATGCAAAACCGGGAACCCCCAGAAGCGAATACAAGGAGCTTCCGCAGAAGAACATCGATACCGGTATGGGTCTTGAGCGTCTCGTATGCCTGATCCAGGACGGTGAAACAAACTTTGATACCGACCTGTTCTTACCGATCATCCGTAAGACAGAAACTTATACAAACTGCCCGTACAGCGGTGAGTACAAGATGGCTTACCGTGTCATCGCCGACCATGTCCGTACCGTTACCTTCGCCTTAAGCGACGGCGCGAACTTCTCCAACGAAGGCCGCGGTTATGTCTTACGCCGTGTACTGCGCAGAGCAATGCGTTTTGCCCGTAAGCTCGGCATTCAGCACGCCTTCCTTTATGAACTCGTTCCGACAGTTACAGAGATCATGAAGGATTACTATCCGTATCTCGGCGAAAAGCAGGAATTCGTTCAGAAACTGATCAAGAAGGAAGAACAGTCCTTCCTGGAGACACTGAACAACGGCGAAAAGCTTCTGGATGAAGCGATCGCCAAGGCAGAGAACGGCGTCCTGTCCGGTGAAGTGATCTTCAAGCTCCACGATACCTACGGCTTCCCGAAAGAGATGACTGTTGAGGCTGCCGAAGACCACGGCTTAAAATGCGACCTCGAAGGCTTCGAGCGCTGCATGAACGTACAGAAGGCGATGGCTAGCTCCGCCAGAGGAAACACCGACTCCATGCACAACCAGTCCAAGGATCTGCTTGATCTCAACACTCCGTTCTTCTTCAGCGGCTACAGCCAGTATGAAGACGAGGGTGAAGTCGTTGCTCTGTTCAAGGACAGCGTCCGTGTTGATTCCTTAGAGGATGAAGGCGAAGTCGTTCTCGACAGAAGCTGCTTCTATGCCGAAAGCGGCGGTCAGATCGCCGATACCGGTGTATTAACGAATAACGATATTGAAGCAGAAGTCAAGGATGTCCAGAAAGCGCCGAACGGCCAGTATCTGCATCATGTCAAAGTCACCAAGGGCACGATCAAGGAAGGCGATAAGCTCTGCGCCAAGATCGACGCTGCCCGCAGAGAAAGGATCAAGGCAAACCATTCCTCCGTCCATCTTCTGCAGGCTGCCCTGAAAGCTGTCCTCGGCGATCATATCGCTCAGGCCGGTTCCTATGTCTGTGAGAATTACAGCCGTTTCGACTTCACACACTTCGAGAAGATCTCCGAAGAAGATCTCGATAAAGTCGAAAAGCTGGTCAACTCCTATATCTTTGCCGGTTATGACGTCAATACCGAAGTCCTGCCGGTCGAAGAAGCAAAGAAGACCGGTGCAGTTGCACTGTTCAATGAAAAATACGGTGACAGCGTACGCGTCGTCACCATGGGCCCGTCCAAGGAATTCTGCGGCGGTACACACGCTTCCAATACCGCGGAACTTGGCTGCTACAAGATCCGTTCCGAGGAATCCATCGGTTCCGGTATCCGCCGTATCGAAGCGGAGACCAAATACAACGCTTACGAAGACAATAAGGACGAAGAGCTGCAGCTCCGCGCTCTGCGTGATCTGCTCGGACTGAAGAGTGTCGGCCAGATCCGCAACCGTATTGAGATCATGCTGAATGAAGCAAAGGAACTCAAGGACGAAAACAAGAAACTGCAGACACAGCTCAACCAGATCGAAGCAGATGTCCTGACCAATGACGCGAAGGAATTCGAAGGCAGAGAGTACCTGCTCGTTCACCTCAAGGATTCCGACCAGTTCTTAAAGGAATATGCCAATACGATCCGTGAGAAGCTGAAAGAGGGCCTCGTTGTCGTCCTGAATGAACAGGGCGAAAAGATCGCTTATGTCGTCACGATGTCTCAGGAATGGGTCAAAGCCGGTTACAGCGCTAACAATCTCGTTAAATTCATCTCCGCACAGTGCAACGGCCGCGGCGGCGGACGCCCGGATACCGCACAGGGCGGCGGTGAGAACGGAAACACAAAAGAACTTCTCAATAAAATTGAAAACTATATTTTGAAACAGGAGGTTTAGTATGGCAGACAGATCTTCAACTATGTTATTCTCTTCCAAAGATGTCGAAAGAGAGTACACGAAACAGCTCCTTAAATCCGTTCAGCAGGCACTGGAAGAACGCGGATACAATGCCGTCAACCAGCTCTCCGGATATCTGATCTCCGGCGACCCGGCATATATCTCCAGCCATAACAATGCCCGTTCGAACATTCAGAAAGTCGAACGCTACGAGATCATTGAGGAACTCGTTCGTTCCTACCTGGAAAGCAAATAAACGTGCGGATCCTGGGACTTGATCTCGGCAGCCGTACTTTAGGCATCGCGCTCTCCTCGGCCGACGAAAAGATGGCTCTGATGAAAGAGACTTTTCGTTTCGCGGAAGGGGACTACGATGCCGCTTTTGAAAAGACGCTTGAATACATCGACCGTTACGACATCAAGACAGTTGTGCTCGGCTATCCGAAGCACATGAACGGGGCGGTCGGCGAAAAAGCCCAGCTTTCGGAAGACTTCAAGGCTGCACTTGAGGAAGAAAGAAATGTGGAGGTCGTTCTGGAAGATGAACGCCTGACCACAGTCATGGCATTAAAGACAATGGCCGGTCTCAATACCGACCGTAAAAAGCGTAAAGCAAACGTGGACCAGATGGCTGCCTCAACGATCCTGCAGACCTATCTGGACCGCAAGAAAGGATAACATGGACGAGAACCAGATCTACATTACAGACGACACAGGTGTTGAACACGCCTTTAAGATCCTGCTGACTTATGAGAACGATGGTTCTCAGTATGTGCTCGTTGAAGATCCTAACGACAGTGATCAGGCTTACCTTTTCCGTGTCGGTGAGGACCACACGATCGAGATCGTAGAAGACGAAGAACAGCTTGAGATCGCGGAAGAGATCTTCAGTACCGCGTTCGGAGATGAGGAATAGCATGAGAAAGCTCTTAGGACTCATCCTGGCACTGCTGATCGCCATCGGCGGACTCTCGTTCGTTGTTTACCGCAATACCGTCAGAGGCGCTCTTCGCAGCGGTTCCTTTACGATCGCCGAAAACAGTTATCCGCGTGAAGTCTTTTCCGACCTGGAAGAAGAAGGATTCATCAACAGCGGTACTTTAGCGTATTACTATTCCCGCTTCCTGCATCCTTCGAACTTCAAAGCCGGTAAATACGAGATCCCGGCAGCGGATCTGCCGACTCTGATCGACTATCTGAGTGATTCCAAAAACATCATTCAGGACACCGTTTCGATCACCTTTATCGAAGGAGACTGGCTGAAGGATTTCGCGGCCAAGATCGCCGATTCGACAAACCTTGATAAGGACGAGCTCATCGCTTACTGGGACAATACGGACAATGTCCGCCGCTGGATCGGTGAGTATGAATTTCTGACCGATGAAGTGCTCGGCAGCAAAGTCCGCCATCCGCTTGAGGGTTATCTCTTCCCGGATACCTACACCTTCCTGCGTGATACGGATATGGAAACGGTGACAACGAAGATCCTCGACAACACTGCCGCTGTATATGATGAACTGCGTGGTGAATTCGATAAGAGCGGACTCAGCATCCATGAGATCTTCACGCTTGCCAGTATCGTTCAGTACGAATCCTCTTCCTTTGAGCAGATGGGCACGATCGCCGGCGTCTTCTACAACCGCATGGAGATCGATATGCCGCTGCAGAGTTCCGTTACTGTCTGTTACGCGATCGATCTTGAGAACGATCAGAACTGGACCGAATGCGAATATAACGCGAACTACGAAGATCCCTATAACACCTATCTTTATCCGGGACTTCCTCCGGGACCGATCGTCAGCCCCGGCAGAGACGCTCTCTACGCGACTTTGAATCCGACTGACCGCAGCGAAGGCTATCTGTTCTTCATTGCCGACGTATGTCACGAGGGCGGTACAGTCCATTTTGCGAGAGATCTCGCGGAACATCAGCGGAATGTTGAGGAGTACTTAACATGTTATTAGACGATAAAGAAACGATCCTGATCGGCATCACAGGCGGTTCCGCCAGCGGCAAGACCAGTATTGCCCGCCGTATCCAGGAATCCTACAGCGATTCCGATCTGGTCACGATCATCAAGGAAGACGACTACTATAAAGACCAGTCCTTCCTGCCGTTCGAAGAACGTCTGAAAACGAACTACGACCATCCGAACGCATTCGACCATGATCTTCTGATCCGTCATCTGGATATGCTGAAGAAGGGCGAGCAGATCGAAAAGCCGACCTATGACTATGTTCACCATACCCGTTCCGATGTCACGGAGATCGTCAAGCCGACCAATGTCATGGTCCTTGAAGGACTCTTTGTTCTTGAGAACAGCGCGATCCGTGAGAGACTGGATATCAAGGTATTCGTCGATACACCGGCCAATATCCGCTTCATCCGCCGTCTGCAGCGTGATATGATCGAACGCGGACGTTCCATGGAATCGGTCATCAACCAGTACTGCAACACCGTACGCGTGATGCATGATGAGTTCATCGAACCGACCAAGAAATACGCCGATATCATCATTCCTTCCGGCGGAAGGAACCTGGTGGCGGTCGATCTCTTGGAGACGAAAATTAATAGTATTCTGCAGAATAAAATGATAAAATAACCGGGAGGTATACGAAGATGGATGAGAATAAAGAAAAGAATTATATAACCGAAGAAGGTTTAGAAAATTTAAAGAATGAGTTAAATGAACTGGTCCATGTAACTAGACCGGAAGTCATCGAAGAACTGAAGGCAGCTCGTGCACAGGGCGACCTTTCCGAAAACGCTGACTACGATGCAGCCAGAGACCGTCAGGCTCAGGTCGAAGCCCGTATCAAAGAACTCGAGCACATGATCCGCAACGCGGAAGTCATCTCCGGCTCCCGTTCCACGAAGTTCGTTCGTCTGGGTTCTACGGTTGAAGTCAAGGAACTCGATACCGGAAACACTCTGGTCTACACGATCGTCGGTACAGTCGAAGCAGATCCGCTCAACGGCCGTCTGTCCAACGTCACTCCGCTCGCGGAAGCGATCCTGAACAAGAGAGTCGGCGATACGGTTACTGTCAAGGTCGATGAACCGTACGAAGTACAGATCGTATCTGTTCACTAAGAACATAAACAGTATTTCTGAAAAGGTAAAATAGTTTAATGAGAAGGCAGCTTAGCTGCCTTCTTTTATACGGAGGGGGACGCTCTGCGCGTGTTATAATTAATTGATATGATTTACATGGTCTACGGTGAAGACTATTTCCTGGTCGACGACAAACTCAATGAGCTGAGTAAGAAATATCCCAAATACGCGGTCTATTCTTTTGACGGCAGCAACGGTGAGACGCCGGTAGCGCAGATCACCGAGGCCGCCCGTTCCCAGAGCCTTTTCGGAGAGGCTTCTTTCATTATGGTCCGTCATCCTTCCTTCTTCTTCCGCAAGATGGAAGAGAAGGAAAAGAAGGAACTGGAAAACTATGTGAACGATCCTTCCTTCAACTGTGACCTCGTATTCTATGAATCCGGAGCGACGCTTCCTGCCAACAGCTCCGCTTACAAGATCGTTGTCAAGAACGCCCGTGTCTTTGCTTTCGGTAAACTCAAGCCCTGGGAATTCACCGATTACGCCAGAGGCTATATTTCTTCATTGCCGCTCAAGATCTCCCGTCAGGGCGTTGATCTGATCATTGAGCGCAGCCGCGGCGATACCGGCATGCTGCACCTCAACTGCAAGAAGCTCATGCTGTACGGGGACACCTGCACCGAGAAAGTCGTGGATAAGCTCTGTCCGGCGGAACTCGATGATGATATCTTCAAACTCGTTAACGCGATCACCGAGAAAGACCTTTCCCGGGCTTTCTATTATCTGGATGTCTATGAACAGATGAACCAGAATTATTCCTATCTGATCTCGGTGCTGGCGAATCAGTACCGTTTTCTCTATACAGTTTCCTATCTGCGTGATCATGGTATGAATACCGCGCAGATCGCGAAAGAAGTCAGCCCCAAATCCAAATCGGATTATCGTGTCAAGAAAGCGTATGAGACTTTACGCGTTTTAAACCGGACCGATATCCTGAAGATCCTTGATAAGCTGCATTTGACAGATAAAGCCTTAAAGTCCGGCGATCAGATCGCCGCCCGCCAGCATATGGCGCGCTTCTTACTGGAAACGGCAGGTATTGCATGAAAGCGATAAAAGACATCTACCGGATCGGTTACGGTCCTTCAAGTTCACACACGATCGCGCCTCAGCGGGCTGCTTCCTTCTATAAAAAGCAGTATCCTGAAGCGAACGAATACCAGGTAAAACTCTGCGGTTCCCTTGCCTTAACGGGTAAAGGACACAGGACCGATGAGATCATCTGCGAGACTCTGGCTCCGGCGAAAACGAAGGTGACTTTTGATTATGAGGATCCGGAAATGCGTCTGTTCATTCAGGGAAAGAATGATAAAGAAACTTATCCCGAGTGGACGGTCATCTCCCTGGGCGGCGGCAGCATTCGTATCGATCAGTTTGAATGCGGAGATGAGAAGGATGTTTATCCAAAGGATTCCTTTACCGCGATCAAAGGCCGACTTGAAAAAGAGAATATCACGCTTCCGCAGTATCTTCTGAAATATGAGCCGGATCTCTATGAGGCGCTTGATGCCTCACTGGACAATATGATCGACTGCGTTGAAAGAGGTCTGCACACGGAAGGTCTTTTAAATCAGGAACTGAATTATTACCGCTCGGCAGCGGAGCTTTATAAAGCGGCGGAAGACGATATGAGCTGCTGTATTTCCTATGCTTACGCGGTAGGAGAAGAGAATGCTGCAGGTCACAAGATCACGACCGCGCCGACACTTGGCTCGGCCGGGATCATCGCTTCGATCGCTTATTACTATTATCACGATCTGCATACAGATAAAGAGAAAGTCATAGAAGCCATGGCTGTAGGCGGTGTTTTCGGTGACCTGATCAAACAGAATGCTACGATCGCCGGTTCCATGGGCGGCTGTCAGGCAGAAGTTGGAACAGCCTGCGCGATGGGCGCGGCTATGATCGCCTGGCTGGAAGAACAGCCGCTTGAGATCGTTGAACGGGCTGCTGAGATCGGTATCGAACATCATCTTGGTCTGACCTGTGATCCGGTCAAGGGCTATGTGATCATCCCCTGTATTGAACGTAACGGCGTAGCGGTGCTGCGTTCCTTTGATGCGGTACGGCTTGCGCGTTCCTTAGCTGCTGTACATAAACATTCCCTGGTCAGTTTTGACATGGTCGTGGATTCGATGAACTACACCGGAAAGAAACTGGCTGTTGAACTGAGAGAGACCAGTCTTGGTGGACTGGCACTGGAGTTTGCGAATGAAAAAGATTGAATTATTAGCCCCTGCGGGAAACTTTGATGCGCTGAAAGCAGCTGTCTGTAATGGCGCGGACGCTGTCTATCTTGGCGGAAAAAATTTCGGAGCACGCGCTTTTGCCGGGAACTTCGACCACGAAGAACTCGCGGGAGCCGTGAAATACGCGCATTATAACGGCGTAAAAGTCTATATGACATTGAATACGCTTCTCAATGAATATGAGCTGGAAAACGCCAAGAAAGAAGTTCAGTACGCGTATGAGACAGGTGTCGATGCCTTGCTGGTGCAGGATCTGGGTCTGTATTCCTATGTAAAGGAAAACTATCCGGACTTCCCGCTGCACGCGTCTACACAGATGCATATCCATAACAGCGCCGGCGTTGAGACCGCAAGGCTCCTCGGCTTTGAAAGGGCAGTCGTTGCCAGAGAATCCTCCCTGGATCTGATCCGTCAGTTCTGTAAGCAGGGGATCAAGATCGAAGTCTTCGTTCACGGCGCGCTCTGCGTTTCCTACAGCGGGCAGTGTCTCTTATCTTCTTCGCTGAATAAGCGCAGCGGCAATAAGGGCATGTGTGCTCAGACCTGCCGTACCCAGTTCACAGATGGTAGTAACGATAAACGATATTACCTGAGCACCCATGATCTCAACGCGATCAAAGCATTGCCGGAGCTGATCGAAGCCGGTGTCAGCTGTCTGAAGATCGAAGGACGTATGAAGAAGGCGGCCTATGTCGCTTATATCACCCGTCTTTACCGACAGGCGATCGATGCCTATTACGCAGGCAGAGAATTCAAAGTCGATGAAGAGATGCTGAAGAATATGATGGTATTATTCAACCGCGGCTTTACCGATGCCTATCTTTATGACCGCGGAGCATCCTCGCTTTACGACAGTTCCCAGCCGAATCACCGCGGTATCCCGTTAGGCAAAGTCACCGGCAAGAAAAAGAACTTCGTCTATATCAAACTCGAGGAAGATCTTGCCCAGTTTGACGGTATCCGTTTCGTTAACCAGAAAGACGGCTTTATCGTAAACAAGCTCTATGATCTTAACCGCAAGCTGATCAACGGCGCCAGAAAAGGGGAGACGGTCCTTCTTGAATATAAGGGCTATCTGCAGAATGGCGAAAAATGCGTAAAAACAACCGATTATAAGCTCGAAAAAGAACTGGCTGATCTGAAGCAGTTCAAACGCTTCCCGCTGAATATCAGCTGTTCTCTGCATAAAGACGAGAAGGTCACGATGACCCTCGAAACAGCCGGATACAAAGTCAGTGCTACCGCGCCGCAGAGAGTTGAGGAATCCAAGAAAGCCCCGATGAATGAGGAAAGTGTGCGCAAAGCGATCGACCATCTGCGTGATACACCGTATTACCTGCAGGATTTCAGTTGTGATATGGACGAGAACATCTTCGTTCCGGTATCGGTCCTTAAAGAACTTCGCCGCCGCGCTCTGACACAGCTTGATGAACTGCGCTGCGGCCCCCACAGAAAGAGCTATCCGGTACAGATAAGGAAAGAAGAAACTGCTTATCTCTGCAAGGAATTATGCGAGACAGACGCCAAAGGAAACGAGGAATACTGTACACTCTCCGAGAACGAGGGTACAGCCGATTATCTCTTATATCCTGTTATCAATCCGTATTCCGAATATACAAGTTTCGAAAATGTCGTGGTCAGTGAACTGGGCGGACTGCTCGTCCCGGCAAAACACAAGATCGCGTACTATACCCTGAACTGCGCGAATTCCACAGCTTACCGCTTTCTGCGTTCCCTGGGATTTGAGGCAGTCATCCTCTCAAGCGAGCTTGGTCCGCTCGAGATCAGCAACATGTCCCTGAACGGGGAATTCCATTATTTCCGCTCCGGCAGAAGAGATCTGATGAATCTCAAATACCGCCCCTGTATTGAAGGCGACAGCATCGCCCAGTCAGGCGAGGTATTCCCGGTCGTAAAGCGGAAAAACCGCTATGTCCTGCTCGAAAATAAGGAACACGTGATCGAGCTGGATGAGGGTTATGCGTTTGTCCGTAAGACGGAAAGTATATAAACCCCGGTATCTGTTATAATAATTGGATGGGAGGTTTTTATGTTCCTGAAAAGAATTGAAATGTACGGCTTTAAGTCCTTTGCCGAACGTATTACGATCACCTTCGACAGTAATATGACCGGCATCGTCGGACCGAACGGCTGTGGCAAATCAAATATATCCGACGCGATCCGCTGGGTCCTCGGTGAACAGAGCATCAAATCGCTCCGTGGTGAAAAGATGACCGACGTCATCTTTGCCGGAGCGGAGAACCGCAGAGCTCTGAATATGGCGGAGGTAACGCTTGTTTTTGACAACTCTTCGCATGCGCTCAACAGTGACCTTGAAGAGATCGAAGTCACCCGCCGTATCTACAATACCGATCAGGATGCGGAATACCTGATCAACCACAAGAATGTCCGTCTGCGCGATGTCATCGATCTGATCCTGGACTCCGGTCTAGGCAAAGACTCCTTATCGATGATCTCCCAGGGCAACATTTCATCCTTTGCCGAAGCAAGACCATATGACCGCCGTGCCATCTTTGAAGAGGCTGCCGGCGTCGCCAAATACAAAAAGAAAAAGACCGAATCGATCAACAAGCTCGAACGCACCAAGGAAAACCTGGACCAGGTCTCCTATATCCTTGCCGAGCTTGAGAAGCAGGTCTCTCCGTTAAAAAGAGCCGCTGCCAAGGCGGAACTTTACCGTGAAAAGAAGAAACGTCTTGAAGAGATCGAGATCGCTTTCCTCGTCAACAACATCACCAGTCTGAATACCGACAGGGAAGAGATCCGCAAGAACAAGTTTGAGCTGGAGACCGATATCTCCATGCAGCAGACAGCGATCTCCGTCAACGAGAACAACAACTTCGAAATGAAGAACAAACAGCGTCAGTATGATATGCAGATCAATGCTCTGCAGGAACAGCTGATGAAAGTCATGAACGATATCCAGCGTCTCGAAAACCGTAAGGTCGAGATCGACCAGAAACGTAAATACGCGCTGGAGACCGGTGATACCGAAGAGAAAGCCAAACATCTGCGTGAACTCGTGATGGAGGCAAAACTCGAATATGAAGACCGTCAGGAACGTTATGAGAAACTGAACGCCGAGATCGACCTGCTGAATGTCAATCTCGATGAGACTGTTTCCCAGCTGCTCGACGCGAACTTCAAAAGAGAAGAAACGACAAGCCATACGATCAACCTGCGCAACCGCGCCAATGTCCTTGAGAACCTTTTAAGAGATCCGTTCTCCTCAAGAGCACAGCAGGGCGTTAAGACGATCATGGACAACCGCGCTTCCTTCAACGGTGTGCTCGGTGTCGTCGGTCAGGAGATGCATCCCCAGAAAGACTATGAGGAAGCGATCTCCGCAGCGCTTGCCGGATCGATCTATCACATCATGACAAAAGACGAAGCGGCTGCCAGAAACGCCATCGGCTTCCTGCGCCGCAACAGTTCCGGCCGTGCGACATTCCTGCCGTTATCGGTCTTAAGAGAACGCTATTTATCCTACGACCAGGAGACGATCGCCAATAACGCCAAAGGTTATCTCGGCACTGCCGATCAGTTCGTTACCTGTGACCGTGCGTTTGATAAAGTGCGCCATTCACTGCTCGGAAACGTTCTTGTATGCGATGAGCTTGAGAACGCCAATGAGCTGGCGAGAATGCTGAACCACGCCTTCAATATCGTTACTTTAGACGGCGATGTCGTTCACCGCGGCGGTACGATGACCGGCGGCCGCACCAAGAATGCGACTTCGATCATTTCCGCGCAGAATGAACTTGACCGTATCCGTCAGCAGCTGGTATCCGCTCAGGCTTCCAGCGATCTCGCGATCAAGAAGGCTGAAAGCCTGCGTGTTGAAAAGGAACAGATCGAAAACAAGATCACCGAAAAGCGTATCGCGCTGGCGCATCTGGAACCGCTGCTCGAAACAAAGCGGGCTAAATATGAAAAGCTGCAGAGTGATCTCGATGTCCTGAAGCCGGGTGACAGCGAAGAGGAGCAGAGCTACTTTGATTCCATCATCACCGACCTGAACAAGGCTTATGCGGACAAGGATGAACTCACCATGACGATCAAGAGCGGACGCGAGGAATGGATGAAGCTCAGCAATGAGATCGACCGTAAGGACCAGCAGATCCGTCAGGCCAGAAAACAGCTTGATTCCGCCAATGAATCGCTGAAGGGCATCATCTCCAAAGAAGCTTCTGTCAGCGTTAAGCTTGAAGAAAATATCAACCGTCTGGCATCCGAATACCGGATGACCTATGAATACGCTCTGGCCAATGTCTCGGGTCCGATCGAAGACAGCAGCCAGGAAGAAGTCATCGCGCTGCGTGAAGAGATCAAGAATCTCGGCAACATCAACATGTCTGCCCCGGAAGAATATGAGCAGGTCAACGAGCGCTATGAAACGACCAAAAAGAACTACGATGATCTGCTTGCATCCCGTGATAAGATCCTGCAGGCCATCGCCGAGATGGATGAGACGATGAAGACACAGTTCCTCGAGACCTTCAACGAGATCAACAAAGAACTGCCGACGACGTTCAGCGCCTTATTCGGCGGCGGACGCGCCAAGCTGATCCTGGAAGATCCGGAAGATGTTCTGAACAGCGGTATCGATATCGATGTTCAGCCTCCGGGAAAAGCCGTTAAATCGATCCGTCTGTTCTCCGGTGGTGAAAAGACACTGATCGCGATCTGTGTTCTGTTTACGATCTTAAAGACACGTCATGTGCCGCTCGTTGTCTTCGATGAAGTCGAGGCGGCGCTGGATGAAGCGAACGTCGAGCGTTTTGCGAAATATGTCAAGAACATCTCCGACGAGAGCCAGTTCATCATCATCACGCACCGTCCGGGCACGATGGAGCAGTGTGATGTCCTGTATGGTGTCACCATGCAGAACCGCGGTGTTTCCCAGATGATGAAGGTCAAACTGGTCGATGCTGTCGGAATGGCAGAGAAAGGAGAAAACTGATGGGTTTTCTGGATTCGATCAAAAAAGCCTTTACCGGTAATAAGGACAAGGAAGAATACCTGAACGGTTTTGCCAAGACGAACGCGAATTTAGGACGCCGTCTCCGTTACATCTCGGAAGACGGAAAAGTAAACGCGAATGAGTTCGTTGATGAGCTGATGGTCGCTTTGATCGACAGTGATGTCGGCTTTCATACCGCCGAGAAGATCTGCGATGATTTCCTGAACCGTGCGGATTACTACTGGCGCGTAAGATCGAAGGACATGATGATCGATCTTCTCTCCGAAGCGATGCATGCTGTTTACGGAGAAGACGATAAAGAGACCGTTTATGCCGAAGAAGGTCCGACTGTTATCCTGATGGTCGGTGTTAACGGCTCCGGTAAAACAACTACCTGCGCTAAACTGGCGAACCGTTATCTCATGGAAGGCAAGAAAGTCGCTTTGGCAGCGGCGGATACATTCCGTGCCGGTGCGGTCGCACAGCTTCAGCAGTGGGGCGAAAGACTGAATGTTCCGGTCGTAGCCGGAAAAGAAAACGAGGATCCGAGTTCTGTCCTTGTCGAAGCATGCCGTTATGCAGTTTCCAATGATGTCGATATCCTGATCTGTGATACCGCAGGCAGACTGCAGACAAAAAAGAATCTTATGATCGAGCTGGAGAAGATGAACCGTGTCATCGGGAAGATCATTCCCGGGGCACCGCACAATACCTGGCTCGTCATGGATGCCAACACCGGCCAGAACGGTGTTTCCCAGGCGCAGCTCTTCAACGAGTCCACGAAGCTTGACGGTATCATCCTGACCAAGATGGATGGTACAGCCAAGGGTGGTATCGTACTTTCCATAAAGAATGATCTTGGCCTTCCGGTAAAATACATCGGTTTCGGTGAGAAACTGGACGACCTCAAGGAATTCGATCTGGATATGTATCTTTACAGTATCATCGAGGACTTTAAGAATGAGCATTGATTTTCTGTACGGAAATGAACTGTACAGCTATTATGGCATCCTGCTGACTGAGCACCAGCAGGATGTACTGAGCGATTATTACGAGAACGACTATTCCATGCAGGAGATCGCTGAAAACTTCGGGATCTCCAAAGCTGCAGTCTCGGATCTGATCTCCCGCTGCAGCAAACAGATGCTGGATTACGAGAACAAACTCGGACTGATCGCAAAAGACAAAAAAAGAGGGGAGATCCTGCAGAAGATGTCTGAAAGCAGGAGCTCAGCGGTCCGGAAATACGCAGTTTTATTAAATAATTTAGAGGAGGATAAACAAAATGTCTAAAATTATTTCCATCAATTCCGGCAGCTCTTCATTGAAATTCCAGCTTTTCCAGATGCCGGAGGAAATCGTACTGACTTCCGGCAATGCCGAAAGAATCGGTCTGGAAGAAGGAATTTTCACGATCAAGGTAGGAAACGAAAAGCATTCGACGAAGCTTCCGATCCCGGATCATCAGGCTGCAGTCGATATTCTGCTTGAATCTCTGATCAAATACGGAATCGTAAAAGACCTGAAAGAGATCAAGGGTGCGGGTCACCGTATCGTCCAGGGCGGCGCTTATTTTGACCAGTCCGTCAAGGTCGATGAGGATGTCGTTGCGAAAGTTGATGAACTCTGCGAGCTTGCGCCGCTGCATAACCACGCGCATCTCGTCTGCTACAACGCCTTCAAAAAGGCACTTCCGGATATCGAGCACGTCTTCGTATTCGATACAGCATTCCACCAGACAATGGGTCCGGAAAGCTACCTGTTCCCGGTTCCGTATTCCTGGTACAAGGATTACAAGATCCGCCGTTACGGCGCTCATGGAACAAGCCATAAATTCGTTGCCAACCGTGCAGCTGAACTGATGGGAAAAGACATTAAGGATCTCAATATCATTACCTGCCATCTTGGAAATGGCGCCTCGATCACTGCTGTCAAAGGCGGTAAATGTATCAATACCTCCATGGGTCTGACACCTTTAGGCGGTATCATGATGGGCACCAGATCCGGTGATATCGATCCGACCGTCGTCTTCTATATGATGAAGAAACTCAACTGCACACCGGACGATATGGATAACTATCTGAACAAGAAATCGGGAATGCTGGGCGTTTCCGGTATCTCCTCCGATGCCCGTGACGTTGCTGAAGCAGCAAAGAACGGCAACGAACAGGCAAAGATCACACAGGCCTTATATGTAAACCGTGTCATCAACGTTGTAGGCGGCTACGCGATGCAGCTCGGACACGTTGACGCGATCGTCTTCACAGCCGGTTTAGGTGAGAATGACACCTATATCCGTCAGGAGATCTTAAAGCATCTTGAGGAAGGTCTGTCCCTGCAGATCGACTACGAACTGAACAAGAATACGAGATCGGAAAAGAAGATCTCACTGCCCGACAGCAAAGCGGAAGTATACGTCATTCCGACAAACGAGGAACTGATGATCGCCCGCGACACTGTACGGATCTTAGGATTATAAAGAGGTAAACATGAAATATCAGGCGATCCGGGAAGCAATCGAAAAAGCAGATAAGATATCGCTGTTCCGCCATACACATCCCGACGGCGATGCCGCTGGTTCACAACTCGGACTGAAGGAATGGATCCTGGCGAATTATCCGCAGAAGGATGTCCGCGCAGTCGGTGCTGAACATTTTGACACGTATCCCTATACGGATGAAACCGAAGATGAATTCATTTCCGGTTCTTTAGCGATCGTTACCGATACCTCCAACAGCGAACGTGTTGATGATCAGCGCTTTAAGCTTGCGAAAGAGATCATCCGTATCGATCATCATCCGATCGTCGAAACGTTCGAAGATCAGCTCTATTGCGAGCCTCAGAGAGGTTCTGTATGCGAATATATCGCAGAGATCCTCATGGGAGAGGATTTTATGGGCACTGTGATGCCGAAAAAGGCTGCGGAATACCTTTACAGCGGTATACTGACGGATACCCTGAATTTCCGCACATCGGACTGTGACGCGAGCACGCTGAAGAATGCAGCAAGACTCGTAGACTGCGGTCTAGATATGAATGAGCTCAGTGTCCGTATGTTTGACGTCACCCAGAGGGAATTCTTCTTAAGAACGAAGATCCGCAACCACTTCGAATATGAAGACGGCCTCTGCTTCGTAAAACTTGATAAGGAAGCGATAGGGGAGATGGGCATCACTGCCAGCGACGCCAAGATCATGATCGATGAATTCGGTCAGGTCCAGGACTTCAAGATCTGGGCCGTACTGGCATACAATACGGAAACCGGACTCTACGACGGATCCCTCCGTTCCAAGTATGGTTATATTGTGAATTTAATCGCAAGTAATTACAATGGGGGAGGTCATGACTGCGCGGCAGGGATAAAGAACCTCAGCGAAGAGGATGTTGAGAACTGCCGGAAGGACCTTCTGGAAGAGATCTGCAGAGCTGACAAAAATCAGCATAAATAGCTTTAAATAAGCGTACTTTTCATTGAACCGAGCATGTAAAGTGGCTATAATAGTAAAGGCGCTTTTTGCGAATCTATTAGGAGGAAAAAAACATGGCAAAAGATTTAAATAAAAAAGCATTAGCCGATGCTGTTGCTGAAAAGACAGGCATCACAAAGAAGGCAGCTAATGAATTAGTAGATGTAACATTCAAGACAATCGTTGAGACACTGGTCGAAGGCGGTTCCGTTGATATCTTCGGTTTCGGTAAATTCGAAGTTAAAGAGAGAAACGCTCGTAACGGCATCAACCCGATCACTAAGGAAAAGATCGAGATCGCTGCTTCCAAGTCTCCGGCTTTCAAAGCTTCCAGACTGTTAAAAGACGCAGTCAAGAACGACTAATCATATG
>JAUNQE010000051.1 GCA_030536365.1 Erysipelotrichaceae bacterium | reverse complement strand
CGTTTTGTATTAAATGAAACTTCCTACCACGGCGCCGGCGCGATCAAGGAGATCGTTACCGAATTCAACGCACGCGGTTTCAAGAAAGCTTTCGTCGCTTCTGACCCGGATCTTGTAAAATTCGGCGTCACTGCGAAAGTCACTGATCTGCTCGAAGCAGCAGGTATCGCTTATTCTCTTTACACCGACATCCAGCCGAACCCGACGATCGAGAACGTCCAGTCCGGTGTCAAGGCTTTCGCCGATGCGGAAGCAGATGTCATCATCGCGATCGGCGGCGGTTCCTCTATGGATACAGCCAAGGCGATCGGTATCATCAACACCAACCCGGAATTCGCGGATGTACGTTCCCTTGAAGGCGTAGCTCCGACCAAGAAGCCGTGCACTCCGATCTTCGCCGTTCCGACGACAGCCGGCACAGCTGCGGAAGTCACCATCAACTACGTCATCACCGATGTTGAAAAGAAACGTAAATTCGTCTGTGTCGATGTCCATGACATCCCGGTCGTCGCCTTTGTCGATCCGGATATGATGGCTTCGATGCCGGCATCCCTGGCAGCTGCTACCGGTATGGATGCTCTGACCCATGCGATCGAGGGCTACATCACTGCCGGTGCCTGGGAACTCTCCGATATGTTCCATATCAAAGCGATCCGCATGATCGCCAAGAACCTGCGCGGTGCCGTCAAGGGCGAACCGGAAGGCCGTGAAGCAATGGCTCTGGCACAGTATGTTGCCGGTATGGGCTTCTCCAACGTCGGTCTCGGTGTTGACCACTCCATGGCCCACACTCTGTCCGCTTACTACAACATGCCGCATGGCAAGGCCTGCGCAACCCTTTTACCGACCGTCATGGCATACAACGCGCCGGTCACCGGTGAAAAGTACCGCGATATCGCGGACGCATTCGGTGTTGAAGGCGCCTACACGATGCCGTTAGAGGAAGCAAGAGCTGCTGCTGTTGCTGCTGTTAAACAGCTGGGCGAAGATGTCGGCATCAAGATGTCCTTAAAGGATGTCATCCCGAACGAGGATGTTGACGCATTATCCGCAGACGCACTGAAAGACGCCTGCACACCGGGCAATCCGCGCCCGGTCACTGTCGAAGACATCAAGGAAATGTTCCTGTCTTTGATGAAATAAGCAAAAAAGCAACCGAAAAACAGGAAAGACCGCTGTTGGAAAAGACAGTGGTCTTTTTCTAAAGGAGGAGAGAGGCAACGCTGTTGTATAATGAAAGCAATACTAAGAGGTGAGCAGTATGCTGAATGAGAAGATCAAGACGTGGTTCGCCGAAGCGGCTGTGCGCTATTATGACATGGATCATTTCGAGGAAGCCTTTGCGGCTTTTGACATGTTTCTTGAATCCAACGGAAGTTATT
Organism: Erysipelotrichaceae bacterium; assembly: GCA_030536365.1. Taxonomy (GTDB): domain Bacteria; phylum Bacillota_I; class Bacilli_A; order Erysipelotrichales; family Erysipelotrichaceae; genus RGIG5669. The sequence continues at coordinate 10,456 of JAUNQE010000051.1, read as the reverse complement.
ACGATTTCGGAAAAGCGATCGAGGATATGTATAATGCCGGCCGCGGCAGCAAGGTCTATTATCTGCAGAAGTTCTCGAACATCGAGATCTACATGAAGGCGCTTTATAACTGTATCGCCGGTTCTCCGGTCTATACCCTGGACCCGGAGGTCAACGATACCCTGATGCTGGCGAAGCAGTACCGGGATACCTTCCATATCATGCCTTCTGGCTGGCACCCCAATCCGGGAAAGACGGAAGCCTTCAAGATCACGGACAGTGAGTACGACGGCATCCCGCTGACCGGGTATATGCGCTATTACCTTGATATCTACCAGCTGCGCAATAAGATGACGCACAGCGCGATGCTGAAGCTGGATGATATGGACGCTGATGCCAAGGCGAATTCGATGATCGTCTGCTACCTTGACCTGGCCTATCGTCACCGGAATGAGATCGCCGGAAAATTCCGTGTCCGCTCGCTTGATCTCAACGCTTATGCCGACAAGGTGATCCGCCGTTACAATAGTTTTCTGAAAGGCTATAAATATCTCGACGTCAAATGGATGGACTCCCAGGAACACGGGCTGACCGTTGACGGTCTGATCGGTGAGGAGGAGAGCTGCCTGAAACTGGCAGGCGATGCCGGTACCGGCAAAACGACTGCTTTGATGCGCCTTGCCTACCTGATGGCGCAGAATATCAAAAACAACAACAGCCGGATCCTTCCGGTCTATATCCCGCTTGCCCGGCTGACGGCCGGCGACAGGATGCTGTACAGCGAAACGGCCAAGGAACTCGGAGCTAGTTTCAGCGAAGCGGAGCGCCTGATCCAGAACGGGCAGATCTGTCTTTTGCTTGACGGCCTCAATGAGATCCTGAACTTCGAAGTCCGCTCAAAACTTGCTTTTGAAGCCGACGGCATCGCCGCGATGTATCCCGATGTGCGGATCGTCTTTACCGACCGCGCGGTGATCCGTCCTTCGGTCATGATGTTGTCGAACGCGAGAACACTGCATCTCATGCCGCTGACGGTGGAAGACAAGATGACCTATTTTGAGGAGAACTGCAGCGATCCCGAGACCTTGCAGATCATCCGCGACCGGGTCGCCTCCAACAGCGGGATTCTGAATGATCTCACCAAACCGATCCAGCTGCGCCAGTTCCTGGAAGTCGTGCAGGAGAAAAAAGAGATCCCCTTTGAAATGACCGGGGATTATCTGGACATGCTGATGGAGCGCGAACGCAACGAAAAGAAAGATACCAATATCGATTATCTTCCGTATTATCTGGAAGCGCTGGCGACGGAAATGAAAAAGAAACAGACGAAGGAGGTCGGTCAGGACCGCTTCCTGCAGCTGATGGCGGAAGTGAACTTCGGCTATGGTTTTACGGTCCCCGATACGATGAACTGCCAGAAGCTTCTGGTCGATATGGGTATCCTGCAGCTGGAGCGCAACCGCAGGATCTCCTTTACCAATGATAAGTTCCGGATCTATTACGAGATGACGGCCGCGGAGAAACAGAATGAATTATCTTGATCTGCTGGATACCCGGGAAGACTGCCAGTCTTTGCATGACCGCAGTCAGATGTACTGTGCCCGGATCTGGGCGGAGCAGGGGAAGGAAGGCGTCCTCGCGTTTTTCAAAGGACTGCTTGTCAAACTGCCGCTGATCGCCCGGGCTTTGAAAAAGAATTACCGCATCTATATGACAGACGAGGAAAGCGCTGCCCTGAATGCGGTCTATGACGAAGTGCTGGCCTCCGGAAAGGAAGAGGAAGATCCCTCGCGTCTGGCGGAACTGACACTGGCCGCGCTGTACACATTTGAAAAGCACGCTCCCCATCTCGTCCGCCGCTCGTCCGCTCTTTCAAGAAGAGACCGGAAATTCCTGGAAGCCTATGACCGCCGTATCGCGCAGCTCATTAAACTGCCGTTTTATCCGCGATCCAACATCGTGCAGCTTCTGCGCTTCAAATACCATACCTATGACACGGTGCACCGTTATGAAGATATCTATCTGCTGGTGAAACAGCTTCCGCTTCTGACTGATATCCGCCGGACGGAACCGCTGATCAAACTTTTCCGCGAAGTCCTGGATAACCGGGATTTCAAATATCTCTGGGTCCTGAGCCGGATCTTTCCGACAGCGACCCTGGAAAAACTGCAGATCACCCGCGAGGAACTGGCTGCCGCCGGCAGAGAGCTTTCCGAACCCTTTACCCACTATGTCTGTTTCTGCGATGAGATGATCAAGCGTTCCTGCCGTGAGGAACAGGACCAGATGCGGGAACTGGAAGCTTTTTATCCGAAACTGAAGGAATCGCTGGAGATCAGCCATCCCGAGACGATCGCCTTGGTCGATGTCCTGCGCTTATGCAACGGGATCTGCCTTGCGCCGGAAAAACGGGAAGGACTTCTTGCGGAAGCCGCACCCGGCAAGGTGAATCGCTTTGAGCTGCAGGACGGTTACGTCATGAAACAGCAGGAAAAAGCCTTCCGCTCCTTGATCGCGTCCTCACCGGAACTCGTGCTCTCCTTTGTCCGCGTTCTCGGCGAGAACAATCTCTATGCGTTCTCGGAGAAACGCGACTACCGTTACGCAGAAAGCATATCCTATATCACCGCCGCCCACTGGACTCTTGCCCTGAAGCAGCATTACAGCGAAGAGGAATGCGTTGAGATCTATATGAATTCGATCCTGCGCAGCGTCTATCCCTTGACCTCTTTCCTCAGGGAACTGCTGCTTGAAAGAAGGACGCCGGAACATCCGGCAGACGAGAACAGTGACCCGGTCTTCTATACGAAAGTGATCAAAAAGCTTTTCCGTCCCTATACCTGTTTCGGCAAGTTCGTCTATAACGCGGATGAGAATTCGACGGAGATCGTCTCCTACAGCTTCCGCAACGATCAGACCCGCACCCTGTATTACGGAAAGGATATCGCCGGCACCCCGCTTGCCCGCGAAGTAAAAGAGCTCGTACGCACCAAAAAACCGATCAAGAAAGGCGCCAGAACGATCGCTTTCCGTCTTGAAAAGATCGATTTCATGAACGATCTTTATGACCACAATGTCCTGCGGGCCAAGGTGCTGCCGGAAGTCCCGGATACCGAATCTTTCCGCACGACCCGCAATTATTTCGGATATGGCCGTTTGTCCGTAAAGGATGACGACTGAAAATACGCTATAATAGACAGGAAATAAAAAAGGAGCAACCTATGCAGATAAATGACCGCCTGCACGGCTTTAAAGTGCTGAACATCCGTCATGCCGAAGAGATCAAGGGCGATATGATCGAGATGGTACATGAAAAGACCGGCGCCAGAACGATCTGGTTAAAGAGAAACGACGAAAACAAGACGTTCTCGATCGCATTCAAAACGACCCCGGTCGATGACACCGGTGTCTTCCACATCCTTGAGCATTCCGTTCTCAACGGTTCGACCCGTTATCCGGTAAGAGAACCTTTCGTCGATCTTCTGAAAGGATCCCTGCAGACCTTCCTGAACGCGATGACTTATCCGGATAAGACCGTTTATCCGATCAGTTCCCGCAATAATAAGGATTTCATCAATCTGATGCGCGTCTATCTTGACGCCGTTTTCCATCCGCTGGTCCTGCAGAACCCGAATGTCTTCTATCAGGAGGGCTGGCATTACGAACTGAACGATGTGAATGAACCGGCGATCTATAAGGGTGTCGTCTTCAACGAGATGAAGGGCGCTTTCTCCTCCGCGGACGGTGTCCGCAGCCGGGTGATGATGCATTCCCTGTTCCCGGATACCTGTTACGGCAACGAATCCGGCGGCGATCCCGAATACATCACTGATCTTTCCTATCAGCAGTTCTGCGATACCCATCGCAAGCACTATAACCCCAGCAATTCCTATATCTTCTTAGACGGTGATATGGATATCGACGAGATTCTGGGCATCATCGATGACGAATATCTGTCCCACTACACCGATGCCGGGGAAAAGATCCGCATCGACAAACAGGCAGCGGAAACAGCTGCCCCGGTCACGATCGATTACGAGATCTCTCCGGAAGCGGATCCCAAAGGCAAAGCCCAGCTTTCCTACGGTTATGTCGTCGGCGATTTCAACGAATACGAAAAGATCGTTGCCTTCTCTCTGATCGCGAGCGTTCTCTGCGGAAACAATGAATCCCCGCTGAAGAAAGCGATCCTTTCCAAGGGACTGGGTGAGGATATCTCCTTCGATGTTCAGGACGGCATCCTGCAGCCCTTCGTTGAGATCGATGTCATCAACAGCGATCTTGAAAAGGAAGCGGAAGTCGACGTGGCGATCCGCGGTGAACTGGAACGCATCGTTAAGGAAGGCATCGACCGTGTAGAACTCGAAGCAGTCCTCAACCGCAAGGAATTCAAGGCGAAGGAAAGAGAGTTCGGCGGCACGCCGAAAGGACTCGTCTTTGCCCTGACGGCCCTCGACAGCTGGCTCTATGACGGCGATCCGCTCGACAGTATCTGCTTCGGCGACATGTTCGATCGTTTAAGAGAAAAGATCCCGACAGGCTATTACGAAGGCCTGATCAGGGAATACATCCTCGAAAGCAGACACAGCGCGAAAGTCCTGCTACGTCCTTCCAATACCCTCGGCGCTGAAAAGGCGGAAAAAGAAAAGGCGAAGCTTGCCGCGATCCTGGAGAAGATGAGTGCCGAAGAAAAAGAAGCGCTCGTTAAACTGAATCAGGATCTGCAGGTATGGCAGGCCCAGGAAGACACACCGGAACAGAAGGCAACTCTGCCGGCCCTGCATCTTGAAGATCTCAAGAAGACACCGACCGAATATCCGCTGGAAGTCTGCGTCCACGGCGGTAAGAATACTGTTCTCAAACATAACGAGGATACCGAAGGCATCTCCTATGTCTCACTGATGGCGGAAGTCAATGATCTTGAACTTGAGGAGCATACTGTCCTCCTGCAGATGCTGAGCTATCTCGGCAAACTGCGCACAAAACGTCACGACACTCTGAGCCTGAACCGCGAGATCCGTTCCCTGTTAGGTGATTTCAATGCCGGTTTCTCACCGATGAAAACCTACCACAGCCGTGAACTGCGCAGTTTTGTGAATGTCACCTGGTCCTCACTGCACCGTAATGACGCTGCCGGCGTCGATCTCGTCAAGGAGATCCTCTACGAAACAGAGTTTACTGATAAACAGGCGATCCGCGATATCTTCAAGCAGAATCTGTTCGGTCTGGAGCAGGCATACATCAATGCCGGCCATTCTCTGGCTGTCCAGCGTTCCCTGTCCTATACTTCCCCGCTGGCGGCGATCAGTGAATACAGTTCCGGTTATGAGGCTTACCGCGCGCTGAAGAAACTGGATGATAACTGGGAAGAGCTCTCCGACGGCTTCCTCGCCAAACTGCAGGAACTGAAGAAAAAGATCTTTATCCGTGAACGCTATACCGTTTCCGTTGCTTCCGAAGACAAGCCGGCGATCGTCAAAGCGCTTTTGGATGACGCACCGGAAGGGGAAGTAAAAGAAGCGGTCGAAAAGAAAGCGCTCGGCCATAAACGCGAAGGCATCTGTGTCCCGGCCAATATCTCCTATGCGGCAAAGAGCTCCCAGGTGGAGGAACTGCAGATGGACCAGGGCGTCATGTATGTCGTCGCCAATATCCTGACCTACGATTATCTCTGGAATAATATCCGTGTCAAAGGCGGCGCTTACGGCTGCGGTTTCCGCTGCGGTCTCAACAAAGCCGCTTCCTTCTATTCCTACCGTGATCCGTCTCCGTCCAATTCACTGCGTGTCTATCAGGAAGTCACGGATTATCTGAAGGAATTCTGCGGCCGCGAAGGGGATGTTGAGAATTATATCGTCGGCACGACCGGCGACTATGATCCGCTGCTTTCCACCCGTGCCGCGATCCGCTCAGTCGATCTCGAATATCTGATGGGCATCAGCTATGAAGATAAGACCGCGATCCTGCAGGCGATCCTTGACACGGACAGAGAGAAGATCCGCAAGACCCTGTCTCTGTTTGAAAAGCTCAACGAAGACGACAACGTCTGCGTCATCGGCAACCGTGCCGCGATCGAAGCCTGCGGCGAGAAGCTCGATGAGATCTTCGATCTGAACCGGAAGTAATTCCATTTCAAAATCATTTGATCAGAAAAACAGACAAAGTCTGTTTTTCTTTCGGTCAGGCTGATAAAAATAAGTAATTTGACAAAGATACGCAGTTGTGTAAAAATTTAATAGAAATTCGGCAAAAATAAAAATTGCCGATATATAAAGAAATGAGGTGATGATCACATATGAAAGGGACGCTTTCTTCCGAACGTAAGATCTATTCGATGAAGGATCTCAAAGAAAAAGGTTTTTCCCAATATAAAGTCAGCAAACTTGTTGAAGAGGGGAAACTGATCAAGCTCAATAAAAGTCATTACGAAAACACGGAATATCAGGGCGAAGAATCGGATTTTTATTATGTGGAAGCTTACGCCCCCAAAGGCGTTATCTGTCTTCTCAGCGCAGCTGCGTATTATGGTCTGACGACTTATGTTCCGGATGCGGTCGATGTCGCGATCGCGCGGAAAGACAACATTTCTACCGTACCGGACTGGCCGGCAATGAACGTTCACCATTATACGGATGACAGATATGCGCTGGGCGTGTCCTCTGTAAAAGAAGGTGAAAACGGATTCAGGATCTATGACATCGAAAAAACAGTTACGGATGTTGTGTATTATCGGGAAAAAGTCGGGATCGAAGAAACCAAAGAGGTCCTGGTGACATACCTGAAAAGGAAGGACCGTGATCTGAACCGGCTGCTGCGCTATGCGGAACAGATGAAATGTGACAAAGTGATAAAACAATATCTGGAGGTACTTCTATGACGAGCGCCGCCTCTGTGAAAGCCCGTCTACGCAATCGTGCGGAATCCAGCGGGAAGTCACTTCAGGAAGTACTTACGGCTTACGGTCTTGAAAGGACTCTGTACCGGGTGGCTGTATCCGGGTATAACGAAAAGTTCACTCTCAAAGGAGGCATCCTGCTTTATGCCCTGTTTGACGGAGAATTCGCCAGAGCGACCAGAGATATCGATCTCCTTGGGAAAAACATCTCAAACGAGGCCGAAGATATAAGAAAAGTCTTTGAGGAAATATTCTCCATCGAATGTGATGATGCGCTGCGCTATGACCTGAGCACGCTGGAAGTCAGAAACATCACCGAATTCAAGGAATACCACGGCGTGAACGTTTCAATCATGAGTTATCTGGACCGGACTGAAGTTCCGGTCGCGATCGATATCGGTTTTGGCGATGTCATCTATCCCGGCAGGGTCGGACTGGATTTTCCGGTATTGCTGAATATGGATCATCCGAAGATCTTTGCCTATCCGATCTGCTCGGTGCTTGCAGAAAAACTGGAAGCGATCGTATCGCTGGGGAACGCCAACAGCCGCTATAAGGATTTCTATGACATTTATGTCCTGGCAAACAGATTTCCTCTGGATGGCAGGGAACTGAAAGAAGCGATCTTTGAGACATTTTCCTATCGGGGCACAAAACTGGAAGAAATCGTCGCCTTTGAAGAAGAATTTCTTGAAAACGTGATCCATCAAAGCAGGTGGAATTCTTTTCTCAAAAAGAAAAGAGCAATGATCCAGATCGAATTGGCGGATGTGATGCGTGTTTTGAAACTTCTTCTGCTTCCGGTCATCGACAGCATAAAAGAGAACGATCCTTTTGAGAAAAAGTGGGATCCGCAAACTCTTAAGTGGAATTGAGCAGAAGTATCCGAAGGACCGAATAAAATTTTGATAAAAAACCACCGATGTTATCGCAGCGCACCCCTGAAATTGGATCAACCAATAAGGAGGTTCACTTCATATACATTCGGTGGATTTTTATTGGATCAGTCTTTAAAGAAATCGCGTTTATTGAAGGGCGCCGTCAGGAAACGCATCATCGCTTTTCCTTTCGTCAGCCAGGCGACATAGTCATCCTGCTTCTTCTTCGCGACATTTTCAATCATGCCCTTGACCAGGAATCGGGCAACGACGTCCGGATAGTCGCCCAGGATGTTGTAGACTTTTTTCGTGCTCTCGGAGAGTTCCATCGTGCCTTCTTTCCCGAGAGGATGGGTGATGAAATCGGTGATCATGATCCCCGGGTTCAGCCGGCCGACCTGGACCGGCGTATTTGTTTTGGTTAATTCCTTGGCCAGACCGCGGACCATATACTGGACGCCTTTCTTGGAGCTGCCGTAGGCAGTCAGCCCCAGCTGCGTCGCGTCATCGGCGCCGAATCCTTCGATACAGTAGACACAGCCGTGTCCCTGTTCCTTCATATGACTGATAGCCGTCTTGCAGCCGTACATCGCTCCGCGCAGATCGATGTCGATCAGAAGATCGATCTCCTTCTGCTTGAGTTCCCATAAGGGCACCATCGGCTGATTGACACCGGCATTGTTGATCCAGACATCGATCTCACCGAGTTCCGAAGCGGCGTGCTGCCAGAGCGCTTCCAGCTGGTCGAGAGAAGTGACATCGCAGAGCTTTGCGGTGACTTTTCCGCTTCCCGGTTCCTTCTTTAACTGTTCCTCGGCACTACGCAGATTCTTTTCGTTCACATCGCTCAAAGCGACGGAATATCCGTTCTTGCGGAAGACTTTCGCCATCTCAAAACCGAGACCTCTGGCGCTTCCGGTGATCACTACATTGTTCATAAAATCGATCCTCTTTCTTATCTATATTATTTTAGCACTTCTTTTTTTATGCGCCGGAGGCAAAAAACCGCGGAGGATAAGCTAAAATGATTCTGTAAGAGAGGTCGTTATATGAAAACCATCGGACTGATCGGCGGGATGAGCTGGGAAAGCACCGTCACCTATTACCAGAAGATCAATCAGATCATCCAGGAGAAACTGGGCGGTCTGCATTCGGCAGAGATCCTTCTTTTCAGCATCGATTTCGCGGAGCTTGCGGAATACCAGGAAAACGATGAATGGGATAAAGCCGCGGATATGATGAAGGAAGCAGCGCAGCGTCTGGAGAAGGGCGGAGCGGATCTGCTTCTGATCTGCGCCAACACCATGCACAAAGCTCTGCCTTATATGACCGATGTGAAGATCCCGGTCCTGCATATCGCGACCGCCACAGCCGCGAAACTGAAAGAGGACGGAGTCGTCAGAGTCGGTCTTCTGGGCACGAAATACACATTGCTGCAGGATTTCTATAAAGAGAAGATCGCCGAGGCCGGGATCGAGGTCCTGATCCCGGAGAATGAAGCGGTCGAGGAAGTCAACCGCATCATCTATGACGAGCTCTGCCGCGGGATCCTCTGCGACAGTTCAAGAGATACCCTGTTAAAAGAGATCACGAACTTTAAGGAACGGGGCGCGCAGGGCGTGATCCTGGGCTGCACCGAGCTTGATCTCCTGGTCAGTGAAAAGGACAGCTGTCTGCCGGTCTATGACACAACGATGATCCACGCTGAAGCCGCGGCTCTGGAAGCGCTGAAGGAGGACTGACGGATGGAAAAGGAAAAGATCATCCTCGATGTCGATACCGGATCGGATGACGCGATCGCCATCGTCTGCGCCTTACTATCCGAGGAACTGGAAGTTCTGGGGATCACCACGGTCGGCGGCAATGTCGAGCTGAAGAATACGACTGACAATACCCTCCGCGTCGTGGAGTGCTGCGGAAAGGGCGGAGAAGTCAGTGTCTATATGGGAAGCGAATTGCCTCTCGTTTCAACGCTTGTCCCCTGGGGCATCCAGGGCCTGACTTTGCCGCGCAAAGAAGAACGCTTTAACGAGAAGGTCCGGGTCCACCCCCAGCATCTGCCGCTGCCGGAGACAAAACTGCAGCCGGAAAACAAGCGGGCGGCTCACTGGCTCGTTGAAAAGCTGTTATCGATGCCCGATCATTCGGTGACCCTCGTGCCTGTGGGTCCTCAGACCAACATTTCCTTGGCAATAAGAACCGATGACCGTATCCTCAGAAAGATCAAACGGGTCGTCATGATGGGCGGCAGCCACGATCATTACGCGCCAACCCAGGGAGCGGAATTCAATGTCTGGTGTGATCCCGAAGCGGTCGAGATCGTGCTTACCAGCGGTCTCGATGTGACGATGGTCTCCTTAGACGCGACCAGTCACGCGGTCCTGAACAGGGAACAGGCAGAGGCGATCCGGGCGATCGGCACTGCCCCCGCGAAGCTTGTTGCCGATATGATCGAACAGAGACTTACGGCATCGGAGAAGGTATTAAAAGGCGCGCCCGGACAGGTCGTCGGCGCTGCCCTGCATGATCCGCTGGCCGTCTGCGCAGTCACCCATCCTGAAGTTTTGAAGGATGTCCGTTTCACCAGCTGTCACGTCGATCTCGGAAGGGGCTATGCCTATGGCGAGACGGTCTTAGGCAGAAACTATTACGGCAGAGAAGATGAGAACGGGGTCGTTGTCAGTCTGCCGGCGAACTGTCACTA
>JAUNQE010000050.1 GCA_030536365.1 Erysipelotrichaceae bacterium | reverse complement strand
CGTCTGTGCTAATAAAAGATTAAAATCGGGACAAAATCATTTTGGAATCACACATTTATATATCTCTGTCATTTTAACATTATTAAAAGGAAAGGGACTTCCTCAAAAACTCAAAACCCAATTTGTATTGTCAACAAGAATCGAACATAGATTGTAAATTGAATCTGGAATACCGCATTATATTTCCGGTCGTAGGCTCTTTTCCCCGGTAGTGATCTCACCAAGATGATTTGCCCAGCGTTCGGTATAAAAACTGTAGTAGGAATAGTGACGGCGCGCTCTTCTTCTTTCAAATGCGGGAACGTTATTCCAAATAAGCGAGGGCAATCCGATCACCGGAAGATAAAGCGGTCCCAGGATCAGTGACTGGATCGTATGACCGTATTCATGCACGATGATCCGGCGCTGGACGCCGGTCCGGGAAGTATCTTTAAAAGACGGGACGAAAATGAAGGCACCCAGAGAAAGTCCGGAGCGGTTCTTCCATACCGTCACCATCGCGTTGCGGTAGAAAAAATGCGGCCTGTTGAAATTGAACAGGAAGAGGATAAAACCGAGAAATGTCTGGACAGCGCCCCAGGTGCACTGCACCAGATAATACAGGAACAGTTTCATAGTAATCATTATATATCCTTCAACCTCTGAAGCAAATCCGGACGCTAATGATCACGGAGCGCTTTCGCAAGCAGCCGGTTCTCTTTTTCGATGCGGGCGAGCGTTTCTTCGCTGAGCCCCGTACCGCTGAGGATCTTCCCTTCCGTGTCTTTCTGCTCTGTTTCATGCTGACGCCGCGAATAAAAATCGAGGACCGAGAAGATACAGTCATCATACAAACGGATCCCGCAGATCCGCAGAGCCTCTTTCATGCGGAACGTCGCGATGCCGTCATTCGTGCTCGGATAAGCGGCTGCGCACTTGTCATGGTTGTGCACCGCGATCACACTGCAGCATTCCGGATAGTCTTTAAGCAATTCTCCCAGGACCGGACGGACGATCCGGCTGTGGATGCCGCCGGAGCGTTTTCCGCTTCCCTTGCAAAGTCCGAGATAGCCGTTGTTTTTATCAAAGGCGAGATAACGGATCTCCTCATATTCGAGTCCGCGCATATCCCCGCAGACGCTCTCGAGATCAAATCCGAATCCGGTGACGGTATCGTGCATGGAAAAATTCTTCAGCAGGTAGGCGTCTGAAAGGTGTTTCTTCTGTTCCCTGCTCAGCCGCATCTTTTCAAGACGGCGTGTGATCTCCTCTTCGTCCATGCCTTCGATCTTTAAAAGGAACGCCTCCGTATCCTTTTTCCGTTCCAGAAGCGTCGCTTCCCGGATCGGAAGATATTTCTCTTTTAATCGTTTTATATTCTCTTTTAATTCCGTTCTCTTCATACGCGCGTTAACAGTGTATCACATTCATCTCCTGAATTGATCTATACTGAAAAGAGAGGCAAACTATGAACAGATTATCCAAAAAGACCTGGCTGACCGTGATCCTGTTCGGTCTGATCGGGCAGATCGCCTGGGCGATCGAAAACAACGAATTCAATCTTTTCCTATTCAATCATATCGGCGGCACGACCGGGGATATCGCAACGATGGTCGCCTGGTCTGCGGTGATCGCGACTCTGACGACGCTCGTCATGGGAACCGTCTCCGACCGGATCGGACACCGCAAGCTCTTTCTCTGCGGCGGCTATATCTTCTGGGGCATCTCCACCATGGCCTTCTCGCTGATCTCCCGCGAAAATGTCGCGAAGTTCGCGGAACCGGCCAAAGTCGTTTCCACAGCAGCCTTCCTTGTCGTGCTGATGGACTGTGTGATGACCTTCTTCGGATCGACTGCCAATGACGCAGCTTTCAACTCCTGGGTCACCGAGAGCACGAACGAAAACAACCGCACCAAAGTCGAGGGTGTGCTCAACGCCTTCCCGCTATTAGCGATGCTGATCGTTGTCGGCGCCTCCAATATCCTCATCGAGATGACCGGCTGGCCGGTCTACTTTATCGCGATCGGAGCGGTCGTCATCCTCTGCGGCGTTGCCGGACTCTTCTTTGTCGAAGATACGAAGCCCGTTGTAAACAAGGAACAGGAATCCTTTTTCAGCACCCTGCTCTACGGGTTCCGTCCGCAGGTGATCCGTGAGAACCGGCTTTTCTATATCGCTCTGCTGGCGCTCTGCATCTATAACAGTGCCACCCAGATCTTCATGCCCTATCTTTTCATCTATCTCAACAAAACACTGGGTTTTGATACCCTGACCTATTCCGCGGTCATGGCGGTCGTCGTCCTGTTCGCGAGCATCATCGCCATTCTTTTCAGCGGAAAGATCGACAGTTTCGGCCGTAAGAAAGCGATGAATGCCGCGATCCTGATCTATGCGGCCGGTCTGCTGCTGGCCGGGATCGTCCGCAGTCCGGTTCTTTTCACCATCATCGGCTCCCTGATGATGACCGGATTCGTCGCGGTTTCGGTGATCCTGATGTCCACGATCCGTGACTACACCCCGGCAGAACATGTCGGCATGTTTCAGGGAATTCGTCTGCTCGCCTATGTCCTGATCCCGATGGTCATCGGTCCCAATATCGGCAACGCGATCATCCGCGCACTGTCTTCAGGAACCTACATCAATGACTACGGGGAGATAGTCGATCTTCCGGTGGCACAGGTCTTCTTCGCGGCCGCGCTGGGGGTGCTTCTGATCTATCTGCCCTCGCACTATCTGTTCCAAAAGAAACAGAACGAGCCGGTCATGTGACCGGCTTAAGGTAACAGCATTTAAAAAGGATATCTCAGATATCCTTTTGTTTTAGAAGAACAGACCGTATCCGATCAGTGCCGCCGCCAGCGCCGCCAGCGCTCCGGCAGCCACGTCCGAGACAAAATGCAGTCCGCTGATAACGCGCATCAGCGCGATCGCAGCCGCCAGCACGAGCAGCAGGATCCCCCAGTTCGGGAACCCGGCATAGAACGCGGAGAAAGCGATCATAAAAGCGGAAAAGGTATGACGGCTCGGAAAGGAATGGCCGCTGTTTTTGCGGTAGACCGCCGCCGGGATACCATACACTTCCGAAGGACGCGGACCATTGATCAGTGCCCGCAGCAGTGTCAGCAGCGCAAACGCGATCCCGGGCACAGCCAGAAGCGCGATCAGCTTATTGCTGTCGCGGTTCATGAACAGCAGATCGAGATAAGCATATATAAAATAGATCGAAAGCAGATTGGTGAGAAACTGGACAGCTGAGATCCTTTCCGGATGTTCATCCCAGTAACGCATCCATTTTTCATAACGTTCTTTATTCATGGAATCTCCTTGGATCCGCCTTCAGCGGCGGAAAGAAAGACGTCCCGCGGCAGTACCGGGGGACGTTGTTTTATTTGCGTTCGTTGATATAACGGCAGGCTGCCAGTGCAGCACTGGAACCATCCGCGACCGCGGTCGTCAGCTGGCGCACCGTTTTCTGACGGCAGTCACCGGCAACGAAGATGCCGGGTATCTTGGTCAGACAACGTTCGTCTGTATCGAAATAACCCCAGTCGTTCAGATCAACGAGTTCACGGAAAGCTTCATTCTTCGGGATCAGGCCGATCGCTTCAAAGACACCGTCGCAGAAATACACTGCTTCGCCGCCGGTCTTCTTATCTGTCGTGCGGACACCGCTGAGACGTCCGTCCGCGACCTGGAAACCGGTGACTTTCTGGTCGGTATAAGCTTCCACGTTCTCTCTGCGGAAAAGCGTTTCCTGCAGACGTTCCTCACCGGTAAACATCGGGAGGTCCTGAAGCAGGATGACCTTCTTGCATTTTTCCGCAAGCAGGATCGCTTCCTGCAGAGCGGAGTTGCCGCCGCCGATCACACAGACAGTCTTATCCGCATAGAAATCGCCATCGCAGACCGCGCAGAAGGAGATGCCTTCGCCGATCAGTTCTTCCTCCCCTTCAACGCCGAGTACACGGTGCTTGACGCCGGTAGCGAGGATGACGGTCTTTCCTTCATAGGTATTGCCGTCTTCGGTATGGACAGACTTGATCTCGCCGTCTTCAACAGAGACGACATCTTCGATCTCGAATTCCGCCCCCTGGGCGATGATCTGATCGAAAAGCTTGTCTGCGAATTCATTTCCGCTCATGGAGAGCGTACCCGGGAAGTTCTCGACTTTCGGCGAATGCGTGATCTGTCCGCCGAAGCCTTCTCTTTCCAGGATCATTACGGTCTTGCCGTTGCGCAGGGCATACAGCGCTGCGGTCATGCCGGCGGCACCGCCGCCGACCACAATCACATCGTAAACCATGCCTGTGCCTGTTACTTGTTCAGCCAGCCCTTGATATCGGAAACACCGCGGTATTTCTCAACACCGTTCTCGTCAACGACGACAAGCGTCGGAGCCTGACGGACATCGTATTCCTGGACCAGTTCTTTTTCCTGGTAAGCATCGAGGACCTGGTAATCAACACCGGCCTTGGTGAGGATCGCCTTGGCAGCCTTGCAGTTCGGGCAGGTAGCTGTCGTGAACAGCAGGGTCTTGGCATTCTTGACATCCTTGACCGGAGCTTCTGTCTTGACTTCGGTATCTGCCGGAGTTTCAACATGGACCGGCTTTACTTCACCGTCGAGACGATGGAGCTTTTCGAGCTTCTGGCCGAGGCCCTGGAAGCTGTAAGTCTTACGGTCTTTGTATTCCTGTGCCTTACCCTTATTCCAGTTCTGGACCGGACGGTAGTAACCGGTGATACGGCTGTAGACTTCCGTCGGCTTGCCGCAGTGCGGGCAGACAGTAACTTCACCGGTCAGATAGCCGTGTTCGGAACATACGGAATAGGTCGGAGACATTGTGTAGTACGGCAGACGGTAGTTCTCCGCGATCTTGCGGACTAAGTTTGCGGCTGCTTTCCAGCTCGGCAGTCTTTCGCCCAGGAAGGCATGGAAGACAGTACCGGAAGTGTAGAGCGTCTGCAGTTCGTCCTGGATATCCAGAGCGGTGAAGACATCATCGGTGAAACCGACCGGCAGATGGGAACTGTTGGTGTAGTACGGATCACCGGACATGTTGGCTGTGATGATATCCGGGTATTTGGCCTTATCGATCTTGGCCAGACGGTAGGAAGTGCTTTCTGCCGGAGTAGCTTCGAGGTTGTAGAGATCCCCGTAGAGCTCCTGGTAGTCAGACAGCTTCGTACGCATGAAGTTCAGGACTTCCTTGGTGAATTCCTGTGTTTCCGGATGTGTCATATCCTTGCGCAGCCACTTGGCGTTCAGGCCGGCTTCGTTCATGCCGACGAGACCGATCGTGGAGAAGTGGTTGTTGAAGGTGCCGAGGTAACGCTTTGTATACGGATAGAGACCGTTGTTCAAGAGCTTGGTGATGACATCACGCTTGATCTTTAAGCTTCTGGCGGAGAGATCCATGATCTTGGTCAGACGCTTGAAGAAGTCTTCCTTGTCGGAAGCGAGGTAAGCGATACGCGGAACGTTGACGGTAACGACACCGACAGAACCTGTGGATTCACCGGAGCCGAAGAAACCGCCGGATTTCTTGCGCAGCTCACGCAGATCAAGACGCAGACGGCAGCACATGGAACGGACATCGCTCGGTTCCATATCGCTGTTGACATAGTTGGAGAAGTACGGAGTACCGTATTTCGCTGTCATTTCAAAGAGCAGCTTATTGTTTTCGGTCTCGCTCCAGTCGAAATCTCTGGTGATAGAGTAAGTCGGGATCGGATACTGGAAGCCGCGGCCGTTTGCATCGCCTTCGATCATGATCTCGATGAAGGCCTTATTGACCATATCCATTTCCTTCTTACAGTCTTTGTATTTGAAATCAAGTTCCTTGCCGCCGATGATGCAGTTGAGCTCAGCTAAGTCCTGAGGAACGACCCAGTCTAAGGTGATATTTGTGAATGGTGCCTGAGTACCCCAGCGGGATGGTGTATTGACACCATAGATGAAGGATTCAATGCACTTTTTAACTGTATCGTATGATAAATTGTCGGTCTTGACAAATGGTGCCAAGTAAGTATCGAAGGAAGAGAAAGCCTGAGCTCCGGCCCATTCGTTCTGCATGATGCCTAAGAAGTTGACCATCTGGTTGCAGAGTGTGGAGAGGTGTTTAGCCGGGGAAGAAGTGATCTTGCCAGGAACGCCGCCCAGACCTTCCTGGATGAGCTGTTTTAAGGACCAGCCTGCGCAGTAACCTGTCAGCATGCTCAGATCGTGGATATGAATATCGCCGTTACGGTGCGCGTTGGCGATCTCCTGATCGTAGATCTCGCTCAGCCAGTAGTTGGCAGTGATCGCGCCGGAGTTGGAGAGGATCAGACCGCCGACAGAATAAGTGACGGTGGAGTTCTCTTTGACACGCCAGTCGATCGCGTCGACATAACTGTTAACGAGCTCTTTGTAGTCGAGCATCGTCGCGTTCATGTTACGGATCTTCTCACGCTGTTTACGGTACAGGATATAATTCTTGGCTACATCATCATAGCCCGCCTGGATCAGGATGGTCTCAGCGCTGTCCTGGATGTCTTCGACGCCGATCTTGCCGTCTTTGACTTTCGGTTCGAAATCACTGGTGACTTTCAGCGCCAGCATATCGATCACGGACGGATGATACTGCCTTCCTGTTGATTCAAAAGCTTTTGTGAGGGCGTTGCTGATCTTCTGGATATTGAACTCGACCAGTTCGCCGTCTCTTTTTACTACCTTATACATACTTCTTTCCCCTCCTTCTAAACTCCTCTTAATTGCACGTTGGGTATGATCTTCTGCACTTCCGCGCAGAGCTCCCGCATTTCGTCCGCCTCATAGGCGTGGTAACCAGGCTTGATGCATTTGCCGCTGTCAACGAATTGCTGGAGATAGTAATTTTTGCAGTTTTTGATCGTCTTGGCGATCTCCACCAGGTCTTCCCTGGTGTGGAGCTCGCGGACGACGGTCGTCCGGAATTCATATTCGACCGGACCGTTCATCAGATACTTCATCGAGCGCTTTACCGTCTGGATGATCTTTTCCGACTCCGGCAGACCGATGGTCTCACAATATTTGCCGAAGCAGTTCTTCACATCCATGGCGATATAGTCGACATAGCCGGATTCGACGATCTCTTTGAGCTTGTCGGGATAAAGACCGTTGGTATCGACCTTGATCTTATAGCCCAGCTCCCTGACCTGTTTCAGGAAATCGAGCAGACCGAGCTGCAGCAACGGCTCACCGCCGGTGATGCAGACCGCATCGATGATCCCCTTGCGCTTTTCCAGGAAAGCCAGAACGTCATCCGGATCGAGATAGTTGAAATTCTCCGGTACGAATACAAGATCACGGTTATGGCAGAAAGGGCATTTCATATTACAGCCGACCGTGAACAGTGTGCATCCGACCTGACCGGGGTAATCCAGCAGTGTCAGCTTCTGGATCCCTCCGAATTTGAGCTGATAATAGTTCTCCTCCGGAACGATCTCATGAGCATTGCGGGTGATCTTCTCGAAATCGTTGATCTCCTCGTTCGCCTTCTCTTCACTGAAGCTCTTCATCAGCTGGGATACGTACTCGTTGCGCAGGGCATACAGATCGTTGATGATGGTGCCGGTCTTGGCAGTCGTGAACAGCCGTTTGACGCGTTTGTCGCTCTCATCGCTTTCGATCCGGAGATAATCCTCATCAAGCAGTTTCTTGATCCCCTTGGTCGTTGTGCCTTTATCGACGTCGACCATTTCGGTCAGTTTCTGCATCGAGATCCCTTCGTTCTCGTACACCAGCAACAAAAAAACCAGCTGACCAGAACCGAAGTTATAGTCTGCCAGGTGTTTGTCGAAGTACTTCTGAGTATAGCGGTACAGAGAAGAAATGTTCATCAAAAAATCGTTTCTGTTGCTCATAGATTTTTCCGGTTTGTTGGATTTCCAACTATTTCCTTTTTTATTTTAGGGAGTAATAAAAAGACTGTCAATTGATATGCAGTCTCTTTTTTTAAATCTCACAAAATTTCACACTGCGGCCAGGATGTCGAGATTCCGGACCTCCGGATCGGCGATCTTTCCGTTGACACAGGAGGCCTGTTTTTCCAGATCTGTACTTTCGGAATCGCTGAATCCCTGCACGTAGATTTCTTCTCTCACGAGCCGGCAGATCTCTTCGATCGCCTCGCTTTTGCGCCGCGCGTCTTCTTCCCCGTTGCCCAGTTCCAACAGCATTTTCAGCGGTTCCGCCGTCTCTTTCAGAAGGGGCAGCGAGCGCAATGCACGGAAAGCCCATTTATAGTAAGGAAGGTAGACGCGGTTGAGTAGAAAGACAGTCTGCAGAGCGGCATTGACGAATTCATTCGCCGCCAGCTGGGCCGCGGCTTTCTCTCCCCTTTTCAGACAGCGCCCGTAGTTGTACTGTCCGGCCTGATTCATCAGAAGAAGATTCCCGGCAAGGCGTTTCAGCAGCACTGCTTCCGGCATGGAATTCAGACGCTCCCGCACATCCGTCACAAGACCGGAGGGATCACTGAAGACTTCCCCGTTCGTCAGCTCGGAAAGCACATAGGACGGTGTTGTCAGCCATTGTTTCAGATCGAGCCGGCCGTCTGCGGATCCGCAATGATCACGGAAGAATTCAGCGGCGCGGAAAACACCATGACGTCTTCCGCCGACCGGTGCCAAAAGGTTCCGGTAACAGCCTTCAAATTCTTTGGGCAGACGCGCGTAGGCGCGTTCCAGACGGAAAGCGGTATTCTCATCCACTAAGTCCTCACCGGGCAGAAAGATACAGAATCCGGGTTCGAAATCATGATCGCGGGAGATGTCGTCATCAAAGCCGTAACACTCCGAGCCGCTGCCGAAAAGACCGACAGCGATCTTGTCTGTCAGTTCCGGAAACTGCTCCTCCAGCATCACTTTCCCATACCGCTCATAATAAGCGCGTGAAAGCTCAAGCCCTTTCATCGATCTCCCTGATCCTTTCCCGGAGTTCCTGCGCATACAGGAACCAGCCGAAATAATCATAGACACCGACGCATTTATCCGCCATGAAGGCGTAATAGCTGTCACGTTCGAGATCTTCACTGTCGAGATATTTCTTAGCCATTTCAAGATAAGGATCAGCCTTCTTTTCATCCAGGCCGTCCCCTTCTCTGCCAAGCAGGATATCCAGACGGTTGAGCCAGATCATCGCCATTTCGAGCTTGCTGTCAGCGACCTTTTCCAGAAGCCCAAGAGCCTTCCCGTACAGAGCGTCTGCCTGTTCGTATTCCCCTACGGCTGTCAAAGAGGTGGCGAGGTTGTTATAAAGCCCGGCAAGCTTGTATTCATTGTCCTCCGGGTGCATCTCATAGATCTCTTTTGCCCTGCGGAAGAGCGGCAGCGCGCTCTCATAATCTTCAAAGGAAGTATAGACAGTACCGGCGTTCGTCAAAGCGGTCGCGCCGGAAACGGTATCCGTATATTCCAGTTCTGTCAGCATTCCCAAAGCCCGTTCAACAGCGGCATAGCCTTCCGCTTTTTTGCCGACTTTGCGGTAATAGCCCATCATCTCGTTGAACACGAAAAACAGACCCTGACGATCATTATATGCTTCCGCTTCATTGACCCAGTTCTTCAGCATCATTTCCGCTTCGCCGTATTCCTTCTTGCCCATCAGCTCGTCCAGTCTGGCGGAGATCCGCTGCTGCGGGATCCTTTCGGCCGGAGCCTTGCGGCCGGCTGCCGGGTCGCATAGTACACAGTTCGGTTCTACATAGTCTTCGGGTTTTAACGGTTCACTCATATCCAATTCCTTCCTTCAGCCTGAGATGCGCAGTCAGGCTGTTCTGTCCTTCCACTTTTTGAAATCCGATGCTCTGATACAGTTTCAGCGCCGGGAGATTGTCTGTATCGACCAGAAGCATCATCGCTTTCGGCCGGTTAGCAGAGACTGCCGTCTCCAGCAGTTTACGCCCATAGCCTCTATTGCGGTACTCTTCCTTTACAAAGAGACAGTAGGGCTCATTTTCATCAAAACAGCAGGTGACATCGATGTAACCTACGACTTTGCCGTCCGCCAGAGCAACGAAGCTGCGGAAACGCTCCGGAGTAGCAAGCACCTTTTCGCCAGTCCAGTAAAGATCTCGGTCGTGGATCGCGAGATAACCGGGAACATCCTCCTTCTGAAGCAGACGGACATCCGGATATGCTTCTGTTTCCGGGCAGTCAGGCAGCAGCATTTTCTGCTGCTCCTGCTCAAATTCCGCTCCCCTTTTCCTGAGTTCTTCCTGCAACAGGCGATTTCCCGGATTAAAGACAAAATCGATCTGGTAACCGGGACAGCGTTTTTGAAGGTAAACGAACAGTTCCCGGTATGCTTCCCGGTTTTCCGAGTAGCATTCAAGCATTTCGCAGTAGTGTTCTTCGTCCAGCAACAGCGCAATAAAGATGCCGGTCAGTTCAGCGCCATCAAAAACACCGAGGACCTGTTCGTTCTTTTTCTTCAAAGAGCGGCAGATCCCTTCTTCTGCTTCTTCTGCGCTTTTATAATGCGGACTTCGAAAATCCGGATCATTCATCACAGTGGAAAGGAACCCGCTGTATCCGTCGATTGTCTGCAGCTGCTGGATCATACGACAAGATTTTAGCAGAGAAACAGGAGGAATTGTTATAATCAAAGCGGATATGAATACGAATTTTATCACGCGTCTGACATTGGATGAAAAACCCGCGCCGGGGGATTATCTCAGTGAATTGCCGCTGGTCCGCTGGCTGAGCGAGGGAAACACACTGGAATTTCATAAACCGGTGACTTTTCTGGTCGGCGAGAACGGTTCCGGCAAGTCTACCCTGCTTGAAGCGATCGCCGTCGCTTCCGGTTTCAATCCCGAAGGAGGATCCCGCAATTATCAGTTCTCGACAGCCGACAGCCATTCCCGGCTGCATGAAATGATCACCCTCACCCGTACGGTCCGTCCGCGTGACGGTTTCTTCCTGCGGGCGGAAAGCTTTTATAACGCGGCAGCCTATCTTGACAGTGTTGACGACGGAAAATACGCAGCTTACGGTGGACAGTCACTGATGACACAGTCGCACGGCGAATCGTTTCTGGCACTGATGAAATACCGTTTCTTCGGCAATGGTCTGTATCTGCTCGACGAGCCGGAAGCGGCTTTGTCTCCGCAGAGACAGCTTTCGCTTCTCTGTATTCTGGATGAACTCGTCAAAAAGAACAGCCAGTTCGTCATCGCGACCCATTCCCCTATCCTGATGGCCTATCCCGACGCCGAGATCCTGGAGTTCAACGAAAACGGCATCGAGCCCAAGGAATACAAGGAGACTGACCATTATAAACTGACCAGGCGCTTCCTCGAGGATCCCGAACGGATGCTGAGGCTGCTGCTGGAAGAAGATAACTGAACTCCTCAAAGAGCATCCTTCCCGTGTCTTTTCGGGAATGGTGCTACAATCATTTCGGAAGGGGAGTTTTTTTATGCTTTCGATCGTTCTGGGCAACCTGTTTAATCTGATAGGCTCGGCATTCAATGCCTACAGTTCCACACGCGGTTCACGCAAAGCGATCCTGCTCGTGCAGGAAGCAGCGATGGCCTGTTTTGTGGCAAGCGGCCTGTTTTTAAGAGGTTACAGCGGTGTTGTCCAGAATGTCGTCGGCATGATCCGGAATGTGATTGCTGTATATCTGCCGAACAACAAGTTCTTTGGCTGGGTCCTAGTGATCCTGGGCATCGTATTCGGGGTGTATTTCAACAACCTCGGGTTCATTGGTCTCTTCCCGGTCGTCTGCAGCGTCCCGTTCGCGATCTTCGCGATCCGCAAGGACGCCAACGCCCTGCTTCTGAAAATTGCGCTGACGATCTCAAACTTCGGTTTCCTCGTTTACGCTTTTGTCACTTACAACTTCGTCGGCATGATCACCAACAGTTTTGCGATTGCCGTTGCGCTCATCTCGATCTATAAGGATCAGCACGCAAAAAAGGAAGCACAGGGGCAGGCAGACTGAAAAAAGCATACTATGCTGATAATATTAGAAATCTTAAAAAACATTTATAATGGAATCATATAACATTAGAGGAGACCAGCTATGAATCTGTCAAGCCTGAATGATTCGGACAGTTGAAAAGCTT
>JAUNQE010000007.1 GCA_030536365.1 Erysipelotrichaceae bacterium | reverse complement strand
GGCCATTGGCTGTGTCAACCTGATGCCCGGTAATTCAATTGCCGGGTAGTTCACATCTCATGAAAACGTCCAAGCTCTCACTGGCCATTTGTAATACGCCTTCGATCACTCCGGTTCCGGCAGTGATCAGGACCAGAAAGGCTTCCATCACAATCAGGATCGCCATGGAATTCCAGGTGCGCTGCACATGGTGAAGATGATGCACCCAAAAACAATGAGTGCAAGAATGTCAGCATGCTTGGTGAGCGTATAAATTGGCAAGCGTGAAAACGCCGTCAGAACATTCATATCTGCTATGACCTGATTGGGTTCATCCCTTTGCGTGAACTGATGGAACAGGAAATGGCATGATCCGAAGATCATGCCATTTCTAGAAAACTATAACACTGTCTTACAAGCCCCGGCCTCAAGCCTGCTGGGTTTTTGTTATTCTGTTTTGTTTGTGATCAGAGAACAGCGTTCAGCAGCATGACCCAACCCGGCAAGAGGAGCAGCGAGACCAGCGTTGAGAAGACCACGCAGTTTGCCGCGAATTCGGCATTGCAGTTGTACTGGTCTGCGAAGACAGAGGCGGTAGAGCCGGCAGGCATGGCTGCCATGACGACCGCGATCGAAGTGACGAGCGGATCGACACCCAGCAGAACACAGGGGATCAGGGTCAGGACCGGGATCAGCAGAAGACGCACGAAGGCATACGCCAGATTGTATTTGGACAGCAGGTGACCGAACCCGGACTCACCGAGGATCATACCGATAAAGACCATCGCTATTGGCGAAGCGCAGCGGCCGAGGCTGCCGAGCACATCATTGACCGGGCCGAGCGGCGGATTGAACAGCATTTTCAGAACTCCCAGCATGACGGCGATCAGGCAGGGATTGGTGAATATCGTCTTGATGATCTGCTTGAAGTTCTTGCCTCCGCTGAAATAACCGGCGCCGAAGGAAAAGGCGATCATTCTTGAGGGGACCAGAAAGATCTGGGTAATGATCAGTCCCATGGGGCCGTAAACTTCTTCGCTGACCGCGTTTCCGAGGAAACCGGCGTTAGAGCAGATCGTACCATACTTCAGCGTCGGCTGGACGTCTTTCTCCGCCCAGTTCCAGGCGAACAGGTTGAAGATAATGCCTCCGATCTCGATCAGCAGGGAAAGGATGAAGATCTGAATGAACTGGCTCAGCAGGGTGGAGTTCATCTCCATGTTGAAGGAGTTGATGATCGAGCAGGGGAGCAGGACATTCATGATCAGTTTGGAAAGGACGGAGCGATCCTTGGGTTTCAGGACTTGGAAACGGCATAAAGCGTAACCGACCGCGATCTCCGCGAACATCAGAAACTGCAGCGTGAATAGTTTTCCGAACCCCATAAAATAATTCCTCGATCCTCAGTATAACGGCTCTATTCTATCATCTATGCAGAAAAAGAGGAGGAAAAAGACGGAGAAAGTGAAAACTGTTTTTAGAATGTGCGATAATGTATAATAAATTTATGAATTCTACGCGCAAGATTACTTACGGTGCGATGCTGCTGGCGATCCTGGGTACCATCATGGCGCTCGACCGCTACGTATTCGCGATGGCAGTGGATGAACTGATCTTTCTGCTGCAGGCCGTTATTATTATCCTATATGCATGTAAGTACAGCCTGAAGGATGGGTTCTATCTCTGCTTCGGGGTCGCTGCTCTTACCTTCCTCTTTGGCGGACTGATGAGCTATCTTTACTGTCCCCTGGCGATCGTCGCCGGTCTGACCTACAGCTACGGCGTCATCAAAGACTGGGGCCGGGGAAAACTGTTGCTGATCACGATCGTTCTTTTTGTCATCAGCGAGTTCATCCTGACGATGCTCGTCATCCCGCTGTTCGGACAGTCTGTCGAACAGCTATATACGGAAATGCAGACGATGATGGAAGCTTCCCTGGCGAATCTGCCGCAGGGCTATCTGCCGGCAAACTTTATTCCCGCGCTGCTTCCGATCATTTATTCCCTGTCGATCATTCTGATGGGCGCCATGGAAGCACTCATGGTCCATCTTCTGTCGATCGTTTTACTGCAGCGTTTCCGTATCCGCGAGATCAAGATCAGACCGCTGACGGATCTGAAGATTCATCCGGCTGTCGGCTATATCCTTTTTGCACCGGTCGTTGTTTCGATGTTCTTTAACCGCGGGGCCGCGGAGATGGACAACACAGCCATCGTTCTGACGACGCTCGCGATGATCGGCGCGGTTTCCCTGTATGTGATCGGGATCTTCTTTATCAGCCTGTACGGACGTCTCGTCCTTCGCAGAAATCTCGTCTTTATCGCTGTACTGCTCAGCTTATTCATGCCGATCCTCATGCTCGTCGTGATCCTGATCGGTTTCTTATATGCTTCCGGACCGCTCCAGAGGCTGCTTGAAAGGAGAGTCAATGATCATGAAAAATGATCGACGCCTAAAACTGATCATGGCTGCAGGGGTCCTGCTCATTGGTCTGGCAATGCTCACATTGAACTTCGTCTTCAAAATGGATCTGTGGTTTGCGCTGCTGGTCTATCTGCTGATGGTCGTTTTGATGCTGGCCGTTGTCCTTTATATCGACGCCAGCCGTCAGGAGATGCGCAAAGACATCGAGAACAGTCTGGACAGCGGAATGCGGGACACGCTCGAAGATGCCGGAGTCGGTATCCTTGTTTATAACGACAATTATGAGATCACCTGGATGTCTTCGCTCCTCATCGAGAGATCGATGAACCATGTCGGTGAAAAGATCTTCAACTGGCTGCCGGAGATCCAGAATCTGATCGACGGAAGCACCGATGAGGAACTCATCGTGATCAACGAGGAAAAGTACAACGTCACCAAGAAAAAGAATGCGAATGTCCTTTCCTTCCGCGATATCTCCAAGGAATACGATCTGAGCAAGCAGTACAGCCAGGAAGCAACGGTCCTCGGCCTTCTGAACTTCGATAACTACGATGACGTTTCCGAACTGGAAGACGATCTGGCGTATTTCAATACGAACATCCGTCCTCTGGTCTACGAATACTTTAAGGAACACAATCTTGTCTATAAGACACTGCGTAATAACCGCGTGATGCTCGTTCTCGATGAACAGCGTTTCGCGGAGCTCGTTGCCGACCGTTTCTCGATCCTGCAGACCGTGAAGCGTGAAGCGAAGAAGGGCGATACCGAAATGACCCTTTCCATGGCGTTTGCCCGCGGCAGTTCCGACTTACAGGAACTTGACCAGATGGCTACGTCTCTTCTGGAAATTGCCCAGACCCGCGGCGGCGATCAGGTCGTTGCCCGTAAGGTCAATGAGGAAGCTGTTTTCTACGGCGGCTCAAGCGAAGCGAAGGGCCGCAGATCCAATATCCGTGCCCGCGTCATCGCGAATACACTTAAGAACCTGCTGGAAGAATCCAGCAACGTGATCATCCTCGGACACATGGAAGCCGATTCAGACTGCATTGGTTCGGCTTTATGCATGTCTTTGATCGCGAAGACATATGTGGACGATGTCGTGATCGTCGCCAAGAGCGGCGGCGTGGAACCGACCGTCGCAGCAGTCTTAAAAGAACACCAGAAGGAGTTTGAGGAGCGCCACCGTTTCGTTACCGAGACAGAGGCGATCAACCGTCTGAAAAACGATTCCCTGGTGATCATGGTCGACCATCATATGGCCGCCCAGTCCAATGGTATGATGCTGCTCAAGGAAGCGAAGAGAGTTGTGATCATCGACCATCACCGCCGTCGTGCGGATCTCGATACCAAGCCGCTTCTGGCCTATATCGAAGTAAGCGCGTCTTCGGCCTGTGAAGTCTGTGCCGAATTCCTGCCTTACCTTCTGAAGCGCAGCGTGCCGAACGCTCTGGAAGCAGATATGATGTATTTCGGTATCCTGATCGATACCCATCGTTTCCGTGTCAGAGCGGGCGAGCGCACCTTCAATATCGCGGCGACCCTCCGCCAGTACGGCGCGGACCCTGCGAGAGTCGAGGAATGGAACCGCAAGTCTTTTGACACGATGAAAAAGATCACAAAGATCATCAACCAGGCGAAACAGCTTCAGGAAAATGTCGTGATCGCGGCAATGGATGACAATGAGATCTATTCACGCACTGTGATCTCGCAGGCGTGTGACGATATGCTGGGAACCAAGGAGATCGCTGCCGGGTTCGTTATTGCCCATACATCTGAAGAGGAGATGGCGATATCCGCCCGCAGTGACGGTACGATCAATGTTCAGCTGATCATGGAGAAGATGCATGGCGGCGGACATCTGACCGGCGCCGGTGTCCAGCGTAAAGAAGGTACGATCGACAGCTTAAGAGAAGAACTGGAAGCTGCGGTCAAGAGTTATTTAGCAGAGGAGAAGAGTGAAGATGAAAGTTATATTGTTAGCTGATGTAAAAAAAGTTGGTAAAAAAGGCGAACTCGTCGAAGTTTCCGATGGCTACGGACGTAATTTTCTGATCCGTCAGGGTCTGGCTGTTGCCGCCAGCGCGAAAAGTCTGGATGTCCTGAAAGAAGAGAACCGCCAGGAAGCGGAGAAGCAGGCTGAACTGAAGAAGGAAGCCGAAGCTTTGAAAGCAGAACTCGAAAAGACCGAGATCGTTTTCCGGGTCAAGGCAAAGGGAGGCAAAGTCTCCAACTCTGTTTCCACGAAGAAGATCGAGGAAGAACTCGCCAAGAAGGGCTATAAGATCGATAAGCGGAAGATCCTTGACTCCGCTCCTTTAAGCAGTCTCGGCTACAACATCGTAAAAGTCGAACTGTATAAAGATGTCATTGCCTCTTTCAAAGTAAAACTTGAGGAGGAGATCTGATGGCAACTGAACTGCCTTACAGCATAGAAGCGGAGGAATCTCTGCTTGGCAATATCATGCTGTATGACGACACGATGCAGCGCGTGCTTGACGGCGGTATCACCGCAAATGATTTTTATCTGGATAAGCACCGCCGTATTTTCAGTGTCATGCGCAGTATGTACGATGCCAAAGAAAAGATCGACAGTGTCTCTCTGTCCAGCCGTCTGAAAGACTATGATATTCTCGACAATATCGGCGGCTACGACTATATCCTGCGTCTGAGCAGCGCGACGATCTCAAGCTCCCATACAAAGGAATACATCCGCATCATTCATGATAAATCCCTGCTGCGTCAGGTCATTCAGGCCGGAAACAAGATCGTTGAGGACGCTTCCGGCGGTGTTGCGGAGATCGGTGAACTGCTGGACGGTGCGGAAAGAACATTCCGCAATCTCTCCCGTTCCCGCTCCGTTTCCGACTTCACCAAGGCAAGCGAGCTTCTGGATAAGAACCTCGCCCGTATCCATACGATCCAGGACAGTAAGGATTCCGTGACCGGTGTCCGCACATCTTTCAGCGCGCTCGATAAGATCACCAATGGTTTCCAGAAAGGCGACCTGATCATTCTGGCTGCCCGTCCGAGTATGGGTAAGACCGCGCTGGCTTTAAACTTCGCAAAGAACGCTTCCCAGCTCGCGCTTGGCGCAATCGCGATCTTCTCGGTAGAAATGCCGGCAGATCAGCTGACGATGCGTATGCTGTCTTCGGAGAGCCGTGTCGATTCACAGAAGCTCCGTACCGGACAGCTGAGCGATGAGGACTGGAGCGCTGTTAACCGCGCGGCCCAGAACCTGAAGAGCCGTAAGATCTATATCGATGACACATCGAACATCAAAGTATCGGACATCTCGGCAAAATGCCGTAAGCTGGCCGATGAAAATGAACACGGTATCTCCCTGATCCTGATCGACTATATCCAGCTGATCCAGGGAGACAAGAACAGCGAAAGCCGTCAGCAGGAGATCTCTGAGATCTCAAGAAGCCTGAAAGCACTTGCCCGCGACCTGGAGACCCCGGTCATCGCGCTGTCACAGCTTTCCCGTAGCGTTGAAAAACGTGAAGAGAAAAAGCCGATGCTGTCAGACCTTCGTGAATCCGGAGCCCTGGAGCAGGACGCCGACGTCGTTCTGTTCATCTACCGTGAAAGCTACTATAAACGTGATGAAGAAAACGCCAATGATGAAAGGGAAGACGTCGAACTGACGATCGCGAAACACCGTAACGGTCCGACCGGCCTTGTTCATCTTGCGTTCGACCGCAATATATCCTCGTTCTACAGTGTTGCGAACAGAGAGGGCGAATGAAGAAGTTCATCCTGATCGGATTCTGTCTGGTCCTTTCGTTTCTTCTGGCCTATTACGGACCGACATTAACGAAAGAGAAGCAGCATGTTCCGGAAACAGTTCTGGCAAATGAAAGATCGCTGTTGCGTCAGCAGGTTTTTTCGTACAGCGAAGAACCGATGAGCGTCTATAAGCTCTATAACGGCCAGGATCTGGTCGCTGTCGTTACGGACTATGACGCGCTCCAGGCCAGGATCGCAAAAGAGTACGAGGACAACTATGCCGAAGAGTATCCGGGCACTTCTCTGGGACTTGGCGGAGAACTGTTTTTCGTAAAGGAAAACGTCTCCTACAAGGTAGAGGATATCGATGATCAGATCTTTGATTATCTGCTCCAGGACAATCATCTCGGCGTTACCGTTACCGCGATCGAGCTGTCCACTAAAAGCGGAACATACGATGTCATCTATGTAAAGAATATCGAGGATTTCTATACCGCCAGAGACCGCTTCCTGAAGAACTTCGTTTCCGAGGAGGCGCTTACCCGTTTCCGCAACCGTGAAGCCAGTGAAGAACTGACAGATTACGGCACGATCGAGACCGGTGTCCGTATCCAGGAGACGATCACGACCCAGAAGGCAGTTGCTTCCCGTGATCAGATCTTCAACGATACAGCTTCGATCTACGAGTATCTCTGCTACGGCCGTGAGACCGAAAGAGAATACTACACCGTAAAAGAGGGAGACACCCTTGCCGGTGTCGGTTCCTATTACCATGACATGTCGCCGCGCCAGCTGATGCTGATCAACCCGGATATCATCACCAACGTCGATCAGATCCTGGAACCCGGCATGAGCATCAATGTCGCCTATTATACTTCTCCGCTGACAGTCGTCGTCACCAAGGAGCGTCTGTCGCAGGAGATCATTTATCCGGATACGCCGGAATATATCGAAGACCCGAATATCTTCGTCGGTACCGAAGAAGTCATAACCGAGGAAGTAAACGGTCTGAAAAACGTATTGCGTGAAGAGACCTGGATCAACGGTGTTCTGCAGCCGCATGAAGATATCCGTTCCTCCGTCGTCACTCTTGAACCGGTGCGTGCCGTCATCCGTGTCGGCACAAAGCCGCTGCCGAAGGTCGGTACCGGACGTTTCATCTGGCCGATCGATAACCCGATCATCACCTGCGCGGTCGGCTGTTACTATGGACATATGGGTACGGACGTACAGAACATGTATGACCGTTATGGTCCGGTATACGCTGCCGATAACGGCACCGTCGTTCAGAAGGGCTTCAACGGCATTTCCGGTAACTATCTCGTCATCGACCACAACAACGGACTCTCGACTTACTACGGTCACTTTAATGTACCGCCTTATGTAGAGATCGGCGATACCGTACAGCGTGGCCAGGTCATCGGTCAGATCGGTATGACCGGACTCGCAACCGGTCCGCACGTCCACTTTGAGATCCGGGACGGAAGCACGACGAATGCCTGTGAGTTCTTGGACTGTTACTCGATACCCTGGGCGTATTAGGAGGTTTTTATGAAACTTCAGCGTTTATTATTGCTCCTGATAGCGATCCTGTTTGTCTGGGTCGTTGTCCTTACGACACAGCTCAACAAAGAGCCGGCCGTCAGCGAAGAGACGATCATCAACAATGTTGTCAGCGGTTTCTCGACAGACCTCACGAAAGTTGCTGAAGAACGCGCTCCGGCGGTCGTGACAGTCGAAAGCGGCGGTACACTTTCGGTTGCGCTTTTCTACCGTTCCGAGAACGGAAAGAGCTATTTTCTGACGACCTACCATACACTGTCCGAAGAGGGCATCACTCTGCACCTGGAAAATGGGCTGGTCTCCGAAGCCGCGATCAAAGGCTTCGATGTTTTCTCGGATATCTGCCTGCTTGAGGCGGAGATCCCTTATGAGATCAGTGAAGTTCCTTTTGGCAATGCCGAACTTCTCAAGAAGGGCGAATTCCTGATCACCTTCGGCGCGCCGCGAGTCGTGGATTACAGTCCTGCTGTTTCCCTGGCGATGGTCTCCAATAAAAAAACAACGGTCAACAACCTTCTGAATTATGAAGAGAATGAGCTGACCTATTATATTGATCTGATCCAGATGTCTTCGATCCAGACTGCCGGTTATTCCGGAGGTCCGGTCTTCAATATGAACGGTGAGCTCGTCGGAATGAACTGCTTCACACTGCGCAGCAGTGACGGAACGAGCTTCGCGCTCCCGGTCAACGAGATCAGTCTGATCGCGGAAAAGCTGATCGATGATCGAGCTGTAAACAAGACGATGTTCGGTATCCGTGGAGAGCCGGTCGCCAATATGCGCAATTATGAGAAGGCTTCCCTGGCGATCGAACTGACCCAGATCGAGGGTTATTATGTCGAAAACCTTCATTCGGATTCTCTTGGTCTCCATGCCGGACTGCTGCCGGGCGACATCCTTCTGACCGTCAACGGCGAAAAGATCAACAGCGAGAGCGATCTGCTGAAGGCGCAGTACAGCGGACTTGGGGAATACGACCTGCAGGTCAACCGCAAGGGCGAGCCTGTCGCACTCCATCTCAGCATTGAAAAAGAGAGTGAACCGGCAGAATGATCCGTATTCTTTGTGTCGGCAAAGTCAAGGACGGCCCTCTGAAACTGCTGATCGATGATTACAGCAAGCGGATCAACGGCTATCACAAATTCCGTATCGACGAAGTCAAGGATGAGCCGATCTATCTGAATACATCCGCGGAAGCGATCCTGAATAAGGAAGGGGAACGCCTTCTGCAGAACATTCATGATGATGAATGCGTGATCCTGCTCGACCTGCGGGGAAAGGAGTATGATTCACCATCCTTTGCTGCGGAAATGGACAAATGGATCTCTTCCAAAGGGAAGCTCTGCTTCGTGATCGGCGGTTCTTTGGGGCTGAGCGAAGACGTCCGGAGACGTGCGGATCATGCCTGGAAACTGTCTGATCTGACCTTTTTACACCAGATGACAAGGCTGATCGTTTCGGAACAGATTTACCGTGCTTTTAAGATCCTCCACAACGAGAATTATCACAAGTAATTCCTTGAAATAACAACTTTATAAAGATAGAATAATAGCGTAAAGGAGGAGGCAGCCATGACAGAATTAAAAACCGTTGTCATTGATTCCGTTGGACTACACGCCCGTCCGGCAACGATTTCCGTAAATATTGCGAACCGCTTCAAATCGCAAGTGAGCATCACATATGATGGCCATACCGTCAATATGAAGTCTATCCTGGGTGTCATGTCCTTAGGAATCCCCAGTCAGGCGGAGATCACGATCGCCTGCGAAGGAGAAGACGAAGAAGTCGCGATCGAATCAATCAAAAAGATCTTACAAGAGCAGAACGTGATCGAATGATCCGTGCTCTTTTTTATTTACACTTGGGAGGAAAATCATGAATACACAGGAACGTATCGCTTATTGGCAGAATCATCCGGATCTGGATCCGGCTCTGAGAGAAGAACTGATGAACCTGACCGAACAGCAGAAGGAAGACGCTTTTTATAAGGACGTCAAGTTCGAAACTGCCGGTATGCGCGGTCTGATGGGAGTGGGACCAAACAGACTGAACATCCACACTGTCCGCAAGGCAACACAGGGTCTTGCCAACTGGCTGAAGAAGAACGGCAAGGAACTGCCGAGCTGCGTCATCGCATACGATAACCGCTATAATTCCAAGGAATTTGCATATGACAGCGCCAGAATGCTCGCAAGCAGCGGCGTTAAAGCATATGTATTTGACAGCCTTCGTCCGACTCCGGAGTTAAGCTTCGCTGTCCGTTACCTGCACTGCGATGCCGGTATCATGATCACTGCGAGCCATAATCCGAAAGAATACAACGGCTACAAGGTCTACGACGAGAACGGCTGCCAGCTGATCCCGCCGCTTGCCCAGCAGGTCATCGACGAGATCGATCTGCTTCCGGATATGCTTGCTCTGAAACCGGTCGTTGGTATCGATAACGAGCTGATCCAGATCGTTAACACCGAAGTTGACGAAGCTTACTATAATGAGGTCCTCGGCATCACCATGCGTAAGGATCTTAACAAGGATTTCCGTATCGCTTATTCTCCGGAACACGGCGCTTCCTACGTTCCGGTCAAGACCTGTCTGACCAGAGCCGGTTATGACGTTCATGATGTTGTAAGCCAGAAGGATCCGAACCCGGCTTTCGCAAATACAAAATCCCCGAACCCGGAAGTTGAAGCAGCTTATGAAGGCGTTCTCGCTCTGGCGAAAGAGATCGATGCGGAACTGCTGCTCGTCTGCGACCCGGACGGCGACCGTATGGGCGTCGGCGTCAAGCACAACGGCGAATACATCCTGCTGAACGGCAACCAGACCGGCGCTGTTCTGATGGAATACATCCTGATGACTCTGAAGGAACTCGGCAAGATGCCGGCTCATCCGACTGTCTACAATACGATCGTTACCAGCGATATCGGCAAGGCAGTTGCGGAAAGCTACGGTGCGGAATGCATCCAGACACTTACCGGCTTCAAATATATCGGTGACCAGGTCAAGCGCGCTGAGATCAGCGGCGATCATGACTATGTCTTCGGTTATGAAGAATCCTACGGTTCCCTCGTTAAACCGTTCGTTCGTGATAAGGACGCTACCCAGGCCTGCCTGATGCTGGCGGAAGCATGCGCTTACTACCGTTCCCAGGGCAAGACTCTGTACGATGTCGTCTTTGATATCTTCGCACGTGTCGGCGCATACGCTGACAAGCAGATCAACATCTCCCTGCCGGGCGCTGACGGCGCCAGAAAGCTGCAGCAGCTCATGGGCGGTCTGCGTGAAACAGATCTGAAAGAGCTCGCCGGTGTCAAGGTCATCCGCAAGGAAGACTACAAGCTCCGCAAGGCGTATGATGCGGAAGGCGAACATGATCTCCTGGGTCACGACATCTCCGATGTCCTGAAGTACTTCCTGGAAGACGGTTCCTATGTCTGCGTACGTCCGAGCGGAACAGAGCCGAAGTGCAAGATCTATCTGTCCACCAAGGCAGACACATACGAAGAAGCACTGGCAAAGATCGAGAAGTACGGTGAGGCTGCCTCGGTCTATCTCCAGTAATGACCTATCGTTATACACACGAACTACCTAAATTAAGAGAGGAAGGCTTGTCCTTCCTTTTGAAATATTGCCGGGAACACGGCGTGAAGCGGCTGCTGGAGCTCGGAACAGCCGAAGCAAATACTTCGATCGCCCTGGCGCGGGCGTTTCCGGAAATGCAGGTAGATACGATCGAGCGTGATCCGGCCATGATCGAAAAGGCGAAGCAGCATATCGCGGAAGCGGGCCTGGAGGACCGGATCCGTCTTTTCGAGGAGGATATCTCTGTTTTTGACGGAGAGGGCAAGTATGACCTGATCTTCGTCGATGCCGGGAAAGCGCACAACGATGACTACTTCCGGATGTTCCGTGACCGGCTCAGCGAGCAGGGCGCTTTCTTTTTTGACAACATGGTCTTTCATAATATGATCTATGATCCCGATGCGATAGAGAACCGTTCGACCAGGCAGATGGTCCGTAAAATCGTTCGTTTTCGCGAGGAAATCACTTGTGAAAAAGATTTCAATGCAATGTTTTATGATAAAATAGGAGATGGTATCCTAATCGTAAGCAGGAGGAATGAATATGAAAGTTAAGAATCTCGTCTTGTTTGGATTTGTTTTGTCAGCATTGTCCTATCTGAATGAACAGGCAAAGAATGAAGATAATAATGATTTTGATTTTTTAAACAACCTCGAAGATGTTGACTTGGACAAGATCCGCAAGGAATTTGGTGACGGACTCGAGAACGTCGTAGGCGAATTCGGTGATGTCGTTTCCTCGATCGTCAAGATCGGTTCGGAAGCATTTGACCGTTATCTGCAGAACTACGAAAACGGCGGCGAAGAAACGCTGAAAAAGATCAAAGAAGTCATAGATGAGAATCAGCAGGAACAGGACGAAGAAGTTCCGCTGCGCTCTTTCTTCGAAGAGAAGGAACCGGACAGCTGGGCTGTCGATCTGGATTCATTCCTGCGCGGAAGCGATGAAGTCGAAAACAAAGTCCTGACCGATCTCACCGAGCTCCTGAACGAGCTTGGCGAGACACAGGAAGAAGTCGAGAAGACCGAGGAAGATTACCTGCGTGAGATTGAAAAAGCCGTTGGCGCACAGCAGCCCGAAGGCGAAACTTCCGTTGAAACAAGCGATGAACCGCTGATGCCGGAAATGTCCGATGCTGAAAGCGATGAGATCGACGCTTTATTCTCCGAGATCATTGCCGGTGAAAAAGAAGCTGAGACCGAAAAAGAGATCCAGATCATGGATGGCTTCGAAGGTCTTGAAGAACCGGCAGTTGCAGAGCCTGTGACAGAAGAGCCTATCGTAGAGGAACCGGAAGAACCGGTCCAGGAAGAAGTTCCGGTCTATGAAGAACCGGAAGTCACTGAACCTGCTGAAGAACCGGTCGTCGAGGAAGAACCTGTTGAAGAACCGACAGAAGTTGTCGAAGAACCGGAAACTCCGGTAGAAGAACCTGTTGAAGAACCGGTCGAGACTGAACCGGAAGTACCGACAGAGGAACCTGTTGAGGAACCTGAACCGGAGATCACTGAGCCCGTTGAAGAACCTGCTCAGGAACCGGAAGAGATCCCGGTCGAGACCGAAGTTGAAGAACCGCAGCCGGAAACCGAAGAACCGGAAGAACAGCCGATCGTGATCGAATCCGGTGAAGAACTCATCCGAGAAGAACTGGAAGAGGAGAAAGCGGCGGAAGAACCGGAAGACCGCATCGAGATCAAGATCGAGGAAGCTCCCAAATATCAGGAAGAAGATATCTACGCGAAGATCAATGATCTCTACCCGTATCTCTCCCTTGGCTTCATCCGCTCCGTTTACGAACTGAAAGAAGTGATCGCGGAAGAATATCCGCTTGATAAGGAAGTCATCGTACTGCACCGCATCCGCTTTGCATCCGTAGATGATCTCCGTCAGTTCGTTGAGATCGTATCGAATCACGGTTATAACGTGAACGTCGATGAGAATCAGTGTATCGTCGATATCTTCAAGCAGTACCGGAATACCGACGGTCGCATCCTTACAAATATCTTTGAGATCGCGAACCAGGCAAGACTGCTCCGCGGTCAGTATGAAGGCTATCGTATTGATGTAGTCAATGAGGAGGACTAAGAAGTTGCTGCCAGAAGAAAACGAGAGTTTCGAGATCCCATCTTTCGTAGAAGCGAAAGATGATGTCGACAAATCATCATTTCGTCTCAATGATACAGAGGTAAGAGCTGGTTCCAGGGAAAACGAGTACCGCCATCGTCACGCCGTCAACAATATCTCCAATCACCTCGCAGAGACCGTTTCCGAACCGGAAGAAACCGTTGAGGAACCGGTCGTTGAGGAAGAGCCTGTCGTTGAAGAACCGGCTCCGGTAAAGGTAAAGACCGCTCCGCGCAGAGCGCCTGTCGAACCCGAACCGAAAAAGACGGTAAAGACCCGCAAAAGAAAAGTTTCCCCGGTCGTCATGGTGCTTGCGCTGATCGCACTCATCATGGCACTGGTCGCACTCGTACTGGGTACGATCTCACTGTTCAACCATAACGCTCCGGAGCCGACCCCGATCGTTACCACGACCCCGACACCGGTCCCGAGCGCAACACCGACACCGTCTGCCACAACCGATCCTGCAGCATCCGCTACCCCGGATACAACTGCCAGCACTACGCCGACAGCTACTCCGACAGCAGAGACCGGAACTGTCATTGGCAGATACAGACTGCTGACAACGATGAACGTCCGTACCGGTCCGTCAACGGATAACCCGAAAATCGATCCTTCCGCGATTCCGTCCAAATACGCGGACAACACAGATGGTTCGATGATGGTCAAGGGTACAGTCATTGATGTCTATGAACTCAATGAATCCGGCGGAGTCGTCTGGGGCAGGATCGGAGATAAAGCCTGGATCTGTCTGGAAGACAATACAGCGCTTTACGCCGAGGAACAGTAAAATAAATAAAGAAGTCGTGCTGAAAGGCACGACTTTCAAATTGCTATAGCTATACTTGATGGGGATGGTTATAATAGAAGAATGAATGCGATCGAAGTAAAAAATCTCAGCTATGCGTATGATTCGCAGAAGAATGCTCTGCAGGAAGTATCTTTTAACGTTGAAAAAGGCTCATATACAACGATCATCGGTCATAACGGATCCGGAAAAAGCACTCTTGCCAAGCTGATCGTCGGTTTACTGGAGCCGAAGAGCGGCGAGATCTTTATCGAAGGAATAAAGATGGAAGAAAAGAACCTTCCGCAGATCCGCAATAAGATCGGTATCGTATTTCAGAATCCCGACAACCAGTTCATCGGTTCCGCCGTCCGTGACGATATCGCTTTCGGACTGGAAAACCATAGAGTTCCGACCGACCAGATGGACAGCATCATCGAAGAATACGCTACGCTCGTGCGCATGCAGGATTTTCTCAACAGCGAACCGGAACATCTTTCCGGCGGTCAGAAACAGAGAGTCGCCATCGCCGGTGTCCTGGCGATGAAACCGGACATCATCGTTTTTGACGAGGCGACGAGTATGCTCGACCCGGCCGGCAAGGAAGAACTCAAAAGGATGATCCGTTCTTTCCACGGGAACGAGGATCTGACGATCATCTCGATCACCCACGACATCGAGGAAGCATGTTTCAGCGACGAATGCATCGTTTTGAACGAGGGCAAGATCGTCCTGGAAGGCAAACCGGAAGTCGTATTTGAAAAAGCTGATCTGATGCGTAAGATCGGTCTTGATATTCCTTTCTCTTATTACGTCAAGAATCTGTTCAAATCCAGAGGCATCAAAGTGCAGGGAGATACGGCAGAAGCGATCGCGGAGGAACTATGGCAATTACATTCAAAAAATTAAATCATACGTATTCTCCGGATATGCCTTATTCCTTTCATGCCCTGAAGGATATCGATCTGGAGATCGAAGAAAAGAAGATCACAGCCATCATCGGTCATACCGGCAGCGGTAAATCGACCCTGGTGCAGCATATGAACGCGCTGCTTTTACCGACGAGCGGTGAAGTTGAAGTCGCCGGTTTTAGCGTGACCGCGGATAAGAAACCAAAGAACCTGAAACAGCTTCGGCAGAAAGTCGGACTTGTTTTCCAGTTCAGTGAATACCAGCTGTTCGAGGAGACGATCCTGAAAGACGTTTCCTTCGGCCCGAAAAACTTCGGTGTATCGGAAGAAGAAGCAGTCAAGCGCGCCCGCGCCGCTCTCAAGGTCGTCGGCCTGGACGCTTCCTATGAGGATCGTTCCCCGCTCGATCTTTCCGGCGGGCAGAAACGCCGAGTCGCGATCGCCGGCATTCTGGCGATGGATCCGGAGATCATTGTCCTCGATGAACCGACAGCCGGTCTTGACCCGCACGGTTCCCGTGAGATGATCAAGCTTTTCTCTGCTTTGAACAAAGAGCAGGGGAAGACCATCATCCTGATCAGTCATGATAATGAGATCGTCTACCGATACGCAGACAATACCGTCATCCTGAACAAGGGCGAAGTATCCTACAGCGGTCCGACAAAGGAACTTTTTGAGAACGACGAGCTCGTTGAGAAATTCAATCTGGTGCTCCCGCAGCTCCTGGAGCTCAAGAGTCAGCTGCAGAAGAAGGGTTTCTCCTTAAAGAAACACTACGATGATCTCGAAGCGCTCGTGAAAGACGTAGCGAAAGAGGTGAAGAGATGAGTAACCTTGTTTTCGGTAAGTACATTCCGATCGACAGCATCCTGCACCGCTGCGATCCGCGCGCCAAGATCATTTCGCTTTTCCTGCTTCTGATCGCGATCTTCCTTCCGGCCGGATGGTATGGTTTCGCGATCATCGGCGTCTTCCTGCTGATCGGTCTGTTCATCGCGAAGCTGCGCCTGAGCATGGTCTTAAAAGCTTTCAAGCCGATGCTTTTCATGATGGCGTTCCTTCTGATCGTCAACATCTTCAGTGTGAAGACCGGCGATCTCTGGTTCTCCTGGAAATTCATCAATATCTACAGCGATGCTGTACTGAATACTCTGTATATCGTTGTCCGTCTGCTTCTGATGGTCACGCTGACCACACTGCTGACCGCGACGACAAAACCGCTCGAACTGACTCTGGGTCTTGAACAGCTGATGAAACCGCTGGCGAAACTGCATGTCCCGACCCACGAGATCGCGATGATGATCTCGATCGCGCTGCGTTTTATCCCGACGATCATCGAGGAGACCGAGCGTATCATGAACGCGCAGAAGAGCCGTGGCGTCGATTTTGATGAAGGCTCACTGAAAGAAAAGATCAGCGCGATCCTTTCCCTGATCGTTCCGCTTTTCTCTGTTGCTTTCCAGAGAGCGGATGACCTGGCGAACGCCATGGAAGCCCGCGGATATGTTCCGGGCGCCGAAAGAACAAGATATAAAGAATTGAAATATCACAACCGGGATCATGTCCTGCGGATCCTGTCACTGCTCGTGCTGGCCGGAGTGATCGTTCTGGCTTTTGTGATATGAGATATAAAGTAACACTGGCTTACGTCGGCACTGCTTATGCCGGTTTTCAGAGTCAGATCAACGCACGTACGATCCAGGATGAGATCGAGCGTGCGTTGCTGACGATCTTCCGCAAGCCGGTGCGCATCGTTTCCGCTTCAAGAACTGACCAGGGTGTCCACGCTTACGGTCAGGTCTTTCATTTTGACGCCCCCGAAAAAGATCCCCGCAAACTGAAATACAGCCTGAACGGGCTTCTGCCGGGCGATATCCATATCAACGCCGTTGAACCTGTCAGTGAGGAATTCCATGCCCGTTATCAGGTCAGGGCGAAGACCTACGCGTATCTGATCAACAACGGGGAACGGGATGTCTTTTATGAGAAAAGAGCGTTTCAGTGCCACTACGATCTTGATTATGCCAAGATGGAAGAGTGCTGCGAACTGTTCGTCGGCACGCACGATTTCGGCTCATTCAACACCTCGACCTATGAGGAACATCCCGATCAGGTGCGGACGATCTACGTCTGCAGACTGGTCCGCCGCGGCGACCGTCTTGTCCTGCTTTTCAAGGGCAGCGGCTTCCTGCGCCATATGGTGCGGATCATGACCGGTATGATCTTTGAGGTCGGCCGGGGCAAGAAGACCGTTGCGGAAGTCAGGGAGTTTCTGGAACATCCCTGCAAATCCAAACGGCGCTACAACATCGATCCCAGCGGTCTCTACCTGCTGAAGATCGACTACATGAACGAAGAAGACTATCGGTTGAAGAAGGAAAGATATTTGTATGGAGAGAGATAAGATCATAATTCGCGGAGCCCGCGAAAACAATCTGAAAAATGTGGACATCGATCTGCCGCGCAACCGTTTTATCGTTATGACCGGCCTTTCCGGTTCAGGCAAGACCTCTCTGGCTTTTGATACTTTATACGCGGAAGGACAGCGCCGCTACGTCGAGTCGCTTTCCTCTTACGCCCGTCAGTTTCTGGGCGGCGTCGATAAACCGGATGTTGATCTGATCGAGGGTCTTTCCCCGTCGATCGCGATCGACCAGAAGACCACCAACAACAACCCCCGTTCCACAGTCGGTACGATCACGGAGATCTATGATTTCCTGCGTTTGCTTTTCGCCCGTACAGGCGACGCGTACTGCCCGAATCATCATCAGAAGATCGAAGCGATGACAGTACAGGAAATGGTTTCCCGGATTATGGAATTCCCGGAAGGGAGCCGTCTTGAGATCATTGCCAACGCGGTCGTGAACCGTAAGGGAACGTTCAAGGATTACTTTGAAAAACTGAAAAAGGAAGGCTATCTGCGTGTCTACGTGGATGGTCAGCTCTATATGATCGAGGAAGTTCCGGAACTCGAGAAAAACAAGCGCCACACGATCGAGGTCGTCGTTGACCGTCTCGTGAAGCGCGACGGGATCGAGACCCGCTTAAGCGACTCCCTGGAACTTGCACTCAAACTGACCGAAGGGACCTGCATCGTCAAGCGCGGAGAGGAGAGGACCCTGTTCTCCTCCAATTTCGCGTGCCCGATCTGTGGTTTCACCGTTCCCAAACTGGAACCGCGCCTGTTCAGTTTCAACTCGCCTTTAGGTGCCTGCCCGAACTGCAAGGGTCTGGGCATCACGATGGAAGTCGGGATCGATTCCCTGATTCCGAATCCGGAGCTCAGCATCGCCCAGGGCGGTATCCGCTACTTCAAGAATACGGTCGGTACCGAGAACCTCGAATGGCAGAACTTTGCGGCGCTGCTCGATCACTACAACATCGATCTGCACAAACCGCTGAAGGACTTCAGCAAGGATGAGATGGACATCATCCTTTACGGATCCCGGGTCCCGATCGCTTATGAGATCACCAGCAGCGGCGGTATCCATTACCAGAAGAATACGATCATCGAGGGAGTCAAGACACTGATCGAACGCCGTTTTGACGAGACGACTTCCGCGATGTCCAAGGAATACTATCAGAGCTACATGGTCGAATCCGTCTGCCGTGAATGCCACGGCGCCCGTCTGAATGAGAAGGTGCTCAGCGTCCGCGTCGGCGATAAGAACATCCATGAATTCACGGAGCTGTCGATCGAGAAGGCGGCGCAGTGGATCGATCAGCTCGAGCTTTCCCCGATGAAGAGGGAGATCGCCCGTCTGCTTCTCGAAGAACTTCGTTCAAGACTCGGCTTCCTCAATGATGTCGGTCTGGATTACCTGACACTGAACCGTAATGCCGGCACACTGTCCGGCGGTGAGGCGCAGCGTATCCGTCTCGCGACCCAGATCGGTTCGATGCTGACAGGCGTCATCTATGTCCTCGATGAGCCGTCGATCGGTCTGCATCAGAAGGACAACCAGAAACTGATCGATACATTAAAGAGGATGCGTGATCTCGGCAATACCGTGATCGTCGTTGAACACGATATGGAAACGATGCTGGAGAGTGATTTCCTCGTCGATATCGGCCCTGGTGCCGGTAAGGAAGGCGGCAACATCGTTGCGGCCGGAACCCCGCAGGAAGTCATGGCGAACCCCAAAAGCATCACCGGACTCTATCTCTCCGGCAAAAAGGAGATCCCGGTCCCGACGAAGCGCAGAGAAGGCAACGGCAAGAGTCTGAAGGTCATCGGCGCTGTCGAAAACAACCTGAAGAATATCGATGTGGAATTCCCGCTCGGGAAATTCATCTGCGTCTCCGGTGTTTCCGGTTCCGGGAAATCCACGCTGGTCAACGAGATCCTGACCAAAGGCGTCCAGCAGTCGCTCAACCGGGTCCGGATCGTTCCCGGAAAGCATAAAAAGATCACCGGACTCGAGAATATCGATAAGGTCGTCGCGATCTCGCAGGATCCGATCGGCCGTACCCCGCGAAGCAACCCGGCTACCTATACCGGCGTCTTCGATGATATCCGTGATCTCTACGCGATGACTCCGGATGCCAAGGAACGCGGTTACGATAAGGGACGTTTCTCCTTCAACGTGGCCGGCGGACGCTGTGAAGCCTGCCAGGGTGACGGCGTCAAGCGTATCTCCATGCTGTTCGTGCCGGATGTCTATGTTGAGTGTGAAGCCTGCCGCGGCAGAAGATACAACAACGAGACGCTGGCAGTCAAATATAAAGGCAAGAGTATCTACGATGTGCTGAAGATGAGCGTCAAGGAAGCGCTGGAATTCTTCCGCAACGTTCCCAAGATCCGTCATAAGCTGCAGATCCTCTACGATGTAGGTCTTTCCTATATCGAGCTCGGGCAGAGCGCGACAACGCTCTCCGGCGGTGAGGCACAGCGTG
The DNA here is from genome assembly GCA_030536365.1 of Erysipelotrichaceae bacterium. Taxonomy (GTDB): domain Bacteria; phylum Bacillota_I; class Bacilli_A; order Erysipelotrichales; family Erysipelotrichaceae; genus RGIG5669. The sequence continues at coordinate 11,409 of JAUNQE010000007.1, read as the reverse complement.
TCAAGCTCGCTTCCGAACTGCAGAAAAAGCCGACCGGCAAGACCTTATTCGTGCTGGATGAACCGACTACCGGTCTGCATACAGATGACGTTGCCAAGCTCATCACGATCATCGACCGCATCGTCGACAACGGTGATACGGTCCTGGTGATCGAACACAATCTGGATGTTCTGAAATGTGCCGACCATATCATCGATCTCGGACCGGACGGCGGTGACCGCGGCGGTACGATCGTTGTTACCGGCACACCGGAAGAAGTAGCTGCATCGGATAAGGGCTATACCTCAAAATATGTCCGTCTGGCCCTGGGAGGTTATCGTGGGTAAAAACAAAGAACTCAGCAAGCGTGTATACGTATCGGAACTGAAAGACTTTTTTCACCTGAAACAGATCACCGGCGACGCGGAAAGCCTGAAGCGCTGGATCATCGCGCCGGATGTCAACCGTCCCGGTCTGGAACTGGCCGGCTATATCGATACGACTGATCTGAAGCGTGTCGTCATCATCGGCAATAAGGAATGCGGTCTGCTCAACACGATGGACTACGCGACCCAGAAGGCGCGTTTCGAATTCATCACCGATTCCTATACCCCGTGCATCATCATGAGCAACGGCAATAAGACACCGGCTGCTCTGCAGGAGATCGCTACGGCCAGGAATTTCCCGGTCTTTGAGACGGACTGGCAGACCTATATGGCGGTGCAGAACGTCGTAGCCTATCTGAGCCGCAAACTGGCACCCGACACCAGCATGCACGGCGTCATGCTGAATATCTACGGAAAGGGCGTTCTTCTGACCGGAAAGAGCGGCATCGGTAAATCCGAACTGGCGCTGGAATTAATACGCAGAGGTCATTTCTTCGTTTCGGATGACCGTGTTGAGATCTCCCGTGTGCAGAACGATCTGATCTGCAGCGCTCCGGCGATCCTGAAGGGGATGCTGGAGATCCGTGGTGTCGGCATCATCGATGTCAATATGTTGTTCGGCGCCTCGACGCTTCTTGATAGCTACAATCTGGATCTGATCATCCATCTTGAGGAATATGGCGAAACACACGAAAACAACCGTCTTTCCTATTCCCAGGGCACGCTTGAGATCCTTGGCCTCGAACGTCCGCTGATCGATATCCCGATCACTCCCGGCCGTCAGCTGAGTGTCATCATCGAAACAGCTGTCTCCAATTTCCGCCTTCTGGAAAAGGGGATCAACAGCACAGAAGATTTTAAACAGCGCGTCTTCAAGGTGATCGCTGAAAAGAATAAAGGAGCTGGCATATGAGCTTTTTTCCAACCGATAAGACTTTCCTGAAGATCGGACCGTTCTCGATCCAGTGGTACGCGGTGCTGATCCTGAGCGGCGCCTACCTGGCTTACCGTCTCTCGCAGCGCAACGCCCGCCGCTCGCATTATCCGTCCGATATCCTCGGAGATTACTTTGTCTATGTTTTATGGTGCGGGATCATCGGCGCCCGTCTGTGGTACTGCATCTTCTACGATTTCAATTATTATTTCTCGCAGCCGCTGAATATCTTAAAGGTCTATGAAGGCGGACTGGCGATCCACGGCGGACTGATCGCCGGGGTACTGTTCACGCTCTGGTACTGCAAGCGCAAGAATCTCTCGTTCCTGAAGATGGCGGACATGATCATGCCGAATGTGCTTCTGGCACAGGCGATCGGCCGCTGGGGAAACTTCGTCAATCAGGAAGCCCACGGCGGAGTCGTCGACGCTTCCTACTATGACGGGATCCTTTCCTTTCTGAAGGAGCGCATGTGCATCGACGGTGTCTACTATGAACCGATGTTTTTCTATGAAAGCATCCTCTGTATCCTTGGTTTCTGCCTGATCGTCTTTTTACTGAAGCCCCGTCAGAACAAGCGCGGAGACCTTTTCTGGGCTTACCTGATGTGGTACGGACTGATCCGCTTTTTCATCGAGATGAAGCGCACCGACGCACTTATGATCTTCGGTCTCAAGACGGCGCAGCTGACTTCGCTTGCCGGGATCGCGATCGGTGTCTGCGGCTTCATCGGTCTTTTTGACCGTTTCTTCCCGAAACGCAAACCGACCGTTTTATTTGATTTCGACGGGACTTTGGTCGACACCAAACGGGCGATCCGTGATTCCTACGAGCAGGTTCTGATCAATAACGGCCGTCAGGATCTTTACACGGAAGAATTCAGGAACGAGATCATCGGTCCCTCGCTCCAGCACATCTTCAAGAAATACTTCCCGGAGCGCAACAGCGAGGAGCTGATCGCCGAATACCGGAAATACAATGATGAATTCCTGAAGACCGAGGCGGAACTGATGCCCGGCGGCAGGGAACTGCTGGAAGCGCTGAAGAAAGACGGCTACAACGTCGGTATCGTTTCTGTCCGCGCTCACCGTTCGATCAAGCTGATCAACGATCTCCTCAAGATCGGCGATCTCAGCGGTGACCAGATCGGCTGTGACGAGGTCAAGAAGATGAAACCGGATCCGGAAGGGATCATCACGATCGTCAACCGCAACAACTGGAACCGTGACGAAGTTATCTATGTCGGCGACTCTGACTCAGATATTCACGCCGGCAAAAACTACGGCGCTTATACCGTAGGTTATTTCGATCTTCCGGTCCGCCGTCAGCGTCTGCTCGACGCCGGGGCGGATGCCTATACCGGGGATCTGACCGAGATTATTGAGATTGTGAAATCCTATCCGCAGCAAGTATAGTATAATGGGTTACGGAGGTTAAGAACCTATGGTAACAATACTAAATCATCCATTGATCACGCATAAACTTGCGATCATGCGTGATAAGAACACCGGAACCAAAGATTTCCGTGAGAACCTGAACGAGATCGCCGCACTGATGGCTTATGAAGTCTGCCGTGACCTGCCGGTCAAACAGGTCAAGGTCGAAACACCTGTCTCGAGTTGCAACACCTTCGTATTAAAGAATGACATCGTCCTGATCCCGATCCTGCGCGCAGGACTGGGTCTTGTCAACGGTATCAATAATCTGATCCCGACCGCCAAAGTCGGCTTTATCGGTCTCTACCGTGATGAAAAAACACTGGAGCCGCATGAATACTTCGCCAAATTCCCGGACAACCTCGTTGACGCCGTCAACCTGGTCCTTGATCCGATGCTCGCGACCGGCGGCAGCGCTATCGCAGCTATCGACATGATCAAGAAAAGAGGCGCCAAGAACATCAAACTCGTATGTCTGGTAGGCGCACCGGAAGGCGTACAGGCTGTTGAGAAAGCACATCCGGATGTGGATGTCTATCTGGCAGCGCTGGATTCCCACCTCAACGAGAACGGCTACATCGTACCCGGACTCGGTGATGCCGGCGACCGTATCTTCGGTACAAAATAGAGCTTTTAAAGCTCTTTTTTCATAATGCTGAAAGGTATATTCTTCGATTTTGACGGAGTACTGTTCGACTCCGAAAAGATCCATCATTTTGAGAACTGCGCTTTTATGGAGAGCGAGGGCTTTTCCTATGAGGAGCAGTGGCTGATCGAACTGGTCGGGACCGACCCCAAGAAGAATGTCTGGCACGACATCTATGAACATGTCGCTCCGCCGTATTCCTATGAGGAGCTGATCATTCGGCGGGACGCTTTTCTTGATTCCCGGGGCCGTTTCAACGACGTCGCCCATTCCCTTTTTCCGGGAGTGAAGGAAGGCCTTCTGAAAGCGAAAGAGCAGGGGATCAAACTTGCGGTCGCTTCCTCTTCGCCGTTCAGCTATCTCGAGGAGAACACAAAAAAAGCAGGGATCTATTCCTGCTTTGACTGCATGTATTCGGGAAGGGATCTGAAGAATCCCAAACCGGCGCCCGATATCTATCTCAACTGCGCGTCCGCGCTCGGTCTGAAGAACAGTGAATGCGCCGTGGTCGAGGATTCCTATTACGGGATCCTGGCCGGGAAACGGGCAGGCATGAAGGTGGTCGCGGTCCGTGATGATTATTTCGGCATGGACCAGAGTCAGGCCGATGTCATCGTCGACACCACCGCCGAGGCTATTGCTTATCTGCTTTCCTCTTTTTGAAGAAGGCGATCAGGCAGGCGACCGACAGGGCCGCAGCAGCCACGCCAAGCAGACAGTTGAGCACCAGGATGACTGTCGGATATTCGTTGATGAAGGCGTTGAAGACGACGACGAATGCCAGCGATAAGGAAACGAAGAACGCCATGATCAGACGTCCGGCGCTCAGACGCTGCGCTAAGGAATCGGTATAGGGAACCCGTTCCGGTCTTTTGAAACTCTGATCGGTCGAAAGGGACGGCAGATATTTCTTATAGTAGATATAGCTCATGACCGCCAGTACCACGAGACCGATTCCGAGCCCGATCCAGATGTTGTCGGTGACGACAGCCATGGTGAAGCCGACGGCAAAGGCGATGAAGTAACGGATGGAAAGATAGTTGTACGCCCGCACATTCTGGGGGCGGATGATGTAGTTCTGATCTGTCAGACGATCGTACATGATCGTCTTTTTGTTATGCAGATAGATATTGCGCCCGGGGACGAGCGTGTTCTGCTTTTTCTGATCGGCCATGAAAAAAGTACCTCTTTCTGAAACAATATACACTAAATATACAACAATTGTTTTTGAGTGAGAAGTGATATAATGGCGGAAAGAGGTCAGGCAATGGAAAGAAAAATCGAAAGCGAACAGATCTATTCAGGCCGTGTCATTGAAGTCGTACGCGACGTCGTCGAGCTCGATGACGGCAGACCTGCGGTAAGAGAGGTCGTCCTCCACCGCGGCGGCTGCTGCATCGCTCTGCGTGACCCGGCAGATAATAAATACTACATGGTGCGCCAGTACCGCTATGCCCAGCAGACCGAGATGCTGGAGTTCTGCGCCGGAAAGATGGAAGAGGGGGAAGACCCCGCGAAAACGATCCTGCGCGAATGCGAGGAGGAACTCGGCGTGACCGCGCAGAATGTCCGCGCCTACGGCTATATCGCCCCGACCTGCGGCTATTCCTCGGAAAAGATCTATCTCTATTCCGGAGACAAGGGAAAGACCGTCGGGACCCATTTTGACGATGACGAGCAGATCGAACCGGAGAAGTATTCCCTGGAGGAGATCGAGGACATGATCGCCCGCGGCGAGATCTTCGATGCCAAGACGATCGCGCTGGTCTACCGTCTGAGGGCAGGCCGATGAATCATTTCGAAGAGTTGCTGGAGGATACCCTGTATCTGGAGATCCCGGCAGCCCGGATCTACTTTAACGGTTATTTCAAGATCGAGAACGAAGAGGATTACGAATTCGACGAGCGGATGAGCGAGGTCAATATCCGGGCTCTGCGCTATCTGTTCGAGAGTGAAGACGAGCTGGAAGCCAGGGTCGATGAGGCGCTGGAGATCGATCCGCTGTGTCTTGAGGCCTGGTATATCTGCCATAAATTATCGGAAGACGAGGAGAATCATCATCTTCTGCGCCGCTATCTGGCTTTATCCAAGGAGTATTCCGGTTTTAACGAATACGAGAAGGACAACTACCGTTTCATCCTGATGCGTCATGCCGATTATCTGGCGGCGATCCACAATGTCCATAAGGCGCTCAGTGTTCTGGATCTTCTCAGCGGTCTTGAGGGAAGCCGGCAGGGACTGGTGGAGATGTACGCGCTCTGCTACGCGACGCTGGAAAGAGGCGAGGAGTTCTACCAGTTATACCTCGATACCGAGTTCACTTCCTTATTCCAGTATCTGATGCTGATCGTGACACTGCTGAAGGAGGAGAGCTTCCTGCGGGCGGAGGAGGTCTGCCGCGATATGATCGAGGTCTACCCGCTCAGCATCTTCCTGGATCATCCCCAGGATCTGGCGGACGATGAATCCACCGAGACAGAAACATTCTTCAATACCCTGGATTTTGTTTACGACCATCTCTTATCGGTCGAGGATTTCTTCCTCTGGTTCAAAGAGACGAAAAAGACAGCCCGCTATTCGTGAGCTGTCTTTTTTTGCCCGGACTCAGCCCCTCCTGGGAGCGGGTCTTTTTCCTTTTGTGAGATTATCGGATGATGTATAATATAGCCATGAAAAGGATAGAACTTCGTGATTTTTCTTTTGGCGATCTGAAAGAAGAGCCGGAAATGCTCGACGCGATCTACCTGTGCGAAGGCAAGGAAGACCGTTACGCGCTGCTGAAAGTGGAGGATTATGAGCTCCTGCTGCAGGCGTATTATGAAGCAGCGGTCAATGACCCGCTGCGTTTTACCAAGCCGACCGAGATCCGGATCATTCCTCAGGGGAATATGGAACTCAACGAGGATGAATATGAGGATCTGAAACAGCAGGTCCTGGATGCACTGGAAAAGACATTAAAACCGAAGCGGAAGCTGAATTAAATGAATAAAGGACTTTTTATCACGCTCGAGGGACCGGATGGTTCCGGCAAAACAACGATCGCCAAAGCGATCGTCGAAAAACTGAATGAACAGGGCCAGGAAGTCGTGCACACCCGTGAACCGGGCGGAGTAAGGATCGCTGAAGAGATCCGCAACGTTATCCTGGATCCCGAAAATACTGAGATGGATGTCAAGACGGAGGCGCTGCTCTATGCCGCCAGCCGCCGCCAGCATCTGACCGAAAAAGTGATCCCGGCGCTCAAAGCGGACAAAGTCGTTCTTTGCGAGCGTTTTCTGGATTCCTCACTTGCCTATCAGGGCTACGGCCGTGAGATCGGCTTTGACGAGGTCTATGATATCAACCGTTTTGCGATCGGCTCCTATATGCCGGATCTGACACTGTACCTGGATATCGATGAGGAAAAGGGTCTTGAAAGGATCAAGGACCGTTCCTTCAAAGACCGTCTGGATGTGGAAAGCGTTGCCTTCCATCACCGGGTCGTACAGGGTTATAAGGAAGTGCTCAAACGCTTTCCGGAACGTATCCGTATCGTGAATGCCGATCAGCCGGTGGAAAACGTCCTGCATGACTGCATGCAGATCATCACGGAGGCTCTGAATGGCGATCGTTAAGCCGGAAACGATCGCTTTTCGACTGCTGAATAACGCCCTGCGCACAAAGAAGATCGCTCAGGTCTATCTTTTCTATGGCGGGGATACCGAAACAAAAAAAGACACGGCAATGGCGTTTTTAGCCGGTGTCATCTCCGGCAGCGATACTCTGCCTAATGCGGAGGATCCGCTTTACCGGCGTCTGCGCAGCGGGACCTGCGCCGACTTCTATTATCTGAGCGGACGTGACGAGACCCTGAAGACTGATCAGCTCCAGGATCTGATCCGCGAACTGCAGCGCACCGCGCTTGAAAGCAACGGCCGCAAAGGCTATCTGATCGAAAATATCAACAACTCTTCGGAAAAGGTCTATAACCAGATACTGAAGTTCATGGAGGAGACTCCGGGCGAGAGCACCTTCGGAGTGCTGATCAGCGACCATATCGATTCGCTTTTGCCGACGATCGTCTCCCGCTGTGAACGGATCCCGTTTCCCGAAGCGGATAAGGAGGAACTGCGCGAACTCTACCTTAAGGACGGGTTCGAGGACAGCGATGCCCGGCTGCTGAGTGAGATTACCAGTGTCTACCGCAAAAGAGACCTGAACGATCCCGCCTATCTGGCGGCCAGGGATCTCTTTGAAACGGTGCTGGAACAGGAACCGGAAGCTCTGCCGTATTACCTGAACAAGGATTTCTTTCCCCGTTTCGGAAAGGAAGACCGGACGGCGCTGACCGACGCGTTAGCGCTCTATGCCTCGCTCCTGAATCAGGGGATCCTGCAGGACGGCGCGTTCCTGCCGGAGGCCGAAAGAAGAAAGATCCATTCTCTTTCCCAGAAAGAAAAAGAAGTGTATATAGAAAGCGCCCAGGAAGTATTGCGTTATCTCAACAGTCCGCTGGACCTGAAGCTCCTGATGGACCATCACGCCTATACCCTGCTGCGCAAGGAGGTTTAAATGTCAGAAAGACAGGAAAAATATGTAGCTGTTCGCTTTGAACAGACAAATAAAGCCTATACCTTTTCCTGCGGTGATATGCCGCTGAACGTAAAGGACAAGGTCGTCGTTGAGACCAAACGCGGCACTGAGATCGGAGAAGTCATCTCCCAGCCGACGGAAGAAAGCGGTCTGACCGCGGATATGGAAGTCAAGCCGGTCCTGCATGTAGCGACAGAGGAGGAACTGGAGGCTTACCGTCAGAATAAGATCGAAGCGAAGAACGCGAAGAAAGTCGCTCAGGAAGAAGCGGATGAGCTTGGCCTTATGATGAATTTCATCACCGCCGAATACACCCTCGACCGTTCCAAGATCACTCTGACCTATCTTGCGGACAACCGTGTCGACTTCCGCGAACTCTTGAAAAAGCTCGCTTCCAGACTGCGCTGCCGTATCGATCTGCGTCAGGTCGGCGCCCGCGATAAAGCGAAGATGGTCGGCGGTATCGGTGTCTGCGGACGTGAACTCTGCTGTTCAAAATTTATCGACGAATTCGAACGTATCTCGATCAATATGGCCAAGAACCAGCTTCTGGCTCTGAATATCGCCAAACTCAGCGGTCACTGCGGTGCCCTGATGTGCTGCCTGCGCTTTGAGGATGACACCTATAAGGAACTTCGCCGCGGTCTGCCGAAGCTCAATGCCCGCGTGGAATACGAAGGCGACAGCTATCACGTGACGTCGATGAATGTCATGGACCGCACCTGTAAGCTTGAAAACAGGGAGACCACTCTGTATCTGACTCTGGATGATCTGATGAAAAAAGGAAAGTTCAAGAAGGCTAATGAAAAAGAAGGAAACGCTCAACCCCAGAACAACGATGAATAAAGGCTCGCTTTATCTCGTTGCCACGCCGATCGGCAATCTGGAAGAGATGAGTCCACGCGCGATCCGTATCCTGAATGAAGTCTCCTGCATCGCCTGTGAGGACACCCGGACATCGGGGGTGCTGCTGAAATACTTCGGCATCGCCACACCGACCCGGAGCTATCACAATTTCAATGAAGAGGATTCGAGCAAGGTCCTGATCGAAATGCTGGAGGAGGGGAAGGATATCGCCCTGATCTCCGACGCGGGCTATCCGCTGATGTCGGACCCCGGCTACACACTGGTACAGAAGGCGATCGAAAACGAGATCACGATCATTCCTGTCAGTGGCGCGCACGCAGCCGTCAACGCCCTGATCGCTTCCGGTCTGCCGACCGAGCATTATCTTTTCTATGGTTTTCTGCCTTCCAAAAGGGGAGACGCGGCGAAGGAGCTGCAGAAGCTTGCCGCATTCCCGTATACGCTCGTCTTCTATGAAGCGCCGCACCGTATCCTGTCAACACTTAAGCTGATGACCGAGATCCTGGGCGACCGCCGTGCCGTCGTCGCCAGAGAATTGACGAAGATGCATGAGGAGTATATCCGCTCCACGCTCAGCGAGCTTTCAGAGAGGGAGAACTACCGCGGGGAAATGGTCGTTGTCGTCGAGGGAAAGAAAGAGGAAGCCGGTGAAGTCCCGACGGAAGTCCTGCTTCAGGAAATGGAGGAAGCAGTCGCTTCCGGCATGTCGACGAAAGAAGCGGCGGCAGCTGTCGCCGGACGCTATAACTGCTCCAAAAACAAACTCTATAACGAATATCTGAAAAACAAACAGTGATGAATCTATTCTGGATCTATCAGGGGAAGGAACTGACGACCCCGCTCCAAGACTATACCGTGATCGATGTTGAAACGACCGGCCTGAAAGCCGATCTTTGTGAAATAACCGAGATCAGCGGTGTGCGTGTCCGCAGGCAGAAGATCGTCGCCGAGTTCAGTTCGCTGGTGCGTACCCTGCATCCGATCCCGGACAATATCATCAGCCTGACCGGCATCAGCAACGAAATGGTCAAGGATGCCCCGGAGCTCGAGGAAGTCCTTCCGGCCTTTCTGGAGTGGCTGGGAGACGATGTGCTCGTCGGCCAGAATATCCCGTTTGATATCTCGTTTCTGCTGCACGGCTGCCGTTCCGCGCGGATCGAGCCGTTTCATAATGATTACGAGGATACCCTGAGTTTCTCGAGACTTTTGCTTCCGGAGATGCCGCATCACCGCCTGGGAAATCTGTGCGATCATTTCGGGATCGTGAATGAACAGGCGCACCGTTCCCTGTCCGACTGCCGCGCGACCTATGAGGTCTATAAAAGGCTGTGCGCTCTGATCGAGGAGAAAAGGCTCACGGCAAGTGATCTCTCTTTTGGGATCCTGCATCTGGAAGATAAAAAAGACGTTTCCAAACGCCGCGAATACGACCGCAGCCATCCGCTCTACGGCAAGCGGGTCGTCTTTACCGGAAGTTTCAAACGCCAGAAACGAAAAGAGCTGGAAGCCATGGCGAGCGACTGCGGAGCCGTGATCGTGCATGAGATCAGCTTTACGACCGATTATCTGTTCTATGGCGAAGGCGCCGAGAACGCCGTGCGCTTTAAAAAAGCCGAGCTCCTGAAAGAACAGGGAGCCCAGCTTCAGATCCTCAATGAGGACGGATTCTTTGAACTGTTAGCCTAAGGCGACGTCGAGGATCATCATGATCACGAAACCGAAAGCCGCGCCGATCGTCGCGATATTGGAGTGGCCGCCTTCCTGGGATTCGGGGATCAGTTCCTCGATGACGACATAGATCATCGCGCCGGCCGCGAAGGCGAGCAGATAGGGAAGGACCTTCAGCACGTGATTGGTCAAAAGGATCGTGATAAGAGCCGCGATCGGTTCGACCGCGCCTGAGAGCGTTCCGTAAAGGAAGGACTTGGATTTGGAGAGGCCCTCCGCCTCAAGCGGCATCGAGATGATCGCGCCTTCCGGAAAGTTCTGGATGGCGATACCTAAAGATAAAGCCGTTGCCGCGGCCAGGGAGATCCCGGAATTGGCGGCAAGCACGCCGGCATAGGTAACGCCGACAGCCATGCCTTCCGGAATATTATGCAGAGTGACCGCAAGGACCATCATCGTGGTCTTTTTTAATTTGGAGGCAGGACCTTCCGGGGTATCGCTTTTTAAGAAGTGGATATGGGGGATGCACTCGTCAAGCAAAAGCAGGAAGAAGATGCCGAGCAGAAAACCGACAGAAGGGGCTACCCAGGCGACCTTGCCCTGGGCGGCGCTCATGTCAAGAGCCGGGATCAGAAGCGACCAGACAGAGGCTGCGATCATGACACCGGAGGCAAAACCGTTGAGCAGTTTTTCGACACGGACATTGAGTCCGCGCATAAAGAAGACCATGCCCGCGCCCAGCGTCGTCCCGGCAAAGGGGATCAGCAGGCCGGCGGCCGTATTCATAAATGTGTTCATGGTTGTAATTCTAGCACGATTCTTTTTGAAGGCCGGAAAGACTATCTCCAATAAAAAAACCAGCCGGAGCTTAATGTCACTAACTTAAGCTGACACGATTCAAAAGGCTTTATGACCGCAGTT
>JAUNQE010000097.1 GCA_030536365.1 Erysipelotrichaceae bacterium | reverse complement strand
GAGACCTACGGCGCGGATACACTGCGCTGCTACGAGATGTTCATGGGACCGCTCGAAGATTCCAAACCGTGGAACGCGGAAGCGCTGGCCGGCACCCGCAAGTGGCTCGACCGTGTATGGCGTCTGGTCACCGAACGCGCACAGTTCGTCGATGAGAACGATGGTTCCCTGGATATCATCTACAACCAGACCGTCAAGAAAGTCAGCGAGGATATCGATTCGCTGAATCTCAATACTGCGATCTCCCAGATGATGATCTTCATCAACGAGTGCTACAAATACGAGAAGATCTACAAGGAATACATGCTGAACTTCCTGAAGCTTCTCAATCCGTTCGCTCCGCATCTGAGCGAGGAACTGCATGCCTATCTGACCGGTAAAGAAGAGACGATCGCCTACGCCTCCTGGCCGACATACGATCCGAACAAACTGACGGAAGCCACGAAGGAAGTCGTCGTTCAGGTCAACGGCAAGGTCCGTACGAAGTTCACGACACCGGCAGATGCTTCGGATGAAGAGATCTATGCGATCGCGCTGAAGGACGAAAGACTGCAGAAGTTCATCGAGGGCCATGAGATCCGCAAGCACTTCATCATCAAGGGCAAGGTCATCAACCTCGTCATCTGATAAAAAACCAAAGCATAAAGAAAGACGGAGTTCGCTCCGTCTTTTTGATTGCGTGATATTTTCAGTCCGTCAGGATCCGGATCAGCAGGATCACCAGGACTGTCAGGATGACCGGACGGGTAAGCTTGCTGCCGTTTTTCAAAGCAAGTCCCGAACCGACATAGTTTCCCAGCATCCCGCAGACCGCGCCGGCGATACCGAGCGGAATGACTGCTCTGCCGTTAAGCAGATAGATCGTGAAGGCCGTTACATTGGTGGTCAGATTGATGATCTTGGCCTGGCCGTTCGCCTTGGAGACATTCATCCCGGCAAAGACCGTAAAGGCGATGATCAGGAAGGTCCCTGTGCCGGGACCGTAAAGTCCGTCATAGATACCGATCACAAATGCTGAGATGCAGACGATGGCATAGGTCCTTTTGTCGTGGGCGAATTCATTCGCGCCGTTTTCGTTAAAAAGCTTCGGATTCAGCACGATCAGGGCCGCGACCGGGAGAACGACCAGCATCATATATTTGATGAAATTCTCATCAAGCCGGATCGCGATCCTGGCGCCGATGAAGGAACCGAGGACGGCTGTAACGATCGAGGGAAGCGCGAGCTTCAGATCGATCATCCTGTTTTTCGCGAAGCGGGCCGTTGTCAGCGCCGTCCCGGGGAAGGCGGACATCTTGTTGGTGCCGATCGCCAGATGGGCAGGCAGACCGGCGAGGATATATGCCGGCAGCGAGATCAGACCTCCGCCGCCGCCGATGGAGTCAATGAGCCCCGCCAGGAAAAGCAGGGGACAGACGATCAGAAACATGGATAATCTTAACTGCATATTGAGACCTCATGGGAAGACCCATATATGAATCATATTCCAGAACGGTCCGCCTGTGAAGAGAATCTTTTAAGAGGTCATTTCGTTCCTTATCAGGGGTAAAGAAATGGTATAATACTTGTATGTCTTTTGAAGCAAAAACCGAACAATTCGAAGGTCCGCTGGATCTGATGCTGCATCTGATCTCTGAGCATAAGCTCGATATCATGGATCTGGATATGGAGGTGCTGGCAGACCAGTATCTGCTCCACCTGCGTCAGATGGAGGAACGTCATCTCGAGATCGAGAGCGATTACCTCGTGGAGCTGGCGACGCTGATCGAATACAAGAGCCGGAAGATGCTTCCCAAGAGAGTTGATCAGACCGAGGAAGAGGAAGACCCGAAGGATGTTCTCGTCCGCCGTCTTCTTGAATACCAGCGTTATAAGGAAGCCTCCCAGGCGCTTTATGACAATTACCGTTCCCGTCAGGATCATTTCGCCAAACCGATGAGCGACCTGGAAGAACCCAAGGATGATCCCGGAACGACAAAAGGCAATGCCTATGATCTTTTAAAAGCGATGTCAAAAGTTCTGCGCCGGGTGCAGCTGTCCAAACCGATGGAGACGAGCCTGACCAAGCGCGAGCTCACGCTTGAAGACCGCCGTCTGCAGATCCTTTCACGTCTGGAAGATCTGCCGGAGAGCTTCACTTTCGATACGGTCATCGATGACTGTGAGGATCTCTATGAATGCGTCGTTTCGCTGCTGGCGATCCTGGACTTGATCAAAGACCATTATCTCGTCTTTACAGTGGACGAAAGCGAGACCATCCACCTGCAAAAAGGAGTAAACTATGCGTGAAGAAGTGATCATGCGCGAGCTGAGCGCTGAACAGCGCCGCGCTTTGGATAACAGCCGTGTCTGTCCGGTCGAACCGGCAAAGGCGGTCAATAAACAGGCGATAACAGAAGGTCTTCTCTATATCGTCGGGGAAGACGGACTGAAAGAGGACCAGCTGGCCGCGGTCCTCGAAACGGATGAAGCCGAGGCACTGGCGCTTCTGCATGAGATCCGCGTGAAATATGATGATGAGGCCTACGGCATCGAGCTCGTCAATTACGGCGGACGCTATAAATTCGTTTCCAAAGCCGATGTCTATCCCTATGCCCAGAAACTGTTCCACAACTATAAACCGGATACGCTCTCACCGAGCGCGCTGGAGACCCTGGCGATCATTGCCTACAAGCAGCCGATCACCCGGATCGAGATCGAGGAACTGCGCGGTGTCGGCTGCGAGGTCATGCTGCGGAAGCTGCTGACCCGTAATCTGATCCGCGAAGCCGGACGCAGCGAGGCACCGGGGAGACCGATCCTCTATGAGGTCACTGAGGAATTCATGGACAGTTTCGAGCTCGTCAGCCTGGATGAGCTGCCGGATCTGCCGAAATACGACGAAGAAAATCAATCGCTGTTTAATAAGTAAGGAAGTGCAGAAATATGAGTGAAAAGAAAACAAGCAGCAAATGCGAAACATGTCAGGTCGCCGGCTGCGGCGCCCGCACCAATACACCCCCGCAGAAGAAAGTTCCGCAGCTTTCGACCCGTATCAATAAGATCATCGGTGTCCTGAGCGGCAAGGGCGGTGTCGGTAAGAGCTTTGTCAGCTCCGTACTGGCGGTAGAGCTTGCCCGCAAGGGTTACCGTGTCGGCATCATGGATGCTGATATCACCGGTCCGAGCATTCCCCGCATCTTCTCGGTCCACGGTTATGCCTACGGTGACGAGAAGGGGATGTATCCTGTCCGCACCGAAAAATATGGCATCAAGGTCATGTCCGTCAACCTTCTCCTCGATGAGGAAGAGACTCCGGTCTTATGGCGTGGTCCGATCGTCAGCGGTGTTGTCGATCAGTTCTATACCGATACTTACTGGGAGGAACTGGATTATCTGATCATCGATATGCCTCCGGGAACCGGCGATGTCGCGCTTTCCGTCATGCAGGATATCCCGCTCGATGGTCTCGTGATCGTTTCCAACCCGTCCAAGCTCGTATCCATGATCGTTGCCAAGGCGATCAACATGGCGAAGAAGACCGATACGAAGATCGTTGGTGTCGTTGAGAACATGTCCTATGTCGCCTGCCCGAACTGCGGTGAGAAGATCGAACTCTATCCGCATAACAATACCCAGGAGATGGCAGACAAGTACGAAGTTCCGGTCCTTGCCCGCATGCCGCTTGATCCGGCTCTGTCCGCGCTCGTTGAAGAAGGCAGGATCGAAGATTACGATGCTTCCTATATGGAAGAAGTCATCAAGCGTATCGCTATTTCCGACGTCACAGCCTGCTAGTCTGAAACACGAAACCAAAGGAAAAGCCCCGTGTAAACTGTAACCCAAAGAGTGGACGCTGAAATAAAAAGGTGTTCTCCCTCTTTGG
>JAUNQE010000049.1 GCA_030536365.1 Erysipelotrichaceae bacterium | reverse complement strand
TATTCCCACTCAATGCTTGCCGGAGGCTTGGAGGTGATGTCCAGAACTATCCGGCACACGTCATTCACTTCATTAACGATGCGCTGCGAAACGCGGCACAGCACATCATAAGGCAGCTGAACCCAGTCTGCCGTCATGAAGTCATCTGTTGTGACTGCCCGCAGTGCGATCACGTTTCCGTAGATCCGCTCATCTCCCATTACGCCAACGCTTCGCGCTCCGGTCAGAACGGTAAAATACTGGCTTATCATTCCTGTCAAACCGGCTTTCTCGATCTCCTCGCGGAAGATCGCATCGCTCTCCTGAACGATTCGGACCTTTTCCGGCGTTACTTCCCCGACAACGCGGACCGCCATGCCGGGTCCTGGGAAAGGCTGCTTACAAACGAGTTCAGGAGGAAGTCCGAGTATTTCGCCAAGGCTGCGCACTTCATCCTTGAACAGCAACCTCAGCGGCTCGATCAGTTCCGTAAAACCGAGTTCGGCCGGCAGGCCGCCGACGTTATGATGACTTTTGATGACAGATGCGTTGACTGCCTGTCCGCTTTCGATCACATCCGGATAGATCGTACCCTGCGCAAAATACCCGATCTTCCCGAGCTCTGCGGCTTTCTCACGGAAGACTTCGATAAAATCTTTTCCGATGATGTGTCTTTTCTCTTCCGGATCGCAGACGCCTTTGAGATCTGCAAAAAACCTGGATGCCGCATCCACGCGGACAAAATGCACCGGGAACAGATCTTGAAATATACTGCAGACCTGTTCGCTTTCGTTTTTACGCAGCAGTCCGTGGTCAACGAAGACGCAGACCAGATTGTCTCCGATCGCGCGCTGGATCAGCGCAGCTGTAACAGCGGAATCAACGCCTCCCGAAAGCGCCAGCAGCACCTTCTCTTCTCCGACGGTTTTCCGTATCGTGGTAACAGCTGTTTCGAGGTAGGTATCCATCGTCCAGTCTCCCGCGCAGCCACAGACTTCGTACAGAAAATTCCGCAGGATCGTTTTCCCTTCTTCGGTGTGTGTTACTTCCGGATGGAACTGTACGCCATATATTTTTCTGTCCCTGTCTTCCATGACTGCGACAGGACAGTTTGCCGAGATTCCAGTGACTTTAAATCCCGTAGGAGCTTCCGTGACCTGCCAGGTGTGGCTCATCCAGCAGACGGTCACGTCTTTTGTATCTTTCAGAAGTCCGCTCTTATCTTCCGGGAGAACTTCCGTCCTTCCATATTCCCTGTCTATGGCTTTCTCAACTTTCCCGCCAAGCATCTTGGCTGTCAGCTGCATGCCGTAACAGATACCCAGGACCGGTATGCCCAGCGTGAAGATCCCGGGATCGCAGAAAGGGGCGCTAACCTGTTCGACGCTTGCCGGTCCGCCCGAAAGGATGATTCCGGAAGGCTGCATCGCCTTTATTTTTCCGGATTGCATATTAAATGGGATGACCTCCGAATAGATATGCTGTTCCCGCACCCGGCGGGCGATCAGCTGTGTATACTGGCCGCCGAAGTCGAGTATCAGGATCTTTTCATTTTTCTTTTCCATCAGTCAGCTCCAAAAAGCAGCTCTCTGTACGTCGGGATCGGCCAGATCTGTCTGTCACATACCAGTTCAAGACGGTCAGCGTCTTTTCGCAGTTTTGTCATCAGCGGAAGAATATCGTCTCTAAAATAGCACGCTATTTTCAATGCGCTTTCCGGAAGTTTCCGATTGAGTTTTTCGTCCAGTTCCTTTGTGCATCCGGACAACGAGGCGAGTAACGAGTGAACACTTTTCAACGTGCTTGCCGCATATCCGTTCTCTTCGTATAGACCAACTTCCTTTTCTATCTTCACTGTCTGCATCAGTTTGTCCTCCTGCTTCAGTCCGGCGGGCAGCAGATCTTTTTTCAACATATCCAGCATGGTCTTCGCTTCGATGTTGATCGTCTTCCAGTATTTCTCCAGATAGATCTCATAACGGGACAGCAGTTCCTTTTCGGAAAGAACGTTATTGTCCGTGAAGACTCTTACGTTCTTTTCATCGAGATAATGCGCCAGCGCTTCCGGTGTGGAAGGATAATTGCTGAGACCGCGTCTTTTGGCTTCTTCCAGCCAGGAGGTGTCATAGCCGTTGCCGTTGAAGATGATCCGCCCATGCTCGTTTACGACTCTCTTGATCAGATCATGGATCGCACCGCTGCGGTCTTCGGCTTTTTCGAGTTCGTTCGCAAAACCTTTCAGTTCTTCCGCGATCACGGTATTCAGGACTGTGTTCGGTGTAGCGACCGACTGGCTTGAACCCGGCATACGGAATTCAAACTTATTTCCGGTGAAGGCAAACGGCGAAGTCCGGTTGCGGTCGGTGTTGTCTTTCGGAAAGTCCGGGATCGTATTAACGTTGACCCGGAAAGGAGCTCTCCCATGACTGACCGTCTCCTCGTCCTTCTCGATATTCTCCAGGATCTCCGTCAGTTCGTGTCCAAGGAAGACGGAAACGATAGCCGGTGGCGCTTCGGAAGCGCCTAAACGGTGGTCGTTTCCGGCTGAAGCGATCGAGATCCGGATCAGGTCCTGATATTCGTCTACGGCCTTGATCACCGCGACCAGGAACAACAGGAACTGCGCGTTCTCCGAAGGCGTGTCGCCCGGTTCAAGCAGATTGACGCCGGTATCCGTCTTCATCGACCAGTTGTTGTGCTTGCCGCTGCCGTTTACCCCAGCATAGGGTTTT
The DNA here is from genome assembly GCA_030536365.1 of Erysipelotrichaceae bacterium. Lineage (GTDB taxonomy): Bacteria > Bacillota_I > Bacilli_A > Erysipelotrichales > Erysipelotrichaceae > RGIG5669. The sequence goes on along the minus strand of JAUNQE010000049.1, from coordinate 9,760 downwards.
TCGTGAAGCAGACATTCAAAACCATGTTTTTTCGCGGTCTTCTTCATGACCTCCATTGTCAGGTTGTTCTGATCGACTGAAACGTTCGTTGTCAGGAAGTTGTTCGCCAGCTCGTGCTGGGATGGCGCGACTTCGTTGTGTTCTGTCTTTGCCTGGATGCCCAGCGCCCAGAGTTCCTCATTCAGATCTTTCATGAATCCGGAGACCCGTGTCTTGATCGAGCCGTAATAATGATCGTGCATTTCCTGTCCTTTGGGCGGCATCGCGCCGAAGAGCGTGCGGCCGGTCAGCCGCAGGTCCTCTCTTTGGTCATAGAATTCCTTATCTACCAGAAAGTATTCCTGTTCCGCGCCGACCGTCGTCTTCACATGATCCACGTTTTCGTTTCCGAAAAGGCGCAGGATACGCATCGCCTGCGTATTCAGCGCATTCATGGAACGGAGAAGCGGCGTCTTATGGTCCAAAGCTTCGCCGCTGTAGGAAGCAAAGACTGTCGGCAGACAGAGGATACCGTCCTTGATGAATGCATAAGAAGTCGGATCCCAGGCGGTATAGCCCCTGGCTTCGAAGGTGTCCCGCAGACCGCCTGACGGAAAAGAAGAAGCGTCTGCTTCACCCTTTACCAGATTGCCCGGCGAGAATACCAGTTTGATCTTTCCGCCTCCGGCAGTCGCGACGAAGCTCTCGTGTTTTTCGGCGGTGGCACCGCTCAGCGGATGGAACCAGTGCGTAAAATGCGTCGCGCCATTATCCAGTGCCCACTGCTTCATCGCTTCCGCGATCTCCGCGGCGATCTTGGGGTTCAGACTCGTTCCGTTCTTCAGTGTTTTGCGGAGCTCGTTGTAGGTGCTGTCGGAAAGTCTTTCCTTCATCACTTTGTCGTTGAAAACTTTGCTGCCGAATGTTTTGAGAATGTCAGTCATCCGAGTTTACCTCCTTCTTTTCTCTCGAGTGAATGGCGGATCAGGCCTTTAAAAAGCGGATGGGCACGGTTCGGCCGGGACCGGAATTCCGGATGGAACTGCACACCAACGAAGTAATCGTTTCCTGTTTCGATCGTTTCCACGATGTAGTTATCCGGGGAGGTGCCGCTGAGCACGAGTCCCTTTTTCTGCAGGATCTCCCGGTAGTCGTTGTTGAATTCATAGCGGTGACGGTGTCTTTCAGCGATCCGCTCACTGTCGTATTCCTCGCGGATACGGGTATTCTCTTTGAGCACGCAGGGACAGGAGCCCAGACGCAGAGTCCCGCCTTTGTTGATCTCCTCGTTCTGGTCCGGCAGGAAGTCGATCACCTTATCCGGAGAGTTCGGATCGAATTCCCCGGAGTTTGCCTTTTTCAGACCGCAGACATCGCGCGCGAACTCGATCACCGCGATCTGCATGCCGAGGCAGATCCCGAGATACGGAACGTTTTTCTCACGACAATAGCGTGCTGTTATGATCATTCCCTCGATCCCTCTGTCGCCGAATCCGCCCGGAACGATGATGCCGTCGCAGCCGGATAATTTCTCGGCGACATTCTTTTTCTCGATCTTCTCGCTGTCGATCCATTTGATCTTCACTTTGACCCGGTAATGATAGCCGGCATGCGCCAGAGCTTCGACGACCGATAGATAAGCGTCATGCAGCGCGACGTATTTTCCGACAAGACCGATCGTGACGGTCTTCTTCGCGTGCTTGATGTTTCTGACGAGTTCCTTCCATTCCTTCAGATCCGGCTCCGGTGTCTCAAGAGACAGTTTGCGACAGACCGCGTCATCGAAGTGCTGTTTCTTCAGCATCAGCGGCACTTCATACAGTGTTTTGATCGTGCGGTTCTCGATCACGCAGTCACGGTCGATATTGCAGAATAAGGCGATCTTGTCGAACAGATCTTTCTCAAGCGGCTTGCCGCAGCGCAGAACGACGATATCGGGGGTGATGCCTAATCCTTGCAGTTCCTTGACCGAGTGCTGGGTGGGCTTGCTTTTGTGTTCCTTGCTGCATTCAAGATACGGCACTAGAGTAACGTGAATATAGAGAACATTATTTCTTCCCTGTTCGATCCCGATCTGTCTTGCTGCTTCGAGGAAAGGCTGGCTTTCGATATCGCCGACCGTACCGCCGATCTCGCAGATCAGGACATCGGGATCGCTGTGACGCAGCGCGGAATAGATGAATTCCTTGATCTCATTGGTGATATGCGGGATGACCTGCACCGTCTTGCCGAGATACTCTCCCTTGCGTTCCTTCTGCAGCACGCTCCAGTAGACCTTGCCTGTCGTCAGGTTGGAATAGCGGGTCAGATCCTCGTCGATGAAACGCTCGTAGTGACCGAGATCAAGATCGGTCTCGGCACCGTCCTCCGTTACATAGACTTCCCCATGCTGAAGAGGGGACATCGTGCCGGGATCGATATTGATGTAGGGGTCAAGCTTCTGCGACACGACTTTCAGGCCTCTGGCCTTGAGCAGACGTCCTAAAGAAGCGGCAGTGATCCCCTTACCAAGTCCGGATACAACGCCTCCTGTTACAAAAATGATCTTTGCCATACATGGACCTCCAGAAAAAATAAAAAGAACATCTTTCGATGTCGTTTCCTAAAGCGGGTTTTTAAACCGTCTCATGCAATCTGCCACATGAGCATTTTTTATCTTTCCGTACGGCCGTACTTCAATACCCTTTTATTTTACAGAGTTCCTGTTTTTACTGTCAATATTATTTGTAAATAAATTTCTGAAAGTGATTTTCATATTCACACATGGCATCCTGTCAATGCGAAATTTTACTTAAAATTCACAAACAATAGTGTTTTCTTTGCTATAATTATAAGAACAGAGGGGGGAACAGTACTATGAAATTTGATCTTTCTAAAAAACACTGTTATTACTTCAACGAGATCTCCAAGATCCCGCGCGGCAGCCGCAACGAGAAGGCGATCAGCGATTATATCGTCAATTTCGCCAAGGAACACGGCTTCACCTATGTACAGGATAAGGTCTGGAACGTGATCGTTAACAAGCCGGCATATAAAGGCTATGAAAAGAGTGAACCCGTCATCCTGCAGGCACATATCGATATGGTCTGCGAAAAGAATAAAAATGTTGAGCATGACTTCGAAAAGGATCCTCTTGACCTTTACGTCGACGAGGAAGGCTGGCTGCGCGCAAAAGGCACAACCCTTGGCGCGGACGACGGTCAGGGTGTTGCCTATATGCTGGCGATCCTGGACGATCCGGATCTTCCGGCTCCGGCTCTGCAGTGCGTATTTACCTCGATGGAGGAGATCGGTCTTCTCGGAGCGATCGCTCTTGATCCGAAGGACCTGCATGCCAAGCGTTATATCAACCTCGATTCGGGCGGTGAGAACCAGACCTGCGTCAGCTGCTCCGGCGGCGCCAGAGCGGTCATGTCCAAACAGCTTCACTTCAAGGAAGTCGATGCTCCGGCCTATCAGCTGCAGGTACGCGGCCTGAAAGGCGGTCATTCCGCAGGTACGATCCATCTTGAAAGAGGAAACTCGATCCTGCTGGCAGCGCGTATCCTTGAGGAAATGTCCGATACCGTAAAGGATATCCGCATCGCCGATTTTAACGGCGGCCTGAAATTCAACGCGATCCCGCGTGAAGCGGATATCACTTTTGTCACCATGACTCCGGTCGGTGAACTGAACGAAGCCGTTAAGGTTTCCGCAGATAAGATCAAGGCGGAACTCCAGTTCTCTGATGAGGGATTCAGCGCTGAGATCGTTGAAGTCGATCCGGTCCTGAAAGCGATCGGCAAAAAGAAGACCAAGGAGATCCTCGATTTCCTGACTGTCATCCCGAACGGCCTTCTTCACCGTTCCATGGCGATCAAAGGCCTCACCACCGCTTCGCTGAATGCCGGTGTCGCCTATATCAAGGACGACGTCTTCTATGTCGATGATCTGATCCGCTCCGCGGCAGCTTCCCACAATGATACGACGATCCGTCAGCTTGAGATCCTCTGCCCGCTCTTCGGTTTTGATTTCAAGGTCGAAGACCGTTATTACGGCTGGGAATACGAACCCAAATCCAAGCTCCGTGAGATCCTGCGCAAAGTCCTGAAGGAAAAGGGCATTGAGATGAAGGAAGAATCCACCCACGGCGGACTTGAATGCGGCATCTTCAAGAGCAAGGTCCCGGGACTTGATGTCATCACCTACGGTCCGATCTCGCACGGTGAACACACACCGGACGAGCGTCTTGACCTCGCGTCCTTTGACAGAGCCTACGATAACCTTCTGGCTGTATTAAAAAAGTGCAAATAATCTGCACTTCAAGAAGAACTGTCTGAACAGCGTCCGGTCTTCCGGACGCTTTTTATATTCCGCCACCGACGCCGGCGCCGCTGTTGAAACCGAACAACGCGACACAGATGAGATCTACAACAAACAGAGTGACGAGGACCGCGCAGATCGCGATCTGCCGTTTGCGCGGCAGCGAGCGCATCATTTCCCGGATCTTCGGTCCGGCAAAATAGATGCCGAACATTCCGCCGACCCCGAACAGCAGCAGACCGGCAAAGCAGATCCTGCCGTTGAGATTCAGGAACATTTCCTTATAGTCCCAGTAGGAAGCATTGTAAATGAAATCCAGGATCAGACTGGCAGCGTATTCGAGAACCCCGCAGAGACCGACGATCATGAAGAACAGTTTGCCCGGATTGTTCTTATAGCGATTGAGAAAGAAGATGATCGCTACCCCGCCGCAGCCGTAGATCGGCAGCCAGGGACCGTAAAGCGTTCCCCGGTTGACCAGCTCGTGATTCTGCATGAGGTGCAGCAGCACTTCCCAGCACCAGCCGGCAAAGCAGAAGGAAAAGAAGATCGCGATCAGATCGGTCAGACTGTATTCGGTGTCGATGACGATATCATCGACGAGATCCTCAAGCAGATAGAGCGGCGCTTTCGCCTCTCTGTTTTCCACATAGGGAAGTCCGTCAAAGCCGGGCTCGATAAAGAAGCGCTTGTCCGTTTCCTTTTCCCGGAGAACGAAATAGAACTCCGTATTCAGCTGGTATTCAAGCGGCAGCGCGACCAGAAGGCCGATGACCGGCACTGCCTTCAGGACCAGGATATAGATATAGGAGAGCTGTGTCAGGAACATGTTCCATTTATAGCCGTTCGTCATATCGGAAGAAAGCTGTCTGGCATCCTTCCAGCTGATTCGCGGGTTCTCTGCCTGCAGATAAGGCACCATGGCATACTGATAGGCTTTATAAATGCCGCCGACGATCGTCAATGACCACAGAAGAACACTGCCGTGGTAACAGAAACCGACCCAGATCAGATGCAGCAGATCCTTGCGGTGATAGGGCGCGAGGATACGGCGGATCTTCACTTTCTCCTGCATGCGGTTTTCCATCATGAAGCGTTCACGTCCGATCAAGGAAGCGTTCTGGATGAAGAAACGCAGCAGCAGGCTGAGCAGGGCAGTCGCCAGCAGGAACCAGATGACTTCGCCAGGATTGCGTTCAAAATAGGCGGCGTTCGCGCCAAAGAGCTGGATGACCCAGGAATAGCTTTTTGTCAGCGCATCGATCACTGTCAGCGCGAGCTCGCTGTTGAGAAACGGGAAACGGGCAAAAATCGGGAGATTCAATACATGTTCTTTCAGGATCTCGATATTGTTGACGGAGACTGTATTCTCCAGACCGGCGACCTGATCGGCAACGTTTACCCCGGCTGTCTGCGCGGCGTTGGCGGCGCCAAGGAACGCGAAAAGAGCACCGACGATGACCAGTGTCCACCATGGTCCGATGCCTTTTTTAAAGACGGTGTCCCAGCTTCTTTTTCGTATCTGCTGATAATCCCAGTTTTTCACGATCGGTACCTTAATCAAAGAAACGGTCCATGATACGGGCGATATCGCTCCGTTCACCGAGCTGTTTCTGCAGTTCCTGCGCCTGATAGACATTATCTGTAATGATCGCGTCCGCTTCGCTCAGCAGGAATTTTTTCTGCGCGTCTTCCTCATTCGGCGTCCAGACGAGAACGCCTTTTCCCTGTTCGTGCATTCGTTCGATCATATCTTCAGTCGCGGATTCTTCCTCCAGTCCGAGATAGTCACAGTTCAGTGCCGCGGTATCCCCGAACGTCAGGAAGGTCAGATAGGCTGTCTGCATATACGGATATTTTGTTTCCGCGTAGTCGATCAGATCATATTTCAAAGAGATCAGGACGCACTGATCCGTCATCCCTTTTTCTTCGATCAGCGCGACGGCGTCATCAACCATCTTCGGATCGGCGCTGTCGCCCTTGAGTTCAACAAACAGGATGAGACGGTCCTTTGACGCGTCAAGGATCTCCTCGAAAGTGGCGACTTTTTCGGTCTTATCCGGATGATTCGGATCATGGATCTCCAGCTCTCTGATCTCCGCCAGAGTCATTTCTCCGGGTTTTTTATTTACACCGGTAAGGCGGTCTAAAGTCGCGTCATGATTGATGATATAGTAACCATCCAGCGTTCGCTGGATATCGATCTCGCTTCCGTAGACTCCCGCTTCCGCTGCGGCATTGATCCCGGCGACCGTATTTTCCGGTGCTTCCTTGCCGCCTGCCCGGTGCGCGATCAGAAGAACGCCGGGATCGGCCGGAAAGACCCGGTCAAAGTTCTTTTCCATGCCCCACGAGCTTATAACAACAAAGATCAGTGCTGCGACGACCCCAAGCCAGACAAACGGATGAAAGCGGGAAGTGCGGACCGGCAGTCCGCTCTTTTCTTTTCCGCAATAGCGGTAATACAGTTCGGTCATCCGCAGCATATAGAAAGAGACGACGTAACTGTTGAAAAAGCTGAAAACAGCTGCGGCGGTCAACAGGATGAAAAGATAGAGGAATCTTCTGCTGACATCGATCCCGATAAAGACGATCGCCGCCGTTACCACTATGACCGCAAAGATCAGGAACAGCAGAACGTTCATCACGACGATGTTCAGTCCGAAAAGGAGCGTCTGTTTCCAGTGGTTTCTCCAGTTCTTTCTTACCAGTTCTCTCGAATGCCGGATCGAATCGCGAACACTCATTTTGTCGATAATGACACCGTGGATGCAGAAAAGATTCCGGATACCGATATAGGTGAAAACAAGTAAAACCAGCACATATGCCAGGTGATAAAGCGGCGTGGATTCGATCACCGAGGTGATGAAGGCAGGGATATAAAGATCCCTGGTCAGTGCCATCGAGACCCCGACTCCGACAAGCGGCGCGATCAGCGCGATATAAAGTACGATCAGAAGTCCTTCCGGACACAGAAAAGCGCGGATCGAAAGCAGACTCTCCTTGAGCGTGCTGCGGATCCGGTCCGGCTTGCCTTCGATCAGTTTTCCGGCATAGATGATCTTGGTATTGATATCAAAAGCCAGGTACACAAAAAACACCGTCATCCCGAACAGGAGCAGAAGGATGCCCTGCCAGCTCGTAAACAGAAACATGAAGTCACCGCTGCTGACCGCAACGCGTCCGGTCGAGCGGAGGACCAGATCTGCCAGAGTTCTCAGGACCCAAAGGATAACGATCAGCAATACGCCGACCACAAACTGATATTCAAACAGATCAAGCATCGACTGCCAGTAAGGCTTCCAGATGCTGCGGCGTTTTTGTTTTTTCATTACTACGATTTTATCACGCAAAAACAAGTGTTGTTAATTGATCAGGTTTTTCACACACCAGGAAAAGCCTTTCGCACAGCGCTTTTCCGGATCGCGGAAATGATTTCCCTCATTCATCTCCAGAGTGCAATGTTCAACTGTTCCGTCTTTCTCTAAAAGCTCCAGCTGTCTGCGGATACAGTCTCCGACGCTCGCCATCAACGGATTCCTGGTCTTTTCTTCCTTATCTCCGAGACTCAGATAGATCGTTTTGACTAGCGGAAAACGTGTCTCAGCGTAAGAGATCCAGTCCGGGAACCAGACAGAGGGAGAAACGGCCGCGACAGCGGCAAAGCGGTCGCTCTGGTAGGCTGCCCACAGCGCGAACAGTCCGGCCAGGGAATAGCCTCCCAGGATCACCGGAAGGTCTTTGTGATCAGAGAGTTCTTCTTCCAGTATCTCTTCCAGAGTCTTCAGTGTTTCCTTTGCGCCGGCACCAAAGGCTTCCTTTCCGAAGACCGGCGGCGCTTCCCAGGGCGAGAGATCCGTATTCCAGCTGTTTACCGCGACTTTGAGGTAGAGAAAAGATCTGTCCATAAAAGAACAGATCTCATGGTAATCATTATCGTTCTGCAGATCACGCGCGTCGACCGGCTGCAGCAGCAGGAACTGCGCCGCTTCCTGCAGATACAGGACACAGCTGTGTCCGTTGTGGACAAATTCTTTTCTCACGCCTGTTTAACGAATTTTTCTGCCCATCTTCCGGCAGCATCACCAAACAGCATCGGCGGAATGAAGGTCGCGACCCAGGCAAAGGGAACGTTTGCCAGGAACGTCGGCAGGATCACAGATGCCGGTTCACCGTTCAGGAAACAGGAAACGAACCAGGTCATGGTCGGAAGGATAAACAGGGTATTGATCGTATTGACGATCGTATTGACAGCCAAGCCAAAACCCAGCGATCCCTCTTTGGCGCCGATCGCCTTCGCGAAGGCAACGCCAGCCTTTTCGCCGGGGATAAAGGTCGTGATCAGGTTGATCACGCAGTAGGAGAAAAGATAACTGACGATATTCGCGGACAGCGGCGGGAACGATCCCCCGCGGACAACGGCCAGCGTTCCTAAAGTCAGGGTCATCATCAGACAGTTCAGCGCATTTATGACAAAGTTCTTAAAGATACTGATCGCTTTCATATTTTTTACCTCTTTCAGTCTGTTCTTATTCTAATGAGCGGAACCGATCGAAACAACGGAATTCCGGCCAAAAGTCCTCCCGCATTTTTGAAGTCTTTTGTAGAAATGTACATATGTCAGAAAAAACTCAATATTCTTGCTATACTATCCACCCGCAACGGTACCGCCGGAATCTGCCATACCCGTCGGGAAAAACAGATGATTCTTTCACAATATAGCCAATTCTGTATCGTTTAATTCAATATTTTTCCCATCTATATAATCCTTATTTAATATATAATGAAAATTGCGATTGTAAGCGCATTCACACTTACAGGAAAGGAAACCAATATGATCGGCGCCTATTCCTGGATCCTGCTGCTCGGACGAGGAGGCGCGATCACCACGTTCCTGAAAGATGTCCTGAATGTGGCGGCACCAAGCATTTACGGTTTCGGCGGTATCGTCCTGGTCATGACGACCAAGCTGTTCCCGCTCGTTTACCTCTATGTCAGCGGCGCCCTCAAGGGTATCGACCAGTCTCTGATGGAAGCGGCGGAGAACCTGCAGTGCATCGGTTTCAAACGCTTTACCAAAGTCGTTCTGCCTCTCTGTATGCCTTCTATCCTGGCGGTCGCCCTGATGGTCTTCCTGCGGGCGATGGCTGACTTCGGTACTCCGGTACTGATCGGTGAAGGCTACCGTACCTTCTCTGTTGAGATCTACAAGCAGTACATCGGTGAAGGCGGTATGGACCACGGCTTCGCAGCCGCGATCGCGATCATGATCACCGCTGTGATCTTCTTTACCCAGAAGGCCGTCTCCAAACGCTTCAGCTTCAAGATGGACAGCATGCATCCGATCCAGAAACAGAAAGCGGAAGGATTATTTGGTGTCCTGCTGCTGTTCTTCAAGCTGACAAAGTCCAGCGATCTGGCATTATAGAGTTCCTCTCTGTATTGATCCGAAAAAACATTCTTAAAACGCTATCCGTTG
>JAUNQE010000048.1 GCA_030536365.1 Erysipelotrichaceae bacterium | reverse complement strand
AAATCATCAAAAACTGTTGATTTCCTCTTGATTTAAGTTATCGAATTTTATGTGTTCGTTTCAGGAGAAGATCAGTTGACCCACTGGGCATTGAACAGCGAAGCGTAGATGCCTTTATCTGCCAGCAGGCTCTCATGGGTGCCGCGTTCCACGATCTCACCGTGCTGCATGACCAGGATCTGATCGGCATTCTGGATGGTGGATAAACGGTGGGCGATCACGAAGGTGGTCTTGCCTTTGCAGAGCTCCAGCATTGCCTCCTGGATCTGCTGTTCGGTATGCGAGTCAACGTTGGAGGTCGCTTCATCCAGGATCAGCATCTTTGCTTCCGACAACATCGCCCGGGCGATCGTCAGAAGCTGTTTCTGCCCCTTGGAGATATTGACACCGGAGTCGGTCAGAAGGGTATCGTAACCGTTCTTTAAGGACAGGATGAATTCATGGATATGAGCCGCCTTGCAGACCTGTTCGACATCCTCCCTGGTCGCACCCTCGTGACCATAGGCGACGTTTTCGGCGATCGTTCCCTCAAACAGCCAGGTATCCTGCAGGACCATCGAGAACTGGCGGCGCAGGTCATCCCGCTTCAGCTGACGGATATCGATCCCGTCCACACAGATGCTGCCGCTGTCAGGATCATAGAAACGCATCAAAAGATTGATCAGTGTCGTCTTGCCGGCGCCGGTCGGACCGACGATCGCGGTCATCGTGCCGGGCTTTGCCTGCAGGTCAAGACCGTGCAGGATCTCTTTGCCGGGGATATAGGAGAAATGCACATCCTCGAAAGCGACGGAACCTTCCGCCATATCCATCGTCTGCGCGTCTGCTGCGTCAGCCGGTTCACTTGGTTCATCGAGCAGAGCGAATACACGGCGGGCAGCCGATAAGGCCGACTGGAAGTCCGCCATCAGGTTGGCTGTTTCACTGATCGGTCCCGAGAACTTGCGGGAATAAAGCGTAAAGGAAGAGATATTGCCGATCGAGATCTTTCCGCGCAGATAAAGGTAGGCGCCGAGACCCGAGATCAGGGCAAGCGAGATATTGTTGATGAAGCCGACTGTCGGACCGACGATCGTGCCCTGGTAATCCGCTTCGTAATAGGAATCCACAGATTCCTTATTGCGCAGGTCGAACTGTCCGATCACGGTGTCTTCCTGTCCGTATGCCTTGATCGTTTTATGTCCCGAAAGCATCTCCTCAACGAAGCCGTTCAGTTTTCCGAGATCACGGGAACGCTTCGAGAACAAAGGACGGACCTTCATCGCCCGGTGACGGGAGATGAAGATGATCAGCGGGATCGTGATCAGGAAGATCAGACAGAGCAGAGGAGAGATACGGACCATCATGATGAAGGAACCGACGACCGTGATGATGCTGGTCAGGATGGTGATCAGGTCGGAAGACAGGGAAGTATTGATCGTATCGATATCATAGGAGATCCTGGAAACGATGTCCCCGGTCTGGTTCCTGTCAAAATAGGAGACCGGCATGCTTAAAAGATGATCGAAGACCTGTTGGCGCATCGTCTTGGAGATCTTTGAGGAGATCCTTACGAGAACGACCGAAGCCAGATAACTGCAGACCGCGTTGACCGCGATCAGGGTCAGAAGGATCGCGCAGGCATGATAGACGCCTTCAAAGTTCACGCCGCCGCTGCTTTCGATGGCGTCGACCGCATTGCCGGAGATCGCCGGAACATAGAGGTTCGCCAGGTTGGCGGAAAGGGTCAGCGCCAGCGCAACCACCAAAAGACCGCGGTTCTGCCACAGGTAGCCCGCCAGGCGGCGCACGACTTTGCTGTTGTTTTTCTTCTGATCAGTCAAAGAGCGCACCTCCCATCTGGGAAGCACAGATCGAGGCATAAAGCGGAGAGCTCTCAAGCAGTTCCTCATCTGTTCCTGAAGATGCGATCCGGCCGTCTTCCAGCAGCAGGATCTGATCACATGCGCGGACCGAGGAGACCCGCTGGGCAATGATGATCATCGTGGTATCAGCGTAGTTTTCCGCCAGCGCCTTGCGCAGACGCGCGTCGGTCGCGTAGTCGAGCGCGGAAGAAGAATCATCCAGAAGAAGGATCTCCGGCTGCGAGGCAAAGGCTCTCGTCAGTAAAAGACGCTGCCGCTGTCCGCCGGAGAGATTGGTCGCGTTGCTGGTGAGGAGGTAATCGGTACCTTCCTCGAGGCCTTCGATGAATTCCGAAGCCTGGGCATTTTCCAGGGCTTTTTTCAGTGTCTCCTCCGAGACTTCACGGCCGAAACGGATATTCTCGGCTACGGTCTGGGAGAAAAGGAAATCGTTCTGCATGACGATCCCGAAACGGGAACGCAGTTCCTGGGGCGGGATGTTGCGGATATCCTCGCCGTTGAGATAGATCGCGCCTTCATCCAGCTCATAGAAGTGCAGCAGCAGCGAGAGCAGAGTCGTCTTGCCGGAACCGGTCGCCCCGAGGACGCCTAGCGTTTCTCCTTTTTTGAGCTTGAAGGAGATATGCTGCAGGTTGTTACGGACTTTCAGATAGGAGAAGGTGACATCCTTGAATTCGATCGTATACTGCGGATCCGACGGCGGGAAATTGCCGGGCTGCCAGTCCTTTTCGGTCTCACAGTTCAGAACTTCCTCGATACGGTTCGCGCTGGCAAGACCACGGGAAGTCATGATGAACATACGGCTGATCGCCATCAGGGAACGCGAGATGATCGTGAAATAGGACATGAAGGCGATGATCACGCCGGGCTTGCTGAGGCCGAGTGAAACGCGGTGCGCGCCTAATAAAAGGACGCCGGTCCAGCCCAGATACAGGAAAAGATTCATGCCCGGAGATACGACCGCCATGACTTTCTGGGCGTGGATCTCGGCATCGCGGATATCCTGATTGACATTGGCAAAACGTTCTTTTTCGTGGTCGACCCGGCTTAAGGCCTTGATGACCCGGATGCCCTGGGCGTTCTCGCGGACGACAGAGACCATGCGGTCGCTTTTCCGCTGAACGGAAGTGTAGAGCGGGATACCTTTTACCGCGCGGATATAGACCAGGATCGAAATAAAGGGAAGAGTCCCTAAAAGAACGAGCGAAAGCACCGGATCCATGAAGATCGTGATCGCGAATCCCCCGAGAACGATGATCGGAGCCCGGATGCCCATACGCTGGGCCATGCCTAAGAAGCGGTGCACATTATAGGTATCGCTGGTCAGTCTGGATTCAAGAGACGGGATCGTAAAGGCGTCGGTCTTGCTGCAGCTGAGATAGAGCGAACGGTCAAATAAAGCGTGACGGATCTCTCTCGTCGCGTCGCGGGCAACACCGGAAGCCAGACGGTTGGCGGTGATATTAAAGATCCAGCACCCGAGAGCACAGAGGATCATCATCGCGCTCCAGAACAGGATCAGTTCGACACTGCGGGTGGGAACGATATCATCCAGGATAAGTTCCAGGATATACGGCAAAAGCAGTTCAAGAAGCGAACCGACAGCCTTGATCAGAAGACCGAGGAATAATGCTTTTTTCACAGGCTTGATGAAACGCCAGATCATTTTCATATGTTTTTATTCTACACTTTTTTGCCTGCCTGCTTTTGATAATTGCCCCTCATCTGTTCAGAATTGACACTTTCTATAAAAAGTGTAAAAATACACTTGAAGAGAGAATATGAACAAACAAGAATTTTTAGAGAAGATCACGGAACTGGAAAAACTGATCCGCATCGAACATGAACTTCATCAGGACAAGATGGCGGCGATCCTCGGCATCTCCAAAAAGACGCTCGTGGAAAGCGAAAAGGGGAGGCGTCCCCTGGGCTGGACCGAAGCCGTTGCCCTTGTCAGTATCTTTTCCGACAGCGCCATTCTGCAGAACGCTTTCGGTGGGGAGCTGAGCGATCTGATCCATGCCCTGGCTTTCGAGGATGTGGAAGTGCATCATCCCCTGACGATGGGCGGTCACGTCTGGTGGGAAGAGGTCGGCGAAGAGAACGGACTGCGCGTACAGCGGAATATCATATCCGGTCATTACCGTATCCTGGACCAGCAGGATGCGCGTCTTTACTCCTCGTTTTCTCTCGATGAGATCCGTGATTATCTGAAACATCAAAAGTGAGGTCAATATGAAAAAGAATACCGTATGTTTATACAACGTCCTGTTTCCGCTCTGGTTTTTCTTCTTTTATCCGACACCTCTCTGGCTTCTGATCCTGGCCGGCAATTTCATCATCGACTTTGCGGTCGTGTATTTCGGCGGCAAAAAGCTGAAGGCAGAAGATCCGAAAGAGCTCTGTCGTCAGAGCATCTTCAAAGTCTGGATGATCGGCTTTCTCAGCGATTTCCTGGGAGCAGGTCTGATCTTTCTGATGTTCATCGGCGTCAGCTGGCTCGATCAGTTCGTTCGGGTTCCGATCGATATCGGCCGCGGTTTCTGGTGCATCCTGTTTTCGCTCCCGGGTCTGCTTTTCTCGGGCTGGCTGATCTACCGTCTGAACAAACGCTTCAGCTTTAACGGTACGGAACTGAACCGGGCGCAGATCCGCCGGCTCTGCTTCTGGCTGGCAGTCCTTACCGCGCCCTATCTGATGGTGCTGCCGACTTACTGGTAAAGAGAACATTCGCAGAAGGAGAAAAAAATGACAGATACACAGAAAAGAGAACATTATCAGGAACGCGGTTATAAGCCGTTCCTGTTCTATGTGGTGTTCGGCACTTCCGGAAAAGACCTCGAGGTCTCGGCCAGCCGTCACCATGCGGACGGACTTCCCGCGGGGCTTTCGCTGCAGGCTTTAAGCCGCAGAGACAACGCGGCGTATATCGAAGGCTTCTTTGCCGGCGCGGTCGGCAATATCCTGAAAGGGACAGCGCCGGAACTCTATGAGAAATGCAAAAATACCGATGACTGTGTCATCCTGAAGGGAGAGGTCGAGGAACACAGAACGCTCGACTATATGCGCAATGTGATCGGGATCCTGCAGGCGCTCCTGGAACAGGGAGGCGTCGGTGTGCTTGATCTCATGACCTTTACTTTATACTCACCGGAGGATTTCAAGGAACGTTTCTTTGAGAAGGAAGTCAATGCCCAGAACCACGCCTTCATCCTGGCTTCAAAAGAGAAGGAGGGATACTGGCTGCATACCCGGGGCATGGCGGCTTTCGGCCGTCCGGACTACAGCCTTCACGTCAGCGAGGAAGATCTCTTTGAGGAGTATAAGGATATCCTCGACCAGATGATCTATTACGGCGGTCAGGGCGTCTTCTTCGACGGGGAATACCGCCTGCATACCCACAGCGGTAAGACCTACCGGATCAGCGCCCGCTATGTCGAGGATTTCAATAACGATGACTTCAACAACGCCTACAGCGAAGTGACGCTTGTCGAGGAAGAGGAAACGGTTCCGCAGGAAGTCATCCATTAAGCAAAAAGTTTGTGACCGGATCCCCGGCTTTCCTGTCTATAAGGGTGAGGGAGGACAGAAGGATGAAAAAACTGTTCGTGTTAACG
Source organism: Erysipelotrichaceae bacterium (assembly GCA_030536365.1). Taxonomy (GTDB): domain Bacteria; phylum Bacillota_I; class Bacilli_A; order Erysipelotrichales; family Erysipelotrichaceae; genus RGIG5669. The sequence goes on along the minus strand of JAUNQE010000048.1, from coordinate 7,101 downwards.
CTCATTGCCGTGCTTCTCTTTGCGGCGGGATGCAGTGTAAATAAAAAAGAGACCGTAAAGGAGACGGAGGCAGCGGAGACACCGGAAACGACATTTGATCCGGTCACCTATCTGCAGGGCCTTCCGGAGAGACCCTCGGAAAAGGATGAGATCCCGGTCTGCGTCCACTGCGAACTGCGTAATCCGGAAAAATGGGATGAGTTCGCGGAAGAAGTCGAACAGGGTAAAGACAGTTCTGTCACCTTTGCCAATATCACGATCGAGGGTGATCCGATCTATACGTATCTGACGTTTGATGGTGAGAAGTATCTTGCCATAACGGATAATTCCCACGATAAATTCGGAGTTCCGGAGACATATACAAAAGAGGGGAAATACCTCTATCAGATCATGACCGTGACGGAAGAAGAGACAAACGGCGGAAGCCGTCCCTTCGAGCATCATCTCGCGTTCCTCAGCGATCAGGTCTACGACAGTGATCAGGCTGTCTATGACGCTTACCATCAGGGAAGCACTGATCTGTTCTATCTCTGGGGCTTCAGCAAGATCAAAGAATAGTTTCCCCGTTTCTATATACTCCCCTCTGACAAAAACCCCGCCGGATCATAACCCGGCGGGGCATTTCTTTTTTTGAAGGGAACAGTCAGACGGAAAGCGGACCGGCTTTGCGCTGCTGTTCCTGCATGTTCTGCAGAGCGTCCTGGTTCAGCTTCCGCGTGACGATAAGGTGCTTTAATACAGCTTTATGAGCGGCCGGCTGATCACCGGCTTTGATCGCATCGATGATGCTCTGGTGTTCGTGGACAGCTTCTTCTTTGCGGCCTTCCTGTCCCAGAGTGATCTCCGCGATGCGAATGATGCGGTTCAGATAGCGCTTATACAGGTCATGAAACTGCTTGTTGTGAAGAGAATCAACGAGCAGCCGGTGGAAACAGAAGTCGACATTGGCAAATTCTTCTGTCGTGCCGTTCCGTTCAACGACAGCCTTCATCGTCTCGATCGTATCTTCCAGGTCGCGAATCAGCTCCTGGATGTTCCGGCTCTCCTGATAATAAGCTGCCTCCATCGCCGCGTAGCATTCCAGCGCGATGCGCACCTGGATCATTTCCAGAAGGTCTTCGTTGGTCATTACATGGAGGCAGAAACCTTTGCTGGGGACGATGTCGATATAACCTTCCTGGGATAGTTTGTTCAGGGCATCACGCAAGGGAGTGCGGGAGATGTTGAATTCTTTCGAAAGTTTGGTCTCGGAATAATAGACGTTGTGCTGGAAGTAGTTGCTGTCGATCATCGACAGCAGTTTATTGTAGGCTTGTTCATTTAATGGGAGCATATGTTGGTCTCCTTTTTTCGAAGACATAATAACACAAAAAGTGAAATACCGGAATACGGGTTGTACCGGTTCAACTGGGAGTACCGGTACAATTATGTAAGCGCTAACAGATTAAAAAAACTTATCCAAAACCCATTGATTTTTACATGTTAATTGATAATATTTAGATATACCGGTATACCGGTGAACAGGTTATCTGTATCAAGGCCTTAGCTCCGGAAAGGGAACATTATGAAGAAGCTGATTCTCGTACTCATCGCATTGCTGACTGTATTCTCTTTTGCAGCCTGCAACTCATCCAATACGCCTTCCGGAAACGGCGGCAACACTGACGCAGACTGCAGCGTCCGATCAGCGCGATCCTGATCTTTATCGCTGTTGCTTCCCTGGCATGGCCGCCGATCCGCGACCTGCTCGCAAAAAGACGTGCCGCCAGCGGCAAAGAAAGCGAACTCGACCGCATCAGTAAAGATACAGACAAAATGGAAGTCGAAGAATAATTAGGAGGAAAAAAATGAAACTTGGATTTATCGGATTAGGGATCATGGGCCGTCCCATGGCTAAAAACCTGCTCAAGGCAGGCGTGGAAGTTCTTGCAACCGACCTGAATAAGGAAGCTGTCGCAGATCTCGTATCCTGCGGCGCCAAAGAAGCGGATTACGCACAGATCGGCGCGGAAAGCGACATCGTTATCACGATGGTCCCCAGCGGTGCGATCGTCAAATCGATCCTCTTCGGTGAAAACGGCGTTGCTTCGACATTAAGAGAAGGGACTCTTGTCTGTGACATGAGCTCCGTTACCCCTGTTGAATCCCGCTACTGCCATGACGAACTCGCCAAGAAGGGCGTCGGCTTTGTTGACGCACCGGTCTCCGGTGGTGAACCGGGCGCGATCGCCGGTTCTCTGGCGATCATGTGTGGAGGCAGCGAGGAAAACTTCGAACGCATGAAACCCATCTTTGATATTCTCGGCAATTCCGCGATCCTGATCGGTCCGGTAGGAAGCGGAAGTGCTGCCAAGCTGGTCAATCAGATCATCGTCAACAACACCATCGCTGTCGTCAGTGAAGCCTTCGTATTTGCAGCCAAAGCCGGCGCTGATCCGGAAAAGGTCTATCAGGCCATCCGTGGCGGTCTGGCAGGCTCCGCTGTTCTCGATGCCAAGATCCCTATGATCATCGACCGTAACTTTAAACCGGGCGGTCCGATCCGTATCAACCACAAGGATATCAAGAACGTTATCGACACCGCGCATGCGCTGGATGTCCCGGTTCCGTATTCCGCACAGCTCTTTGAGATCCTTCAGACCCTCAAGGTCCATGGCCATATGAACGATGACCATGGCGGAATCGTCCAGTACTTCGAAATGCTGGCGGGCTGTGAAGTCCGTCGCCCGGAGTAAGACGATGAAGGCAGAGATCCTCAAAAGCTTTCCGGCTGTCGACGAAACAAAGGTCGATGCCCTCTTAAACGAAGAGATCGCTTTGAATAATGTCAAGATCGTCGTCCTGGACGATGATCCGACCGGCGTGCAGACGGTTCACGACATATCTGTCTACACCGGCTGGGATGTTGAGAGCCTGAAAGACGCCTTCAAAGAAGACCGTCCACTCTTCTATGTGCTGACCAATTCCCGCGGCCTGACTGCAGCGCAGACAGAAGCACTTCATCATGAGATTGCCAGAAACGTCGATGAGGCAGCCCGTGAACTCGGTGTCACCTATATCTACATCAGCCGTTCCGATTCCACTCTGCGCGGTCATTATCCGCTCGAACCGCAGATCCTGCGTGAAGATTATGAGAAATATACCGGCAGACAGATCGATGGCGAGATCCTGTGCCCGTTCTTCAAGGAAGGCGGACGCTTCACGATCAACAATGTCCACTATGTCCGTTATGGTGAGGAACTCGTTCCCGCCAATGAGACAGAATTCGCCCGCGACAAGACCTTCGGCTACACTGCGAAGGATATGCCCGGCTACATCGAAGAAAAGACCAAAGGCGCTTTCAAAGCGGAGGATGTTCTCTGCATCTCCCTGGATGACCTGCGCGCTGTCAATGTCGATAAGATCGAGGAACAGTTGCTGAATGTCAGAGGCTTCAACAAGATCATCGTCAATGCGGCCGACTATGTCGATGTCAAAGTCTTCTGTGTCGCCCTTTACAGAGCGATGCGCAAAGGCAAGCTCTTCATGATGCGTACAGCCGCCGGCATCGTCAAGGTCCTGGGCGGTATCACCGATATTCCGCTGCTGACCCGCAAGGATATGGTCGTCAAGGAGACAGAGAACGGCGGTATCATCGTCGTTGGATCCCATACCGACAAGACCACACGTCAGCTCAATGAATTAAAGAAACTCGATGACCTGAAGTTCATCGAACTCAACGCAACGCTCGTCAAGGACGAAGAAGCTTTTGAAAACGAAGTCAAACGCTGTCTTGCTGAGGAAGAGGAAGCAATCAAAGCCGGACAGACCGTCTGTTGCTACACCACCCGTGCTCTGATCACGGCGGACAGCGATGATCCGGAAGATCATCTGCGTCTTTCTGTCCGTATCTCCGATGCGGTCCAGTCCTTGGTCGGCAGACTGAGCGTTACCCCGGCTTTCGTCATCGCCAAAGGCGGTATCACTTCCAGTGACGTCGGTGTCAAGGCGCTGGCAGTTAAAAAAGCCAATGTTCTCGGTCAGATCCGTCCGGGCATTCCGGTCTGGCAGACCGGGGCAGAGAGCCGTTTCCCGTTAACACCGTATGTCATCTTCCCGGGCAATGTCGGAGAAGACAGCACATTACGTGAAGCCTGCGAGATCCTGCAGGGCAAATAAAATGGGCAGACTCGCAACGATGTTGAAAAAGGCACAGGACAGTCATACCGCTGTCCTTGCCCTCAACATTTATTCCCGTGAGAGTATCCGCGGTTGTCTGCTGGCTGCCGAGAAGGCGCAGCAGCCGCTGATCCTTGCTTTCGGCAGACGCTATCTTGATGTAATGAGCCTTGAGGAAGCAGTTGCTCTGTTCCGGCTCAACAGCAGGGACATCCATGTGCCTGTCTGTCTGCATCTCGATCATTGCGCTGATCTGGATATTCTGAAGCAGGCAGTCGACGCCGGTTTTGATTCCGTCATGATCGACGGCTCCGCTTTGAGTTACGAAGAAAATATCGCCTTAAGCAGAGAAGCGGTTTTATACGCGCACAGCAAAGGCGTTGACGTCGAGGCCGAACTCGGCGCGATCCGCACCGGAGCGAAGTCTTCGGAAGACAGCGGAGATATTCAGCTTTATACCGATCCATTGGAAGCAAAGGAATTCTGCAAGAGGACAGAGTGTGATGCGCTGGCAGTCTCGATCGGGACAGTCCACGGTCTCTATAAAGTCAAGCCCGATGTCCGTATTGATGTTCTCAAGGCTGTCCGCGCCGCGGTCGATACCCCGCTTGTTCTGCACGGAGGTTCCGGTACCGGTACTGAAGTGCTGAAGGAATGCATCCGGGAAGGCATCACCAAGATCAATATCAACACTGAATTATCGAATTATTGCCGGGACAAACTGAAAGGATGGCTTGCGGAGAACGATCCCCACATGTCCGTTCTTTCCAAAAAGACCGTTTCCCTCTATGAGGAAGCGGCCGCACTGGAGTTCCGGGAATTACTGGAAGAAAACGTATGATCCCCTTTGACCCGCAACGTATCCGCAATGTCGTCTACGCGAAAAACGGCATGGTCTGCTCGACCCAGCCGCTGGCTTCCCAGATCGGTCTCGAGATCCTGAAAAAGGGCGGGAACACAATGGACGCCGCAGGGACACGTTCAGGCCGTCGTCAATACCGTTGATTTCCATATGAATCCGCAGGAAGCGCTGGATGCACCGCGTTTCCAGTGGGTAGGCGGAAAGAAGATCCAGTTCGAACACGGGATCGCTGATTCGATCGCCAAGGAACTTCTGCGCAAAGGCCACGATATCGAGATCGTGACCGAGAACCGGAATATGGGCCGCGGCCAGATCATCTGGACAGACGGCACTGTACTCATCGGAGGAACAGAATCCCGGGCAGATGGCTGCATCGCAGCCTGGTAACTGCCCCCAATATCCATAGAAAGAGGATGCCTGCCGCTAGACATCCTCTTTTTTTGAGCTCCAACGGATTTGGAAGAGTGCGCGGATGTTATACTGAAGATAAGGAAAGTCGAATGTAAGGAGACTTTGTGTTATGAGAAATCATGAAATAAAAGAAAAGACCGTTCTTTTGAATTCATCCGGCAATCTGACGGAGCCCGGCTGGGCCAGACGCCAGTTCTGGGAGTACAACCGGACAAAGATCCAGGCCCCGGCTTACAGGATCAAGGAATGGGACTACTACATCATCATTCACGACGGGAAACGCGACGGCAGCGAAAGCTTTGCCGCGGCGTTCACGCTTTCGGATGACGGCTATGTCGGCCTGCAGTCCGTATCGCTCCTGCATCTCGATGAAGGAAATGCCTATGAGCATACCGAGACTGTCCTGAATGTCTTCCCCATGGGAAAGATGAAGATGCCTTCCTCGATCAGAGAAGGAGACGTGATCTATAAGGACAAGCGTCTTGATCTCTCCTATCTCAAGAAAGAGGGAGAAAGACGGATCAAATGCGATTTCAAGGATTTCAAAAAAGGGAAGGACCTCAAGGCGGATATCGTGCTGAAGGAAGCGGATGAGGATTCCATGACGATCGCGACCCCCTGGGACGCGGACAAGCGCTTCTATTACAACACCAAGGTCAACTGCATGCCTGCCTCGGGAAGCATCGAATATGACGGAAAGTCCTACACCTTCGATCCGGAATACGACTACGGAACACTCGACTGGGGCAGAGGCGTCTGGACCTATGACAACACCTGGTACTGGGGCAACGGCAACGCGAAGATCGACGGTCGCCGTTTCGGCTTCAATATCGGTTACGGCTTCGGCAACACCAAAGCCGCCAGTGAGAACATCCTCTTCGTGGACGGGGTCGCCCATAAGCTGGACGATGTCGACTTCGGTATCCCCAATGACCCCGATCCCAAAGCGATGGAGGGTCCGGAATACATGAAGGAATGGAAGATGAGCTCCTCCGACGGACGCTTCGAAATGACCTTTAAGCCGGTCCTCGACCGCGCTGCCAAGCTCGATTTCAAATTCATCATCTCCGACCAGCATCAGGTCTTCGGCCGGATGAGCGGAAAAGCCGTTCTCGATAACGGTGAAGTGATCGAACTGCAGGACGTTCTCTGCTTTGCGGAGAAGGTGCACAATAAGTATTAAGGAAACCGAATATGGATATGAAAGAAGCAATGAAGCAGCGCCATACTGTGCGTCGTTTCAAGGATCTCCCGCTGGGAGAGGACATCGTTCGGCTGCTTGAAGAACGGGTCCGGATGAATAATGAAAAGCTGGGGACAGAGATCCGTCTCCTCTGCAATGACGACAGCGCTTTTAACGCGGCGTTAAAACTCTTTCTGGCCAAGAATGCCGTGAATTATTTCCTTCTGGCTGGCGAAGAAAGTGAGGATCTTGAGGAGAAGCTCGGCTATGCCTCTGCCGATCTGATGCTGTACGCGCAGACGCTCGGTCTCAATACCTGGTGGGTCGGCGGGACCTACAGCCGCAAGACGATCGAAGCTTTGAGCCCCGGCAAGAAGACGCACGGGATCGTGATCGTCGGTTACGGGGAAGTACAGGGAAATCCCCATCGCAGCAAAAAGTTCGCGGACATCGCGAAGTACGACGGCGAGATGCCGCAGTGGTTCAA
>JAUNQE010000047.1 GCA_030536365.1 Erysipelotrichaceae bacterium | reverse complement strand
GGGGCACATTTTGACAGGAAGAAAAAAACAGAAGAAAATAAATAGGACATGAAAACGATCGAAGTCGTGGCGGCCGTGATCCGCGCACAGAACAAAGTCTTCGCGACCCAGCGGGGGTATGGCGAATTCAAGGATGGCTGGGAGTTTCCCGGCGGCAAGATCGAAGAAGGGGAGACTCCGGAAGAAGCTTTAAGAAGAGAGATCCGGGAAGAGCTTTCCACAGAGATCGCCGTTGGCGAGCATATCCTGAGCGTCGAACAGGATTATCCTTCTTTTCATCTGCGCATGCATTGTTACTGGGCGAAGATCCTTTCCGGGGAGCTTGAGCTTCTGGAAGCAGAGAATGCCTGCTGGCTCACAGCGGAAGAGCTTTACTCCGTTGACTGGCTGCCGGCGGATCTCGAAGTCGTCAGGACCGTAGAAAAAGCGTTAAAAGGAAAGGAAACCAAGGAATGAGCACCTGGATCGCCCCGGATGCAGTCGTCTTCGGAGATGTCCGTTTCGGAGAGGACTGTTCTGTCTATTACCACTGCGTTGTCCGCACCGAAGAAGGAAAGATCGTCTTTGGAGAGAAGACGAATCTGCAGGACAACTGTATCGTCCATAATGAAAAAGAATACCCCGTCATCATCGGTGACCGCGTGACTGTCGGCCATGGCTGTATCCTGCATGGCTGTCAGGTCGGTGATGATTCTTTGATCGGCATGGGTTCAATACTGCTGAATGGCGCGAAGATCGGTAAAAACTGTCTGATCGGCGCCGGAAGCTTGGTCTCGGGAAACACCGTGATCCCGGACGGCAGCGTTGCCTACGGACGCCCGGCCAGAGTCATCCGTCCGATCCGTGAGGAAGAGATCAGAATGATCGCGGACGAGGCGGAATACTATCTGAAGATCAAGCCGCTTCATGAACAAAAAGACAGGAAATAAATAAAGATCCGTCTCTCCGACATTCGGAGCAGGCGGATCTTTTCTACAGCATGCGTTTATAGATATCCAAAGTGCTTTTCATCTGGTAACCCAGAAGCCAGGCGGCGTCATTGTATTCCGTTGTCTTTTTCAGAACATTCAGAAGGGGAAGGATGTCTTTTTCGGTCTCTTCGATGTATTCGCAGATCTTGCTGCGGCTGAAGCCCCAGGACATCGTCGTCAGGTTGTTGCAGCGGTCAAGACACTTGATCAACGCTGCTTTGGGGTTTTCCCTCAGACCGGCGTAATACTTCTTCAGCATCTCCTTTTTGTCGGGACAGTCCTTCTTTTTGGTCATTCTGGCGACTAGATCCTTTGCTTCCTCACTGACCGGAAGGTCCGCAAGGGTATACTTTGTGTCTTCGACGACATCGTGCAGAAGGCAGGCAGCGATCAAAGCGTCGTCATGGAAGCCCAGCGCCAGGGCATGGCAGGCAACATTCAGCGGATGGTAGATGTAGGGAATGTCGGTGTTTTTACGCCTCTGACCTCTATGTGCCGTTTCCGCGAAGTCGACGGCTTTCAGAGTATCGGCCATCCGGAAACTCTTGGCAGTCGCCTTGATGAATGTCTTCATATGCGTCCAGTCATAAAACGCATCGGTCGTTTTGAAATCGTAGATCCTCTCTTCGGTCAGATAGGACAGAGATACATCAAACGTCTCCGCCAGCGCGATCAGCTTGGCGGTATCCGGCAGATATTCATCCCGTTCCCAGGAAGAGACTGCCTGAAAGGAGACATTCAGATTTTCTCCCAGCTTTTCCTGTGTCAGACCTTTTTCCTCGCGCAGACCGCGGATCCTGCTTCCCAGACTCATACGCATTACCTCCGTACGCTTACATTATAAAGAATGAATACTATTCCTTCCATCGTGCGGAACGGGAAAAGAACGGTACAGATTCAAGTCACAATTGAGTTCATCTGAATCAATAACATGATGTTCTTCGGCTAAAAAAAGCGGGCCCCGGAGTTATGAGGGCCCGCTTAGGGGTTTATACAGTCAGCTGTTTATGCTTGGCTTTATTGCAGTGTTTGCCGATCGGGCAGGTCGTACAGGAGACTTTGCTGCTCCGCAGTTCTCTGACTGCCCAGAAGATGACGAGTCCGAGGACGATCAGTACCGCGATCGTTCCCAGATTGTCGATCAGGAGCTTAAGCATGTACGGCTTCTAAATCGCGACGCGGTCTGCGCACCAGAGCCCAGACAAAGGCAGCCAGAACTGCGACAGCAACGATCGTCCAGACATTGAAGATCTTGTAGACCAGAAGGTTTCCGAGATGGTAGATGATGAAGGCGATGACATATGCGTAACCGCATTCCCACGCGATCGCGAACCAGGTCCACTTGCGGTCGTTCATTTCTCTCTTGATCGCGCCGATCGCTGCGAAGCAGGGAGCGCATAAGAGGTTGAAGGCTAACAGCGAGTAAGCAGCGGTCTTTGTGTAGCTGGCTGCGAACTGTGCCCAGAACTCAACACCTTCCTCGGATTCAACGATCGTACGGAAGAGAATACCGAAGGTTCCGACAACGTTTTCCTTCGCGACGAGACCGGTGAGGGTAGCCACGGTGGAACGCCAGTCACCAAATCCGAGCGGAGCAAAGATCAGACCGAAGATGCTGCCGAGCTTGGCGGCGATGGAACCGTCAACGAGACCGGCTTCGATTGCTTCTTCCGCTTCGATATCAAGATATCCGAAGGCACCGTTGTTCCAGCCGAAGTGAGTGATGACATGAACGAAGATCGTGGATAAGAGGATGATCGTTCCTGCTTTTTTGACGAAAGCAGCCGCTCTTTCCCAGACGGAATGGAAGACGTTGCTTAAACGCGGCATATGGTAAGCCGGCAGTTCCATAACGAACGGAGCCGGGTCACCTTCGAACATTCTGGTCTTCTTCAGGATGATACCGGAGGTAACGATCGCGAAGACGCCCAGGAAGTAGGCACTGACACCGACGAGACCGGATTCTCCGAAGACCGCGCCGGCGATCATGGCAATGACCGGAAGTTTCGCGGAGCAGGGGATGAAGGTCGTTGTCATAACTGTCATACGGCGGTCTCTTTCGGATTCGATCGTACGGCTTGCCATAACACCGGGCACGCCGCAGCCGGTACCGATCATCATCGGGATGAAGGATTTACCGCTTAAACCGAAACGGCGGAAGATACGGTCCATGATGAAGGCGATACGGGCCATGTAGCCGCATTCCTCAAGCAGCGCCAGGCAGATGAATAAGACGATCATCTGCGGCAGGAAGCCGAGGACAGCGCCGACACCGGCGACGATACCGTTGACGATCAGCGAACTCAGCCATTCCGCGCAGTTGATGCTGGCGAGGAAAGACTCGATGGCCGGCGGGATGATCTCGCCGAACAGGACATCGTTGACCCAGTCCGTACCGATCGTACCGATGGTCTGGATCGAGAGATAGTAGACCAGGAACATGACGACCGCGAAGATCGGCAGAGCCGCGAAACGGTTGGTCACGATGCGGTCGATCTTATCGGATGTTGTCAGATGGCCTCTGTTCTTTTTCTTGTAGGAGGCAGCAGTGACTTTTTCGATGTATTCGTAGCGGTTGCCGGTGATGATGGATTCCGCGTCGTCATCGAATTTTTCCTCTACGGATTTGATCTCTTTCTCGATGTGGTCGAGAACAGACTTGGAGACGCCGAGCTTCTCGATCGCTTTTTCATCTCTTTCGAAGAGCTTGATCGAATAGAAACGCTTCTTGGAATCCGGAACGTTCCGCAGCGCGCTTTCCTCGATGTGAGCGAGGCAGTGCTCGACTTCCGCATTGAAGGGATGTTCGCTGCGCGGAGCGCTCTTCTTGGCGATCAGTTCGCGTACAGCGCTTACCGCGTCATCGGTGTTGGTCCTGTTGACGGCGGACATCAGAACGACTTTGGCTCCGAAGGCTTTTTCAAGTTCCGCCGTGTTGACCGTGTCACCGTTCTTTTCGATGACATCCGCCATGTTGATGGCGATGACCATCGGGATGTTCAGCTCGGTGAGCTGTGTTGTCAGATAAAGGTTACGCTCAAGGTTCGTACCGTCGACGATATTGATGATACCGTCCGGATCCTCATCGAGCAGATAATTACGGGCTACGACTTCCTCCAGTGTGTACGGGGAAAGGGAGTAGATACCGGGAAGGTCTGTGATGATGACTTCTTTATCTTTACGGTAGCGGCCTTCTTTCTTTTCGACAGTAACGCCCGGCCAGTTGCCGACGTACTGATTCGATCCGGTCAGCGCATTGAATAAGGTTGTTTTACCACTGTTCGGGTTACCGGCTAATGCGATCTTCATTCTGCGATCACCTCAACTTCCACCTGTTCAGCATCTTCCTTACGGATGCTGAGTTCATATCCGCGGATATTCAGCTCGATCGGGTCTCCGAGCGGTGCTACTTTACGGACAAAGATCTCGACCCCCTTGGTGATGCCCATGTCCATAATGCGGCGGCGTACAGCTCCGGCGCCGTGGATCTTGACCACTTTCGCGCTTTCACCGACATTTACTTCTTTTAACGTCATAGATTCTCCCTCCTAGACTATGATCTTCATCGCCATTTCCTTGGAGATGGCGACCCTAGATTCCTTAATGTTGACAATGATGTTTCCGTCGATCCGGGTGATGATCCGGACGAAGGCGCCGACGACAAAGCCGAGCTTCTCCAAATGGAGACGCAGATCCTGGCTTCCGCCGATCCGCTTTATCATCAGTTCCTCATTGATGTTTGCAAGAGCTAATGGCATATTTACTCCTTCAGGTAGTTAGAAATACCTAACAAGAAGTTAGCACGCACTAACACAATTGTCAATGATTTTTATTAGTCTTTCCTAACATTCCGCCGGCTTCCGGAAAAAGGCGAAAGACTGGAAAAATAGCGCGATTACGATACAATAGATACAAGGAGCAACTCATGACAAAAACAGAATCACTTGAGGACTATCTGAAGGCGATCTATACGCTTTCCCAGGAGAAGAAAACGGTCCGCGCGATCGATATCGCGAAACATTTCTCCTTTTCCAGGCCAACTGTCTCAGTCGCTTTGAAGCAGTACAAAAATGAAGGGTATATCACGATCGACGATTATGCGATCCATCTCACGGATAAGGGACTGGAGATCGCGCTCAATGTGTTCGAACGGCACGAAGTTCTGGAACAGATCCTCATGAAACTCGGCGTCGATAAGGATACGGCGCATCATGACGCTCATCTGCTGGAACATGACCTCAGCGATAAGAGCTTCGAGGCGGTCCACAAAGCCGCAAAGAAAATGCTGAAATAAAAAAGCAGGGAAACCTGCTTTTCGTTTTTCAAAAATCAAAGCACTTCTCAGTCAGCGTCGATCAGTGCGACGGTCAGGTCGTTGATATTGGTCCCGGTCGGTCCGGTGAACAGCAGCTGTCCGACCGCCTTGAAAGCGTGATAGGAATCGTTTTCCGCAAGATACATAGCGGGATCGATCCCATTTTCTTTCATGGCAGACAGTGTGTCTCCATCCGCATAGGCGCCGGCTGCGTCCGTCGGTCCGTCAGTCCCATCGGAGCCGAGGGAGAACACGGCAGCATTGTGCCCGGCAAGTGTTTCAACAGCAGCCAGGACAAGCTCCTGATTCCTTCCGCCCAGGCCTTTTCCGCGCAGGGTAACGACTGTCTCGCCGCCCTCAATCAGGGCGATCTTTGAATGAGTCTCTTTTGCGAGCTTGACCGCTTTTTCGGCAAGTTCTTTTCCGGCGATCCTTGCTTCTCCCTGCAGGGCAAGGTTCAGGACACGGGTCTCGTAGCCGAGCTTCCCGCAGATCTCCTCTGCTTTCTGACAGAGGATCGCGATGTTGCCGGCAAGGGTAGTGGTAACGTTCCCGAGTTCTTTCGGAGTCTCCTTTTTCAGAAGAGCGAGAGTCTTTCCGTCAATCTGAAGCCGGTATTTTTCAACGATCCGCAGAGCGTCCTCACAGGTCGAGGAATCGGGATAAGCGGGACCGCTGCCGATCATATCGAGCGGATCGCCGAGGATATCGCTGAGTATGATGCTGAAGACATGAGCCGGAGCGCATTTCAGGGCGAAACGGCCGCCTTTGACCGCGCTGAGGCGTTTACGCAAAGTATTGATCTCTTCGATCGAAGCACCGCATGCCAGAAGCTGGCGGTTGAGATCCTGCAGTGTCTCAAGAGGTATAAGAGGCAGTTCAAAAAGGGCGCTCGCGCCTCCGGAGAGAAGGAAAAGAACGGTATCTTCTTCCTTCAGGTCGCTGACAAGTGAAAGAGCTTCTTTAGCGGCTTTCAGGCTGTTTTCGTCCAGGACTGGGTGTCCCGCCTCAAAGATCTCACAGTTCGCGAGGGGACCTTTCGCGTGATCGTATTTGGTGATCACGATGCCCCGGTCAACGGCGATCTCTTTTAATGCGGCGTCCGCCATCTGCCAGGCTGCCTTTCCGACAGCGACTAGGATCGTTCTGCCTGCGGGTTTTTTGAATCCGCTTAAAGCCTCCCTGACCGCCTGGTCTGGAAGGATTGCGTCTAATGTGTAACGGATGATCTGTCCGGCGTCTTCGTATAGTTTCACGTTCATGCTTTCATTATAGCGTGCCTGCGGATTTTTCAGCCATTGATGCGGAAATACGCTAAAATAATAGTTAAGAAATACAAGAGGATATAATTCTATGAAAAAAACCGGTAAATCTCTGGCGATGCTGCTGATTTGCCTTGTTCTGGCATCGGTATGCATGTTTGCGGCGAACCGTATCCAGCAAAGCAACGGCACCGTAACGATCAGTGACGGAACGACAGTGCGCTACAAGCTTTACAAGCCTGTCTCGGCGACCGAGACAAATAAAGCGCCGGCCGTACTTCTTCTGCACGGCTATCAGAACGACCATGAGACCTGCGCGGCTTACGCGATCGAACTCTCCAAAAGGGGATATGCCGTTCTTTCCCTGGATGAATACGGTCACGGCGCTTCTACGACAGGTCTGCTCAACCGCGGGTACGTCAATCATAAAGTCACCGTCAACTACGGTAACGACTCCGAAGCCGACGGCACCTACGTGAAGATCGGCGGCGCGGACCGCTACAAGCTGATGATGAACTTCTCGAATCTGTCCTTCTTCAATGATCATTATTCCAAGGACGAGGAGGGCAACGCGATCAGCGATTCGAGCTGCGGCGGGATCGAAGCTTACCGCAACCTTTCCGAACTGCCTTATGTCGATAATACAAAGATGGCAGTCAGCGGACATTCCATGGGCACTTGGTCCAGCTGGAGCGTGGCCGCTGCCTATTCCGGCACCCCGATCGAACCGGTCGCAGTCGTTCTGCAGTGCGGTGAACTGTTCCGCAACAGCGTCTACGATCCCTCGATCCATTTCAATAATGTGCTGCTTCTGCAGGCGAAATACGATGAATTCTCCTATTTCCGCGATTATGAGCCGATCGTCAGCGACGCGCTTTTAAAAACGCCGCTGCGCTATGAATTCCTGGGCACGACCCCGGAAAAGGCGGCCTGGAATACAACGTTCGGTGATTTTGCCGACGGCAGCGCGCGGCGGATGCAGCTGCTTTACACGAACCATCGTCTGACGACACATGACGCCGCCGGTCTTGAAACGGCTCTGGCCTGGTTCGATGCCGCCAGCGGACATACATCTTCCGTTGCCTATAACGATCTGAGCGCGATGAATAAGGAATGGCTGACACTGGCTGCCATGCTGCTGACGCTGATGGCGATGTTCCCGCTCATGTCACTGCTCCTGGAAACAGGTCTTTTCCGATCTGTCGTTCAGCCGCTTCCTGCGGAAACGTCGATGATGAAGCGCGGATCCTGGTGGCGCGGGGCACTGATCACGATCCTGATCGCCGGTTTCTCTTTCCCGTTCATGACCCAGCTCGGGCACGGTCTTCTGCCTCTGCCGGAGAAGATCTTCCGCATGACGATCGGCAACGGTTTCTTAAGCTGGTACGGTTTCCTGATCCTGGTAATGGTCATTACAAACGTGATCGGCAATCACGGCCGTAAAAAACGCGGGGAAGCCAAAGACCTTACAGCAAAAGGGCTTGGCAGCGTAGACTGCAAAGAACATATCGACTGGAAGCTCTTCGGCAAGTCGCTGCTTCTGGCCTTGCTGATGACGGGCATGGTCTATCTCGTGAACTGGGCATTCTCGAAACTGTTCGATCTTGATCTGCGCATCATCTGGCCGTTCTTCCGCCCGTTCACAGGCATCCGCTTCCTGCAGTTCCTGGTCTATATCCCGGTCTTCGCGCTGTTCTATATCATGAATAACTCCAAGATCTTTGCCTCTTTCCGGACAAAGTCCACCTATAAAGAAGGGGCAGCCGGCTTCCTCGGTGACTGGTGCAAGAATTTCTTCCTCATGGCCGGAGGTATCGTGATCATTACGCTGATCGAATACATCCCGTTCTTCATGAACATCTCACCGGGCGCCGATCTTCTGTTCGGAAGCACCTTCGGCGGACCGTTCATGTCGCTACTGATCCTGTTCCTGCCGCAGATCCTGTGCTTCTCGCTTTTCGGAACGATCTGCTACCGCAAGACCCATAATGTCTACACCGGAGCTCTGGTCATCGCGATCCTGGCGTGCTGGATCGTGACCGGCGGATCTTCCTTCCTCTGATAAAAGACAAGAAATTCCCAGAAAGGGGGAATAAAAAAGCGGCTGTTTCCAATCACGGAGCAGCCGCTTCTCAAATAAGCAACAAAAAAAGCCTTGTACAAGGCGTTTTTTCAAAGTGGTGATCCCCTAGGGATTCGAACCCTAGACCCACTGATTAAGAGTCAGATGCTCTACCAGCTGAGCTAGGGGATCAGTATAAGTGGTGACCCGTACGGGATTCGAACCCATGAATGCCGCCGTGAAAGGGCGGTGTGTTAAGCCACTTCACCAACGGGCCATCGTGGCGCCTGAAACAGGACTCGAACCTGTGACCATTCGGTTAACAGCCGAGCGCTCTACCGACTGAGCTATTCAGGCACTGCTCAATTACTATAGCATGTCATTTTCAGAAAAACAAGAAGAAAATGATAAATAATTTAAAAAAGTTTTTGCATGAAAAAATCCGGCGGAACTGAGTCGCTGCCGCCGGATCGTTTGTCATTATTTCAATGTCGCATACAATACTGCTTTGATCGTATGCATACGGTTTTCCGCTTCCTGGAAGGCTCTTCCCTGAGGGCCGTAGATCACATCGTCTGTGACTTCCATGGCTTCGAGTCCGAATTTCTGATAGATCTCTTTGCCGACGATCGTCTGACGGTCATGGAAGGAAGGCAGGCAGTGCATGAAGATCGCTTCCTTCTTGGCGTAGGACATGACCTTCTGGTTGACCTGGTAGGGATGGAGCAGTTCGATACGCTTTGCCCAGAGCTCATCCGGTTCACCCATGGAGACCCAGATATCGGTGTAGAGGACATCCGCATCCGTTGCGGCTTTTTTCACATCGCTTTCAAGCTCGATGACAGCACCGGTCTCTTCCGCGATCTTGCGGCATTTTTCGACCAGTTCCTTTGCCGGCATGAGTTCCTGCGGAGCGCAGGCAACATAATGCATACCGAGCTTGGCGCTGACGACCATCAGCGAGTTGGCGACGTTGTTGCGCGCATCACCGAAGAAGACGAGCTTGCGTCCGCGGACGTTTCCGAATTCTTCCTTGATCGTCAGGACATCCGCCAGCATCTGGGTCGGATGGAAATCATCGGTCAGTCCGTTATAGACCGGAACGCCGGAATATTTCGCGAGATCCTCAACGACGCTCTGCTTGAAGCCGCGGTATTCGATGCCGTCATACAGTCTGCCTAAGACCATCGCGGTATCGCGCAGGGATTCCTTTTTGCCCATCTGGGAGGAACCCGGATCAAGATAGGTGACGCCCATACCGAGATCGTATCCGGCGACTTCGAAGGAACAGCGGGTTCTGGTGGAAGTCTTTTCAAACAGAAGGACGATATTCTTTCCTTCAAGATAACGGTGCGGGGTGCCGGTGTATTTCAGTTTTTTCAGATCTGCGGAAAGATCAAGCAGATAATTGATCTCATCGGTCGTGTAATCAAGTAATGTCAGGAAACTTCTTCCCCGGATGTTTAATCCCATTTTCTATTTCTC
This sequence comes from Erysipelotrichaceae bacterium, assembly GCA_030536365.1. Classification (GTDB taxonomy): domain Bacteria; phylum Bacillota_I; class Bacilli_A; order Erysipelotrichales; family Erysipelotrichaceae; genus RGIG5669. The sequence goes on along the minus strand of JAUNQE010000047.1, from coordinate 2,655 downwards.
CTTTGTGGTTCTTATTAAGTCAGATCAGCGATCTCTTTGTAAGGGCATGGACATGCAGCGCGGACCGCCGCGGCCGCGCGAGAGTTCGGAGGATTCGATCTCGAGAACTTCAAGACCTGCTTTGCGCAGGGCGCGGTTGGTGACCTCGTTGCGGTTATAGACGATGATCTTGCCCGGTGCGATGCACAGGGTATTGCTGCCATCGTTCCACTGTTCCCGCTCAGCAGCGACACGGTCGCCGTTGCCGCACTGGATCAGTTCCACCTGGCTCAGACCCAGCTCCTTGGCGAGGATCCTGTCCAGACTGTCGTCGATACGGGAGATCTTTAAGCTTTCCTCTGCGCCCGGTTCGATCAGATAGACCTCAAGCGTGCCGAGGATGCCCGGATGGACGGTGAATTTATCGTAGTCGATCTGGGTAAAGACGGTATCAAGATGCATGAACGCACGGGTGGCAGGGATGTGGAAGGCAAGGATCCGGTCGATACCGGTCTCATTGCGGAAGAACACATTGTCCGCCAGCTCCTCGATCGCATCCGCTTCCGTACGCTGGGAGATACCGATCGTCAGGGTATGGCCGTTGAGATTCGAGATATCGCCGCCTTCGATGTGGAAGTTGCTGGTGCGGTCATAATAAAGCGGGACTTTGTCCTTATATTCCGGATGATAACGGAAGATGTAGGATCCGTAGATCGTTTCTCTCCGGCGCGTCAGGGAATACATGCGGTTCAGGGAGACCCCGTTGCCGATGCAGGCAAAACTGTCCCGGGTAAAGTAAAGGTTCGGAAGCGGCTGGATCACGAGATCGCTTTCGTTCGCGATCCTTTCGACCAGCGAGAAATCCGCATTGACCTGCAGCTCGCTGACATTGAGTCCCGACATGGTCTTGAGCACGAGCTTGCGGTTGTCGCTGATGCGATCATAAATGGAATAAAGAAGATCCTGATAACGCTTGGTATGGATCCCGGCTTCCACGATGAACTGTTTCAGGAACGGCTCACGCAGAGACGGATCGTTGTTCAGGACTTCTGTCATCAGATCTTCCAGATAGATGACTTCAACGCCCTGGCTTTTGAGAACGGCGGCGAAGTTGTCGTGTTCTTTCTGGGCGCCTTTCAGATAAGGAATATCATCGAACAGAAGATCGTTCAGATTAGACGGAGTAAGATAAAGGAGCTCGTTCCCGGGACGGTGCAGAAGCACCTTTTTCAGGGGGGCGATCTCGTTAAACACTTGAATTGGTCTCATGTTTAAATTGTATCTTTTTTAACATCGGAAAGGAAGAATATAATGGAAATAGAAAGCGAGGAATTTCATGAAAACAGGACCGGTCGAGAAGATCTATGAAGCCTATACCGCGATCGCGGATAAGCGGATCGAGTTTGCGGAAGACGGAAACAAAGCGCATGTCCGCTCCTCCGACAACAGCAAGATCTACACGATCGCCTGGGAAGGAAATGTCTATTCCTCGAATGACAGCGCGACATACTGGCAGGGATACTGCGGTTACCCTGTGATCGCGGTGTTGATGGAGCAGGGAAAATTGCCCCTGAACCGGGAGACCGCCGCTTTGTTTGCCGGTATCAACTGGCACGAATTGAACAAAAAGCACAAGCGGGATTATTCGGCCGCGCTGGAGGAGGTCATCCGGGAGAGAGGGATCTCTCTGGGATCACTGCAACAGGAAGCAGAAGAAGTCTACGCGAAAATGAAAGAGCTCGACGTTGTACTCAAAAGAGGAAAACGGTGAGCGGACAAGGAGAGATCATGAAAGAATTCAAAAGACATTTAATAAAAGCACTGACGGTTTTACTGGTCGCCGCTGCCTTAACGGGATGTATGAAAGTCCGTATAACTTACGATGTTGAAAAGAGCGGCAAAACAACTGCCGGCATGACGTTCCTGATGTCCAAAGGCATGATGGATATGATGCAGGTGGAGCCGGACGAACTTGTCAAACAGGTTGAAGACTCCTACAAGGATGACGAAACTTTTAAGGGCAAGGTGACTGCTGCAAAGGAAAAGGTCGGCGATGAGGAATATTACGGTTATACCGTGACCGGTCTTGACAGTGAGCTTCAGGCGAAAGTCGAGGACGGGCTGATCGTATTGGAGATTCCGGTCGCGGATCTGATCGCGGCGACCGTGGAGTCTTTCTCCGATTTTGACCAGTCCCTGGAGAATATTTCACTCAGCGACTTCGAAATGGAGATCGTTGTCAATATGCCGAATAAGGCGACCTGCAACTACGGTGTTGTCGACGGGAAAAAGGTCACGATCAATGTCGCGGATATTCCGCAGGGCACAAAAACAGTTGTTGTTTCCTGTCCGAAAGGCAGCATCCTGCCGTGGCTGATCGTCGGCATTCTCGCGCTCGTCGTTCTGGCTGCGTTCGTCCTGTCCTATCTGGTGGACTGGGCGCTCAAGAAGATCCCGTTCTTCCGCGGCGTGCTGTAAAACAACAAAAAAACCGCTGAGCGTTTCGCTCAGCGGTTTTTGGTTTGCTTGGATACGGATTACTTGAGCTCGACCTTCGCGCCCACGTCCTCCAGCTGCTTCTTGAGAGCCTCGGCGTCTTCCTTGGAGACCTGCTCCTTGATGACGGCGGGGACGCCCTCGACCTTCGCCTTGGCCTCGGCCAGGCCCAGGCCGGTG
>JAUNQE010000096.1 GCA_030536365.1 Erysipelotrichaceae bacterium | reverse complement strand
GCTTCGCCTTACATCTGCTTTTTATTTCCCTGTCCTTGACAAGGGGTACAGTTTATGACGCTTCTTCTTTTTTGGCTATTATTTCGGGGCAGACCCTCTGTTCTGCCGGTAATACTTTCCCTGCCGGGTATCCCTGAGGATCATCTCCTTTTTCAGATGATTCAGCACCTTCTTTTTATGCAGCACCCACTCCGGAGCCAGAAGATTCCGGTGAACAGGGTCGCCGCTGACCCGTTCGACCGTGATATTTACAGGAAGAACTTCGAGCTGGGCGATCAGGATATCGATATATTCCTCTTCGCTCAACAGCGGAAAGGGTTCAAGCTCATATCTTTGCCCCAGGACAGAATCGCGCAGCACGTTCAGCATATGGAACTTGACTCCGTCAAGCGGAAGCTCCGCGATATCTCTGGCCGTCTGCAGCATATCTTCCCTGCTTTCTCCGGGAAGACCATTAAGGACATGCGCGCATACCCGCAGTCCTTTTTCTTTTGCCCGGAAGACCGCTTCCCGGAATTCAGCGAAACTGTGGCAGCGGTTGATGCGTCTCGCGGTCTGATCATTGGATGTCTGCAATCCCAGTTCCAGCCAGACGGGTTTCTTCTGATTTGCCTCCTCCAGAACTTCAAGCACATCCTCTTCGAGACAGTCTGCTCTTGTCGCTATCGCAACGGCCGCGACTTCCTCTTTATCCAGGAAAGGAGCTAACATCTCACGGATCCTGTCCGCAGGCGCGTAGGTGTTGCTGAAGGACTGGAAATAAGGAATGGTCAGACTGTCCGGCCATTTCTTCCGCATGATCTCCCTGTTCTTTTCATACTGATCAAGGATCGCTTCCGCGGAACAGTGATTCGTTTCGCCCGCGCCTTTGGCCGAACAGAAAATACAACCGCCGTAACCCTTTGTTCCGTCGCGGTTGGGACAGGTCATTCCCGCATCCAGCATGACTTTGACGGCACGGCAGCCGAAAAGTCTCCTTGTCTCAAAGGAGAGCGTATGCCAGCGTCTTTCATCATCCGAATAAGGAAAGTTCATCATTTTCTCTATTCTACATCAGGCGTCCTTCTGCGGAAAATACGTTTAATTTACAGTGTGTGACCGAAGAAAGAATAAAAAGAATGTTATTTTAAAGTGCAATTTTTATATATTATTGCACTTTAAATTGATATTATTCTCGTAGAGGTGCAAAAATGGCAAAAGAGCTTGAAGAAGAGTATTACAGACTTCCGAAAGATGATTTTTCGAGATTGCTGGACAGTATCCGCAAGAATCCGCAGACGATCCATTTTTTTGGCGATTCATCAACACCTTATTTTTTCTTATCTGATCCTGCTGCGACAAAAGTACTGCTGCAGCTTCATAGCGACAACTGGGAATTTGAGTCGCTTTTCAAAAGTTTTTCAAAATTCGGGCAAACCCAACTAATTCAGTCCTTTCTGATACGGGAGATCGAGTCGACCAACGGGATCGAAAACATCCATTCCACGAGACACGACATCTTTACGTTTATGCAAAGAAATACGACCGGAAAGGATAAAAAACTTATATCCATCCTCAATGGCTATTCGACCCTGCTTAAAGATGGCATCCGTTCTCCTTCCGACCTTCACGAACTGCGGGACCTTTACGATCTTTTTTTTAAAGGAGCGATCGAAAAAGAAGACAGGCCTGACGGCACCTATTTCCGGAAAGGTCCGGTCTTCATCACGAACGGATTAAAGAATGTGCACAGAGGATTCTTCCCTGAGGAAGCCGTAAACAACGCAATGAACGAATTCCTGGGGCTGTACAACGATCAGCAGAAAGATCTGTTTGAAAGGCTGATCCTTTCTCATTTTCTGATCGAGACGGTACATCCTTTTTACGACGGAAACGGGCGGTTCGGTCGTTTCCTGTTCACGCAAAAGTATTTCGAAGAGACCGGGTCCTATCTTGCCTTCAGTGTCAGTGCTGCTTTGAACCGGAGAAAAAGCTCCTATTATAAAGCTCTCGACGAAGCAAGGCATGAACATATGTATGGTTCCTTAAATGCTTGTTTTGGGGATATCGCAGAAATACTGCATTTATACACAGATGAGCTGAATCATGAGCTGAGAGAAAAGAAAGAAAGGATCGAGACAACTGTTTTTTCAAAGAAAGACTTTACCGTTTCGGAAAGAAAGATCCTGCAACTGCTGGCTGAGTCGACTCTTTTGAGTGATTTCGGGATCTCAAACGCAGAAATTCTCGAAAATACCTCTGTCTCCAAAAGGACTCTGATCTCCTCTATGCAGAAATTCAGAGAACTGAAACTGCTGGAAGAGACCAAGTTTTCCAGAACGGTCTATCATAAGCTTCGTGAAATGTAAACTACACAAAAAGATCAGCTCCTGACCGCTGATCACTAACTGTTTCGACGCGAAGTATTCCTGATCGATAAGATCCGGTGATTTTTATCTGCCGGCTTTTTCCTTTTTGACAAGTTTCCGGTAACGCAATGCCAGGAAAAGAGCCAGGCAATAGGAAAGGAAGGCCAGGATGAACGGGAGTTTTGCGCCCTGCGCATAGATCAGGCCTGCAAACAATGCGCCGAAGATCCCGCCGAAAGAATTCATCGCCTGATAAAAGCCGATCATCTCGTTCCGGTTCTCCGGCTGTGAACGGCCTGTCACCAGCATCTGCAGCAGCGGCAGATATAAAGTCACGAAACCGCTGAAAAGGATATAGACCGCGATAAAGAGCCAGCGCGGACCGTTGAACAGGATCATCCCGAGCAGTCCCGCACAGGCCAGCAGCACATAGAGGAAAGAACGGTTGATATCCGTCCTGCGGCGCAGCCAGACAGCGACCGTGCTGTTTAAAAGCAGCGTCAGGATCGCGATCACGGCCTTGAAGATGCCGTTATAGGCAGAAGAAAGACCGTACTGGTCTTTCAGATAATAGTTGAAACATTGTTCGTAGGAATACTGTCCGATCGAGGTCGATGCCGTGATCAGAAAGATGACTGCCAGTACCGGCGTCATAAAACTGCGGGCCGCATAGATCGCGGAGAAGGGATTGATATCCTTCAGAGTTAAAGGATGTTCGGGAATGTTCTTATACGGGGTGTCGTCCGGACAGAAAAGTGTCCACAGGATCCCGCAGCACAGAATCACGAGGATCTGTGTCATAAAAGCGGTCTCGACCGAGATCACGCCCAGAAGACCGCCGGTAAAATATCCGAGCGCTCCTCCGACTGCCTGCAGTGTCGCCAGGGTAACCAGTCTTCTGCCGCGTTCCTCCTGGTCATCTCCGCAAAACGTCACTGTATAATTGGTCCGGCCAACGTAGAATCCGCCGGCGAAGGATCCGGCAAACATGCGTCCAAGGATCACGGCTGTTTCGCTCTGTGCCATAGCGAACAGCGTCTGTCCGCCGGCATAACCGAGACAGCAGATCAAAAGGATGCGTTTGACCGGCATATAGGAACAGAGTCTTCCCCATAACGGCGAAAAAAGGAAATACATCGTCATCATCGCCGCGAAGGCAACACCGAACATCGAGGCATCCAGTCCCCTTTCGACGATCAGGGTCGGGGTGACCGGGTGCGCGTAGTTGGAGGCCATATTAAAAAGAAAGTCGATCGCGAAAAAGATCAGAAAGTGGGAAACAGGCCTCTTTGACATAGCCCTATCATAACAGAAATCAAAGATCACCCTGCTTTTTCTGCTCCGAAAATAAAGAGGATCTTCCGATCCATGTCCCCTTTCATTTGAAAGCCGCCGGGAGACCGGCGGCTGCTGTTATTGTATGGATAAGTTTAGAAATCGAATCCCTTCCAGTAAGGTATGCCTGTATATTCCTTCAGCTCTTCTTTCCCTTCGAGGACACGCTGCACACCGGAGGCCAGAGCGATCATTTCGAATTCACCCGGATAGACAAAGATCGGCGCGATCCAGCCGTTGGCATCCTTTACTTCCTGCACCAGTCCGTCATTATGGGCCATGCCTCCGCCCAAAAGGA